>NZ_WHTD01000144.1 GCF_009379765.1 Actinophytocola sp. | reverse complement strand
GTTTGCCGGGGCCCAGATCGCCCCTGGCCGCGTTGTCGGGAAACCCGAATACGACCCGGTATGAGGGATTCCCTCCGCCTCGCCAGGAACGATCTGGATCCCCGGCAAACGTCAAACAACCTCGAACTCACGACACTAGTGTCCCGAGTCGCCCAGGTCGGCGAGCACGCGTTTCGGGGCGCGGAGCCGCCACGACTCGGTCAGCAGCTCGGTCAGCTCCTGCTCGTCGACGGCGCCCAAGCGGACGAGCACGGTCGGGTGGCCGTCGTAGTGCGGGGTGGTGAAGAACTTGTCCGGCTCGGACTCGACCAGCGCGCGCTTCTCGCCCTCGTCGGTGACCCAGACGAGCAGCACGTCGACCTCGTCGCGGATGCGGGCGAACATCTTGTCCCGCACGCGGAAGCCGGGGGTGCCGTAGGAGGGCTTCTCCGTGGTGTGCGGCAGCGAGAGGGCTACCCGTCGCACGTCGTCCTCGGTCATCATGGACCCATGGTGCCAGCGGACGAGGCGCCGGCCCTGGCCCGGACGGCATATCTGCTCACCGGCGACCAGAACCACGCCGACTGGCTGACGCGCGCGTACCTCGACCGCGACACGCTCGTCGCCGCGTGGCTCGCAGATCCGGGCCAGGGCTACGAGCCCGATCCTTCGCCGCGGACCGGCGCCGAGCTGGCGGCGGAGCTGCTGCGCCGCGCGCTCGGCGAGCTGCTGCCGCGGCAGCGGGCCGCGGTCGTGCTGCGGTACTGGGCCGGACTGTCGGTCGAGGAGGCCGCCGCCGCCCTCGGGTGTCTCGAGCAGGCGGTCGTCGCCGAGACCACGGTGGCCCTCGAGCAGATGGAGACCGACGGTGAGCGGCTCGCCGCGGAACTGGCGGCGCTCGCCGCCGGCGCCCGCCCCTCGCCCGTCGACCCCGCCGAGCCGGAAACCGGGCAACGACAGCGGATGCGAGCCGTCGGCGTCGCGGTCGTGGTGCTCGTCGCGGCCGGGGTGTTCGCCGCCATGCTCGGCGTCGGCGAGCCGACGAGTGCTCCGCGGGTCGACTCGGACGAGTGGTCCCCGCCGCCGACTGTGTGGACCGTTCCGCTGTTCCCACCGGGTCTGCCGACCGTCGAGCCGCCGGAGGACACGGTGGCCGTCATCGACGAGCGCTCCCGGCGGCTCACCGAGCAGCTCCTCGACGCTCTGCCCACGGTGCTGCCCGGCGTCGCCGACCTGCGGCCCGGCCCGGTCGGCCCGCAGATCGTGAACCTGCCGCGGCCGGCGCTGGAGTTCTACACCGGAGTCACCCTCGAGCCGGGCAGCTACCTGGCCCAGGCGAGCTACGGCACCCCGCCCGACACGACGGTCGTGGTCATCGAGGTGCAGTTCCGCGACCCCGACGCCGACCCGCGGTACTCGCCGTGTCCGGAGTTCGAGCTGGACTGCACGTTCTCGATGCTGCCCGACGGCACCTCGGCCGACGTGAACATGTACACCGACCCGGGGTCGGGCCGGATGATCCACAGCCTGACCTCACTGCGCCCGGACGGCACGTTCCTCCACGTGACCGTGTTCAACCTGGAGCGGTCGCCGTTCCCGCCGGAGATCGGCGTCGCGGAGCTGCTCCGGTTCGCCGACGTGTTCACCTACTAGTCGAACCACTCCAACTAGTCGAACCACTCCAGCGCGAGCCGGGCGATCTCGTCCGGGCGGTCCAGGTGCATGAAGTGGCCGGTGTCGGTGACGATCTCCACCCGGGAGCCCGGGGCGAGGCCGGCTTCCGCGCCTTCGTAGAACTTCGCGTCGACGCAGCCGTCGTCCGCGCCGCCCAGCACCAGCAGCGGGACCGGCGCGGGGGCCTCGGTCCGCGCGGCGAGCGGGGCCAGCGCCGGGTCGTGCAGGGACGTGTCGAAGTTGCCGCGGTAGATGCGCAGGGCGTTGGCCGTGAGGCTCGGGTCGCCGTACAGGGCGTGGACGCGGGCGCGGTGGTCGCCGGGGTCGAGGTCCGGGGACCAGGTCGCCCACAGGTGGTCGACGAGGGCACGGTTCGCGTTCAGCACGGCCTCCGCCACCTGCGGCACCTGGAACAGGAACAGGTAGAAGAACCGTTGCAGCTGAGCGGGATCGGCGAAGACGCCGCCGAGCGACGCGGGCGGCGGCACCGCCATCGTCATGCCCCGGCGCAGCCGGTCCGGCCACGCCGCGGCCACCCGGTGCACCATGCCGGCGCCGATGTCGTGGCCGATCATGTCGACCCCGTCGGGCGCGAGCGCCGCCGACACCGCCGCGGCGTCGGCGGCCAGCGTGATGCTGTCGGCGTAGGTCATCGCGTCCGCGGTGGCGGGGTGGTGGCCACGCAGCCACGGTGCCACGACCCGGCGGCCGGCCGCCACCAACCGTTCGGCGAGCGGGCCGAACGTGGCCGGGTGGTCGGGAAAACCGTGCCAGCACACGACAACCGGTCCGTCGCCCGCGGCCAGGGCGGGGAAGTCGAGCCGGTCGGTCTCGATGACGATCTCGGCGAAGTCCACGTGCCCCACCCTAGAAGGTGCCGCACGTGGGGCCGGGATCCCGCGATGCCGCCACATCGCGGGATCCCGGCGGCGGCTACCGCACGCCCGCCGCAACCGGCGCGGCCACCGTGATGTCGTCGGCACTGGTCACCGACACCGCCGCGCCGGCGAAGGTGTCCGTGACGGTGTAGGTGCCGCTCTGCTTGAACAGCAAGGACATCCGCCACGTCCGCTCGGCGCCCGCGGCGAGCGCGACGTCACCGGTGACCGTGCCGGTCAGCCCGGTGCCGTCGCGGGTGAGCCGCACCCGCTGCCAGGCGCCGTCGACCAGCACCCGCAGGACGACGTCCTTCGGCGCCACCGCCGAGCCGCTCGCGATCCGCACCGTCCAGGCCAGGGGCCCGGAGTCGGCGGTGCCGCGGTTGGCCGCCAGCACGTCGTACCGGAGCGCGGCGTTCTGCTCCGCCGCCCCGGCCCGGGTGTCCGACACCCGCACGTCGGCGACCGGTTCGGGGCCGACCCGCAGCGCCGTGGCCGCGGTGATGTCGCCCGAGTAGCCGCCGGTGTCCAGGTCGAGCGCCAGCCGGTACTCGCCGTGCGGCGTGCTCGGGTCGAGCGTGAACGTGAACGGCTGGGCGTCCCACTCGATCGAGCCGGCCCGTACCGGCTCGCCCGCCGGGTCGAACAGCCGCAGGATCGGCTCGAGCTCGTTGGGCGCCGCGGCGCGCACGAGCCCCTCGACGTCCTCCAGCTTCGTCCGCTCCGGCAGGGTGAGGAACGGTCGCACGTCCGAGGCCATGATCGTCTCGAACGGACGGCCGTGCGCGTCGGTGACCGACCAGTCGACCGTCGTCACGCCGTCCTCGCCCACGGTCACGTCGCCGAGCCGGACCGCCGCCGGGCCGCCGAAGGCGAACGTGGTGTCGTACGGGTCGATCCAGTCCAGCCCGCCGGCCACCTGGCTCGGCAGGAACCAGTCCTGCTCCAGGTGGCTCACCTCGTGCACGGTCACCGCCTCGTACCGGTCCAGGCTCGCGATCAGCTCGCCCGGCTCGTAGCGGTAGCCGTACGGCGCGGTGCCGGCCGGGCGCAGGAACACCGAGCCGGTGTGCCGGTCGTCGGCGCTGTCGAGGTCGAGCGTCGCCCGTACCGCGAAGTCGTCGCCGATGCCGCTCGCCGCCGCCGCACCGGACGTGCCCGCCAGCACGCGCGGCGCGAAGCTCACCGCGTCGTCGTCGATCACGGTGATCTCCTGGTGCAGCAGGTATCCGGGACCGCCGTCCGCCGGCGTCGGCTTGCGCACCACGAGGGTGTACCTGCCGACCGGGTCCGGGATCTCGAACGACAGGCGCCCGTCGTCCCCGGTGGTGCCGAGCGGGCGGACCTGCCCCTCGTCGATCAGCTCGACCGTCGCGCCGGCCAGCGGGCCGACCGCCGCCGCCCCCGGTGCGTCCACTGTGGACGCCACAAGGTCGACGACCGGCGGCCGCACGCGGAACGAGCCGGTCAGGTTGCCGACCTGGACGGGGAAGGTGCCCAGCGTGTCGGGCGTCAGCGTCCAGCGCACGGTTGTCGACGCGCCGGCCGCGAGGGTCACCGGTGTGGTCTCCTCGACCGCGCCGCCGACCCGCAGCACCGCGTCATAGGTGCCCGCCGAGCCGCCGACGTTCTTCACCCGCACCGACACCTCGACCGGCTCGTCCGCCTTGACCAGCCCCGGCGAGACCTGGAGGTCGTGCACGGCGAAGTACGGCTGGTTCGGCACCGGCGGCGGCGACGCCCACTCGATCGCGTTGAGGAACAGGTCCGTCGCCTCCGGCGTCCAGTCCGCGGGTCCTCGGGTCGCCGACACGCCGTTCGTGGACAGCAGGACGTGCCGGTTGGTGGCCCGCTCGTCGACGCCGATGCCGCCGCCGAGCACGCCGTCCGCGGTGCGCCCGAGGCCGGCGAGGGTCTGCCGACCCTCTCCCTCGTACTCGTTGAACCACGCCACCCACTTGGCCTGCGTGCTGTTGTCGATCACGATGTGGTCGCCGACGTGGTAACCCTCGAGCAGCGGGTGCTCGGCGGTGACCTCGTAGTACGACTCGGCCGACGTGCTGCCGCTGCTGCTCGACCCGACCGAGACCGGCTGCCCGGTGTGCGCGGACAGCTGCTTGATCCCGCTCCCCGAGCCGAAGGCGTGGTCGGTGAAGATCACGCCCGTGCCGTTGGCGTCGGTGGCGTCCAGGAACGCCTGGAACCGCGCCTGGTCGTAGTCCGAGGACAACGTGCCGTAGCCGAGCACCACGGTGGCGTGCCGCGCGGCCTCCTCGAGCTGGTCCCAGTCGTAGATCGCGGAGGCGATCCCGCGCGGGGCGAACACCACGTCGCGGTACTGCGCGGCCCGGGTGGCCGAGCTGTCCACGATCGCGACCGACCGCGGCGGCACCCCGAACGCGAAGTCCGCCCGGGCGGCCGCGCCCGCGGTCACCGTGACGTCGACCGCGGCCGGTGCCTGGAAGGTCGCGTGCGTGGCCGCCACCCGGTAGTCGCCGGCCGGCACGGCGGGAATCGTGTACGTGCCGTCGACGCCGGTGACCGCGGACAGGTCGACCGGCACGCCGAGCACCCGCACGGTGACCCCGGGGATGCCCTGGCCGGACTCGTCGAGCGTGGCCGCACCGGTGACCTGCCCACTCGGCAGTGCGGTCAGCGCGACGTCGGCCACGGCGAAGTTGTCCTCCGCGACCACCACGCCGGACACCGTGGCCTGCTCGTAGCCGAACGCCTCGACCGTGACCGAGTAGGTCCCGGGCGTGAGGCGGCTGGTGTACGTGCCGTCGGCGCCGGTGACCGCGGTGCGGCCGCCGGGCTCGATGGTCAGCGTCGCGTCGACCGGATCGCCGGTGGCGGCGTCGGTGACCGTCCCGCTGATGCCGGAGTCGAGCGCGACGAACCGGGTGGCCTCGAAGGCGTTGATCCGGCCGGCGCCGAACCGGGTGTCCGGCGGGGCCTGGCCGTACCGGTCGTCCCAGAACGCCGTGTCACCGAGCACGTCGAGGGCCTCGTCCACGGTCAGGTCGCTCGCCGCGGACAGCATCAGCGCGACGGTCGCGGCCGTGTGCGGGGTGGCCATCGAGGTACCGGACAGCGTCCGGTAGCCGCCGCCGGGCGAGGCCGAGTACACGTCCACGCCGGGCGCGGAGATGTCCGGCTTCACCCAGGTGTCCGGCCAGTCCGCGGGCGGGTCGGTCCACTGGTCCTTGCGGACGGTGCCGCCGCAGGAGAAGCTCGCGACGTTGTCGGCGCTGTCGGTGGCGCCGACGCCGACGGCCTCGAAGACGTTGCCGGGGCTGCCGGTGCCGCCGGTGGCGCAGTTGTTGCCGATGGCGAAGGCGGGGAAGGTGCCGAGGGCACGCATCGCCCGGGTCGGGGCGATCATCTCCTCGAAGAACCCGTTGGCGCCGAGGGACATGTTCACCACGTCCGCCGGCTCGCCCGCGGGGTTGCCGGCCGCGTCGACCGGCGCGACGGCCCACTGCATGCCGGCCGCCACCTGGGCGAACGAGCCGCTGCCGCCGGGGATCACCAGGCCGTGCATGAGCTGCGCGCCGTAGGCCCCGCCGATCGCGACGCCGGACGTGGCGCCGCCGTGGATCGTGCCGGAGACGTGGGTGCCGTGGTAGGCCGAGTCGTGCGGCGCCGAGGCGACCAGCCCGCCGCTGGAGTCGAACTCCATCCAGCCGCCGGGGTGGTTCGGGTCGTCGGGGTCGTCGGTGACCATCTTGCCGGCGAGGTCGGGGTGGGTGATGTCGACGCCGGTGTCGAGGGTGGCGACCCGCACGCCGGAGCCGTCGACGCCGAGCTCCTGCCACACCCGGCCGGCCTCGATCTTGGCGAGGCCCCAGGTGAGCTCGGCGTTCGGGGCGACCGTCGTGGTGCTCGCGGTCGGTCGGGGCGCGGTGAGCTCGAAGTTCGGGATGACGCGGTCCACACCGGGCACGGTGGCGAGCGCGTCGAGGGTCCGGGTGCTGGCCGGGAACTCGACCAGCAGCATGTTGGTGACCCAGAAGCGGTTGAGCACGGTCACCGCGCCGGAGGTCTCGGCGCGTCGCTCCAGGGCGAGCTCCACCTCGGCCTGGCTGTCGGTGGCGTGCCCGCGCAGGGCGTCGAGCACCTCGGTCCGGTCGCCGGCGAGCTCACCGGCGTTGGGCAGCATCACCAGGGCGCGTACGGCTTGACCGTCCTCGGCGGCGGCCACCTCGGCGCGAAGCTCGGCCGCGACCGGCGCGGCGGGGCCGGTCGGGCCACTCGGTGGGGTGGCGGGGGCAAGGCTGACGAGCAGGGTCGTGGCGGCCAGGACGGCCACCACGGGTCTGGCCGCGACGCGGCGGGGCAGGGAGCGGGGCATGTGAGCCTCCTCAAGGGCGAAAGTTTTCGCTCTTTTGAGGATCATTGAAATTTTCCGACCGTCAATGGGCTGCCTGGGCGATTCGTCCCGCGCGGATGCGCCGCCGCGGGGGTCAGATCCAGTCGTCGTGCCGGGACCACGTGATGAGGTTGTCGAGGATGCCCGCGAAGTGGGCAGGCGGCCCGGCGGGCTCGGTCACCGTGTACGCGCCGCGGTAGAACAGCAGCGGCCGGTCGGCGCGATGCGGACCCAGCGTGGTGACCCGGCCGAGCACCACGTGGTGGTCGCCGCCGTCGTGCACGGTCTCGATCGCGCAGTCGAGCCACGTGACCACGCCGTCGAGCACCGGCGCCCCGGACGGCGCGGGCGACCACGCCACGGTGGCGAACTTGTCCGCGCCCGCGGTGCCGAACACCGTGCTGACGGCGCGTTGCGCGTGGCTCAGCACGTTGACGCAGAAGTGGCCGTGCCGCTCGATCAGCGGCCAGGTGCGCGACACGCGCCCGGGGCAGAACAGCACCAGCGGCGGGTCGAGGGAGAGCGCGGCGAAGGACTGGCAGGCGAACCCGACCGGCTCGGCGTCGCGCAGCGCGGTGACGACGGTGACGCCCGTGCAGAAGTGCCCGAGCGCCTGGCGGAACCGAGCGGGCTCGATCGCCTGGCCGATCACCGGGACCCGATGCTGAAGTCGTGGCCCCACAAGGAGACCGCGGTGCTCTCGCGCGCGATCCACGTGCCATCGTCGACGGTGCGACCCTCGCAGCCGAACTCGATGTCGAACCCGCCGGGCGTCCTCATGTAGAACGACAGCATCAGGTCGTTGACGTGCCGGCCGAGGGTGGCCGACATCGGCACCTTGCGGCGCAGGGCCCGGTCGTGGCACAGGCCGACGTCGTCGGTGTGGGTCACCTCGACCATCAGGTGCACGATCCCGGACGGCGTCGGCATCGGCAGGAACGCGAGGCTGTGGTGGCGCGGGTTGCAGCCGAAGAACCGCAGCCACGCGGGTTCCCCGCCGGCCGGCCGCCCGACCAGCTGCGGTGGCAGGCGCATCGAGTCGCGCAGCCGGAAGCCCAGGACGTCGCGGTAGAAGCGCAGTGCCTCCGCATCGTCCCGGGTGGACAGCACGACGTGGCCGAGGCCCTGCTCGCCGGTGACGAACCGGTGCCCGTACCGGCTGACGACGCGGCGGTGCTCGAGCGCCGCGCCGTGGAACACCTCCAGTGTGTTGCCCGACGGGTCCTCGAACGTGACCAGCTGGTCGACCCGTCGGTCGGCGCGCTCCTCGGGAGTGCCTTCCTTGTACGGCACGCCAGCGGCCTCGAGCCGCCCGCAGACCTCGCCGAGCCCGGCGACGTCGGCGACCTCCCAGCCGGACGCGGCGAGCCGGTCGGCCTCGCCGGGCAGGATCACGAGGCGGGCCGGGAAGTCGTCCATCCGCAGGTACAGCGCGTCGGGGTTGGTGCCCTTGCCCTCGACCATGCCGAGCACCTTGAGCCCGTACTCGCGCCAGGCCGGCACGTCGGTGGCCTCGACGCGTAGGTAGCCCAGGGACCGGATGCCCATCAGTCACCTCCGAGGAAGTCCATGGTGAGCCGGTTGAACTCGGCGAACTTCTCGAGCTGCGCCCAGTGTCCACACCGGCCGAACACGTGCAGCTGCGCGCGCGGGATCAGCTTGAGCGCGACGAGCGCGCCGTCCAGGGGGTTGACCCGGTCCTCGCGACCCCAGACCAGCAGGACGCGCTGGCGCAGCCGGTGGGCCTCGCGCCAGAGCATGCCCTCCTCCGGGTCCTTGGCGAACGAGGCGCCCATGGATGCCATGGCCCGCAACGACTCCGGGTCGCCGGCCGCTTCGAAGCGCTCCGCGACCAGCTCGTCGGTGACGAGGGACTGGTCGTACACCAACGTGCGCAGGAAGTTCGCCAGCTTCTCCTTGCTGGGGCCCGGTGGCGCGGCGAACTGGTAGAGCCGCTTGATGCCCTCGGTGGGATCCGGGGAGAAGACGCCGAGGTTGAGCCCACCCGGCGCCATGAGCACCAGCCGGCCCGCCCGGTCGGGGTGGCGTAGCGCGAACCGGACCGCGGTGCCGCCGCCGAGCGAGTTGCCGACGATGTGGGCGCGCGCGATGCCCAGCTCGTCGAGCAGCTTCTTCAGGGCGTCGGCGCTGAAGGTGAAGTACTGGCTGGTGATCTCGGGCTTGGCGGACCGCCCGAACCCCGGCTGGTCGACGAGCACCGTGCGGTACCGCTTGGCGAACACCGGGAGGTTGGGGCCGAAGTTGCTCCAGGCCGAGGCGCCGGGACCACCACCGTGCAGCATCACCACGGCCTCGCCGTCGCCGGCCTCGTGGTAGTGCAGACCCGCCCGGGTGTCCTCTGTGGTCAGACCCACGCGTCGGTCACCTTCAGCCCGAGCTGTGCCCGGCCGTACATGGCCAGCGCCTTCTCCGGATCGTTGATGGCGTGCACCCGGCCGGCGTGCGCGTCGCGCCAGAAGCGCTGGATCGGGGTGCCGACCTTGAGCGCGCCGCCGCCCGCGCTCTCGAACAGCCGGTCCACGGCGGCGATCGCGGCGCTGGTGGCGTTGACCTGGTCCCTGCGGGTCTGCACGCGCAGCGGGAACGGGATCTTCTCGCCGGCCGTGGCACGCCGCATCGCCTCGTCGATGTTGCGCTCGATCTGCAGCATGGCCGCGTCGATCTTGCTGGCCGCCTCGGCGATGCGCAGCTGGTTGAACGGGTCCTCGGCGGCGCGGCCGCCGGTGGACGCGCGGACACGCTCGCGGGTGTGGTTGACGTAGGCGTCGTAGGCGCCGGTGGCCATGCCGACGACCGGGACGGCGATGGAGCAGGAGAAGACCGAGGCGAAGGGGAGCTTGTAGAGCGGACCGGTGTTGACGGCCTGACCGGGGCCTTGGCACTTGCCGGTGTCCATGAAGCTGAGCGTGCGGTACTCGGGGACGACGACGCTGTCGACGATGATGTCGTTGCTGCCGGTGCCGCGCAGGCCGATCGTGTCCCAGACGTCGTCGATGCGGTAGTCCGCGCGGGGCAGCAGGAAGGTGCGGAAGTCGGTCGGGTTGCCCTCGTCGTCGACCACCAGCCCGCCGACGAAGACCCAACCGGCGTGGTCGCATCCGGAGGAGAAGCTCCACCGACCGGTGAACTCGAAGCCGTCCTTGGTGGGCTTGGCCCGCCCCATCGGCGCGTAGGACGACGAGACGCGGGTGTCGTCGTCCTCGCCCCAGACCTCCTGCTGCGCGCGGTCGTCGAACAGCGCGAGCTGCCACGGGTGGCAGCCCAGGACGCTCGCCACCCAGCCCGTGGAGCCGCAGGCACTGGAGACGGCGCGGACGGCGCGGTAGAAGTCGTTGGGGTGCCGCTCGAGGCCGCCGTACCTGGTCGGCTGCAGCAGCTTGAAGAACCCGGTCTGCTGCAACGCCTTGATCGACTCGTCGGAGACGCGCCGGGCGTCCTCGGTGTCCTGGGTGCGCTCGCGCAGCACCGGAAGGAGCTCCCGCACGGCGTCGATCACCTGGTCACTCATGCCCGCAAGACTAGAACACGTTCTCGTTTATGTCGATCCTGGCGGGTCTCGATGCCCTGTGGACAACTCCCCCGAGCCTGTGGACAACCGTTTGGGTACTGCCCGGGAGGTGCTGCAGGCTGAAGGGGAAGTTGGCTACGCTGAACCGTAGAGAGGGGAACCCCATGAGTGAGCCCGACAACCTCGATGAGCGCGTCACCCGGCTGGAGCGGGATATGGCAGACGTCCGGCAGGACGCGGCCGCCGCTCGCGTGCTGGCCGGGGCGGCTGACCGCGACGTGTCCGAGATGCGGGTCGAGCTTCGAGCGCACACCAGGTCGCTGCACGCCCTGCGTGAGACCCAGGTGGAGCAGGGCCGCGAGATGCGCGAAGGCTTCGCCGAGTTGCGCGGAGAGTTGCGCGGAGAGATGCGCGAAGGCTTCGCCGAGTTGCGCGGAGAGATGCACGAAGGCTTCGCCGAGTTGCGCGGAGAAATCGCCGGGATGCGCGAAGGTTTCACGACGCTCGCGCTGGGGCAGGCGCAGATCACGGCGTTGCTGAGCGCACCCCCCGACCAGCCGGAGGAGAGCTGACGGTCAGACGGTGCCTGCGGGGAGGTCGAAGACACCGAGCTTCTGGCCCTTGGTGTGCGAGTCCCACTCGGCGAAGCTGAACGACAGTGTGCCTGCCTCGGGTCGGGTGGAGTTGCGCACCAGGACCTCGGTGTCGGTCAGCATGACCTCCACGCAGGTGCTCCCGTTCGAGGAGTACGTGGTCCATCGGTTGGGCTGTAAGGACATCGTCGCTCGATTCACCGGCGGCTGAGGTCCTCCATCATATCGATGCTCGTCAGTGGATCGAGGGCCTTGAGCCGGACGTCGTCGAACTTGGCGATCGCCTCGGCGACCGCCGAGTCCCGTTCGAAGAACTGGTCGCCGAGGGTGGTGTCCACGCTCGCGATCTCGGGCATCGCGCCGCCGAAGTCGTAGATCGTGACCGTGGCGCCGACAAACTCGTGCTCGCGGGCGTTGAGCGGCATCACCTGGACGGTGACGTTCGGCCGGGCTCGGCACAGCTCCGCGACATGCCGCAGCTGACGGCTCATCACGGCTTGGCCGCCGAAGTTCTTGCGCAACGCGGCCTCGCCGACCACCGCCCAGAACTCCAGCGGCTGCGGCTCGCGGCTGAGCGCGTCGGCCAGGTCCAGCCGGTAGCGCAGGCGGGTCTCGAGCACGTGGTCGATGTGCCCGGTCGGCGCCATGACCGCGCGGGCGTAGTCCTCGTGCTGGAGCACCCCGTGGAACGCCTCCGGGCAGTAGTACCGGATCGCCTGTGCGGCGCGGATCAGGTCGCCGGCGCGGCGCTGGTGGGGCTGGATGTCGCCGCCGCCGCGGACGCGCTTGACCGCGCGGTGCGCGGCGCGGTTGACCTCGACCAGGTCCTCGGCCTGGTCCGCCGGCACGCCGTAGAGATCGAGCAGTGCGGCCAGGTCGCCGTGGCTGAGCTTGGTGCGGCCCTGCTCGATGTTGCCGATGGTCGCGGTGGTGCAGCCGATCCGCTCGGCGGCGGCGTCCCGGGCGACCTCCGCCTCGGTGCGCATGCGTTTGAGCGTCGCGCCGATCTGGATGCGGTCGGCGGTGCGGCGTTGCCCGTGCCCCACGATTCACTCCTTCGGGTGTGCGCAATATGTTTGAGAGTAGTTTACGCTGCCGGATGGGACCACAAGGAGTGAGTACGCAAACACTACGAGGAGGCGGGATGGTTCACGGCAGCGGGATGCAGTTGTGCGCCTGGGTCAAGGTCGACGGAGGCGCCGACATCGAGTACGACATCTGTGGCGGCGAGGTCGAGCTCAGCTTCGGCGGCCGGTTCGGCGACTTCCAGCTGCACGCCACCGAGGACGGGCTGGCCGAGCTGATCGCCACGACCTCGGCCGCGCTGGACGAGATGCGCGCCGGTGCCGCCGGTGAGTGAGCTCCGCGAGGTCATCGCGAAGGCCGTAGCCGAGCAGGCCGAGTTCATCGCGTTGCTGACCGACTATCTCGAGCGGCGCCGGTGGCCGGACGGCCTCAGCTCGGTCGCGCCTGCACCGCGGCCGCGTGCCTGCCGGCGCGGCGGCCGGAGAACACGCAGTCCGCGAGCGACAGGCCGCTGACGTAGGAGTTCGAGCAGATCCCCACCGCCGTGCGGCCCGCCGCGTACAGCCCGTCGACCGGGTCGCCGCCCGGCGTGAGCACCTGGCCGGACGACTCGTCGACGGTCAGCCCGCCCAGGGTCAGCACCGGGCACGGGTAGCCGAGGCGGGGGCCGTACGAGCAGTCGATCAGCGTGTACGGCGGGTTCCGCAACGGGCTCACCAGGTCGGGGTGCTTGCCGAACTCGTCGGGGGTGGCGCCGTACGCGTCCACGGTCTTCGCCAGGGCGGACGGGTCGATGCCGGCTCTGCGAGCCACTTCGGCCACGGAGGCGGCGCGGGTGCGCGACCAGCTCAGCAGGTAGTGGGCCTGGAGTCGTTGGAACCACAGGGTCTCGCGGCGAACCTGGCGGCGGGCGTCGGCCACGATCGGGCCGTCGACCAGCAGCCAGGCGAGGCCGCCGCCGGCCACCAGGCGGTCGCCGATCGCGGCGCCGTAGCTCGACTCGTCCACGAAGCGGGTGCCGTCGGGGCCGACCAGGATGCCGCGCGTCAGCGCGCTCGGCGGGGTGATGAAACGCCAGGCCGACACGACGTCGAGCCGGTCGGCGGCCCCGCCGGCCTCGACGCCCAGCCGGATCCCGCCGCCGTCGTCGCCCTGGGTGCCGAGGGGGAGACCACCGCGGTAGGCCGGGGCGTGCTCGCGCATCATCTCGCGGTTCGTCACGAACCCGCCGGCGGCCAGCACCACACCACGGCGGGCCTCGACGAGCAGCGGCCGGGCCCACCGGCGCTCCAGCGCGGCGATCCGGCGGTGCAGGCGGCGGGCCGGCGCGGGCACGTACAGGCCCGGCTTCGTCGCGTACCGGTGCAGCCGGGCCAGCCGCCGGCGGACCCGCGCGGGCGCGCCGGCGAGCGTGCGGCACTCCACCCCGACGACCCGGCCGGACTCGACCACCAGCCGGGTGGCCGACGTCCACGACCGCACCCGCGCGCCCGCGCCCTGGGCGGCCGACGACAACGCGTCGAAGAGCACCCGCCCCGAGGTGCCGCGGCCATGGGCCCGGTGCCCGCGCGGTGCCGGCGCCGCCGACGACCGGTACGGCCAGGCGTTCTCGCTCCCCGAGTAGTAGAGGTAGTAGTCGTTCGGCGGGTAGGACGTCTTGAACGGGCACACGCTCGGGTCGAACGGCACGCCCAGCCCGGCCAGCCAGTCGATCATCGCCGGTGACGACTCGCAGAACCGGCGCAGCGTCGCCGGACTCACGACCTCGCCGACCTCCTGCGCCAGGTAGTCGTACATCGCGTCCACGGAGTCGGTCACCTCGGCGGCGCGCTGCACCGATGTCCCGCCGCCCGCGTAGACCACGCCACCGGACAGCGCGGTCGCGCCGCCGCCGGTGAAGCGGTCCAGCACCAGCACGTCCGCCCCTGCCCGGGCGGCCTCGGTCGCGGCACACGCACCGGCGCCGCCGAATCCCACGACGACGACGTCCGCGTGGTCATCCCAGTCAGGGGGCATGTGAAAAACTATAACCTGTTCTAGTATGAGGCTCATGGAGACAGCGGACGTGGTAGTCGTCGGCGCCGGCGCGGCCGGGATGACCGCCGCCCTCACCGCCGCGCGCCACGGCCTCGACACCGTGCTCGTGGAGAAGGCCGACCGCTTCGGCGGCTCCACCGCCCGCTCCGGTGGCGGCGTCTGGATCCCCAACAACGACGTGCTCCGCGAGGCAGGCGTCGAGGACACCCCGGAGCAGGCCGCCGAGTACCTCGCGCACATCGTCGGCGACGTCGTCGAACCCGAGCTGCGCCAGGCATTCCTGGCCGCCGGGCCCGAGATGGTCCGGTTCGTGCTCGAGCACACCCCGCTGCGCATGCGCTGGGTGCCGGGCTACTCCGACTACTACCCAGAAGCTCCCGGCGGCCTTCCGAGCGGGCGGTCGATCGAGCCTCGGCCCATGGACGCCCGCGTGTTCGACGGGGACCTCGCCACGCTCGCCGAGCCCTACCTCCGCGCGCCCACCGGCATGGCGGTCACCCAGGCCGACTACCGCTGGATGAACCTCATGGCCCGCCACCCGCGCGGCCTCGCCAGGGCCGGCCGGGTCGCCGGCCGCCGCCTCGTCTCGCTCGCGCGGCGCCGCCGGCTGCTCACCATGGGCCAGGCGCTCGCCGCCGGGCTCATGGCCGGCGTCTCCCGGGCGGGGGCGAAGGTCTGGCTGGACACCCCCATGACGGGCCTGCGCACCGAGGACGGCCGGGTCACCGGCGTCGAGCTGATCAGGGACGGGCAGCCCACGACGGTCCTCGCGCGGCGCGGCGTCATCCTCACCTCCGGCGGGTTCGAGCGCAACGAGCGGATGCGCAAGGAGTACCAGCGCGCGCCGGTCTGTACCGAGTGGACGGTCGGCGCGGAGACCAACACGGGTGACGGCATCGACGCCGGTATGCGCCTGGGCGCGGCGGTCGCGGTGATGGACGACGCCTGGTGGGGTCCGTCGATCATGCTGCCCCGCGGCCCGTACTTCTGCCTCGCCGAGCGCACCCTGCCCGGCTGCGTCCTCGTCAACCAGGCAGGCGAGCGGTTCGTCAACGAGGCCGCGCCCTACGTCGACGCCGTGCACGCCATGTACGACCAGCACACCGACGAGGTGAGCCACATTCCCGCCTGGCTGATCGTCGACCAGCGCTACCGCAACCGCTACATCTTCGCGGGTCTCGGCCCCAGGCAACCGTTCCCGGGGCGGTGGTACAAGTTCGGCGCGGTGCACCGGGCACCCACGCTCGAGAAGCTGGCCGAGGAGATCGGTGTACCGCCCGCGGCCGTCCGGGCGACCGTCATTCGGTTCAACGGGTTCGCCGAGTCCGGTGTGGACGAAGACTTCCACCGCGGCGAGAGCGCGTACGACCGCTACTACGGCGACCCGCGCAACAAGCCCAACCCGTGCCTCGCACCGCTGGCCAAGGCGCCCTTCTACGCGATCCGGATCGTGCCCGGCGACCTCGGCACCAAGGGCGGCCTGCGCACCGACCCGAAGGCCCGGGTGCTCCGCGAGGACGGCACGGTGATCCCCGGTCTCTACGCGGCCGGCAACGCGAGCGCCCCGGTGATGGGCCGAACCTACGCCGGCCCCGGCGCGACGATCGGGCCGGCGATGACCTTCGGATACCTGGCCGCCAAGGGCATTGTGGAGACAAACGCATGACACTCCCTGTGCCAACCGCGCGTCCGCGTGGGCCGCGCGTCTCCCAACCGCACCTAAGGGGACCGGGATGCAACCCAACCACAAGTACGTGCTCAACCGCACGACACCAACCCAAGGTGGCCAACGGGGTGAACTCCGGGGAGGCGGCACAGTGCGCATGATCGACGTCGGGGCCCCGCGGACCCGCTTCGCCCGCGGCTGGCACTGCCTCGGCCTCGCGGACACCTTCCGGGACGGCACGCCGCACGCCGTCGAGGCGTTCGGCACCAAGCTCGTCGTGTTCGCCACCGAGGACGGCACGCTCAACGTGCTCGACGCGTACTGCCGGCACATGGGCGGCGACCTGTCCCAGGGCACGGTCAAGGGCGACGCGATCGCCTGCCCGTTCCACGACTGGCGCTGGTCGGGCACCGGCAGGTGCGTCGGGATCCCCTACGCCAAGCGCATTCCGCTGCGCGCCCGCACCCGCTCGTGGCTCACCCTCGTGCGCAACAAGCAGCTGTTCGTCTGGCACGACCCGCAGGGCAAGCCGCCGCCGGCGGACATCGTGATCCCCGAGGCACGCGGCGCGTCGGGTCCTGAGTGGAGCGACTGGACCTGGGACACCGTGCGGATCGAGGGCTCCAACTGCCGCGAGATCATCGACAACATGGTCGACATGGCCCATTTCTTCTACATCCACTTCGCGTTCCCGACCTACTTCAAGAACGTCTTCGAGGGCCACGTCGCCACCCAGTACCTCAACTCCCGGGCCCGCCCGGACATCCAGGTCGGCTCGAGCTACTCGGCGGAAGGCGTGACGCTCAAGTCCGAGGCGTCCTACTACGGCCCGTCCTACATGATCAACGACCTGTGGCAGGACATCCACGGCACCACCATCGAGACCGTGCTGGTCAACTGCCACTACCCGGTCACCGCGGACTCGTTCGTGCTGCAGTGGGGCGTCAGCGTGCGGAAGCTGCCCGGGCTGCCCAAGGAGAAGGCGGACAAGGTCGCCGGCAAGCTCGCCAAGAGCTTCGGCGTCGGTTTCCTGCAGGACGTGGAGATCTGGCGGAACAAGACCCGGATCGACAACCCGCTGCTGTGCGAGGAGGAC
Organism: Actinophytocola sp.; assembly: GCF_009379765.1. GTDB lineage: Bacteria > Actinomycetota > Actinomycetes > Mycobacteriales > Pseudonocardiaceae > Actinophytocola. The sequence goes on along the minus strand of NZ_WHTD01000144.1, from coordinate 4,622 downwards.
GGCCCGGTCTACCAGCTGCGCCGCTGGTACGAGCAGTTCTATGTGGACGCCGAGGACGTCACCGAGGAGATGACCAACCGCTTCGAGTTCGAGGTGGACACCACGCGCGCCAACGAGGTGTGGGAGCGGGAGGTCGCCGAGAACCTGGCCCGCCGGGAGGCCGAGGTCACGTGAGGGAGGCAATGCCGTCGACGCCCTGGGCGAAGGCACCCGACCACCGCGACCCGGCCGGCACGCTGGCCGACCAGCGTGAGTTCCTCGAGTCCGGTCTCAGCCCGGTGCGCTGCGACACCTGCGGCAGCGAGGTGCGGGTGCGGAAGGCGAGCCGGGTGCAGACAAGCGTGCAGTGGTCGGCCGACCCGGCCGCGACCTGCCCGGAGTTCTCCGCGCGGGTGGCGGCGGGCGAGGTGGGCGCGCGGATCGACACGTGTCCCATGCTGCGGGCGAGCATCGAGGCGGCCGTGGCCGGCGGTCGGCTGGCGGTTCCGGATGCCTGAGCAGCGGTCCTACCGGCTGCGCGTGGCCGAGATCGTCGAGGAGACCGCGGACGCGCGATCGTTGGTGTTCGAGGTGGACGGTGCACACCGCGCGGACTTCGCCTACCGGCCGGGCCAGTTCCTGACCGTCCGGATCCCGAGCGACCGGTGCGGGTCGGTGGCCCGCTGCTACTCGCTGTCCAGCTCGCCGCATGTGGACGACCGGCTGCAGGTCACCGTCAAGCGCACCGCCGACGGGTACGGCTCGAACTGGCTCTGCGACGAGATCGCCGCCGGCGACGAGCTCGAGGCGTTGCCGCCCGCCGGGGTGTTCACGCCGAAGTCGCTCGACGCCGACCTCGTGCTGTTCGCCGCCGGCAGCGGGATCACCCCGGTCATGTCGATCGTGAAGTCCGCGCTGGCCAAGGGATCCGGCCGGGTCGTGCTCGTCTACGCCAACCGCGACGACCGGTCGGTGATCTTCGCCGGCGAGCTGGGCGCGCTCGCGTCGCGGCACCCGTCCCGGCTCGTGGTCGTGCATTGGCTGGAGTCCGTGCAGGGGCTGCCAACCGCGCGGCCGCTCGCCGCGCTGGCCGCTCCCTACGCCGGGTACGAGGCGTTCGTGTGCGGGCCGAAGCCGTTCATGGCGGCCGTGCGGGAGGCGTTGACCGCGCTCGACGTGCCGAGGAGCCGGGTGCGCCTCGAGCGGTTCCAGTCGCTCGGTGCCAACCCGTTCGAGCGCGTGACCCCGAGCCCGGTCACCGAGTCGCGTGGATCGTCCACGGTGGAGGTGACCCTGGACGGCGCCACCCACCGGTTCGACTGGCCGGCGACGACGAAGCTGCTGGACCTGTTGCTGGACAACGACGTCGACGCGCCGTACTCGTGTCGCGAGGGCGCCTGCAGCGCGTGCGCCTGCCGGCTGGTGGCCGGCGAGGTGAAGATGCTGAACAATGACGTGCTGGAGGACGAGGACATCGAGGAAGGCATCATCCTGGCCTGCCAGTCCGTCCCGGTCACCGACGCCGTCGAGATCAGCTACGAGTGAGGTCCGCGATGCCCATCGACCCGACCGTCGCCATCGGCGCCGACCTCGGCGCGACGGAGTTCAGCTGGAGCAGCACCGACGTCCTGCTCTACCACCTCGGGCTGGGCGCGGGCGCGCCGCCGACCGACCCGCGCGAGCTGCGCTACGTGCTGGAGGACCGGCTGCACGTGCTGCCGACGTTCGGTGTGGTGGCACCGGGGTTCCGCACGTTCGAGCCGCCCGCGGTGCGCTTCCCGGGCATCGACATCGACCTGTCCAAGGTGCTGCACGGCACCCAGTCGATCGCCGTCAGCGCGCCCATCCCGGCGTCTGGTTCCGCGGTGGCGCGGTCGCGGATCGCGGACGTGTGGGACAAGGAGAAGGCCGCGGTGATCGTGCAGGAGACCACGGTCACCGACCCGGCCGGCGCTCCACTGTGGACGACCAGGTCGAGCATCTTCGCCCGCGGCGAGGGCGGGTTCGGCGGGCAGCGCGGACCGTCCACCGCGGTGGAGGTGCCCGACCGCGACCCGGACCGGGTGGTCGAGGCGCCGATCCTGGCGCAGCAGGCGTTGCTCTACCGGCTGTGCGGTGACCGCAACCCGCTGCACGCCGACCCGGAGTTCGCCGCGCGGGCCGGGTTCGACCGGCCGATCCTGCACGGGCTGTGCTCGTACGGGATCGTCTGTAAGTCCGTTGTGGACAGTGTGCTGGACGGCGAGGTCGGTCGGGTGGCGAGCTTCGCCACGAAGTTCGCCGGCGTCGTGTTTCCCGGTGAGACACTGCGGATCCGGGTGTGGGCCACGGCGGAGGGCTGCACGGTCACCGCGACGGCCGCCGACCGCGACGACGCGCCGGTGCTGGCCGACACGCTGCTCACCCTGGCCTGACTGTCAGAGCAGCCTCCGGTTGACGTCCCGGACGGCGTCGGCCAGCTCGGGCACCTCGGTCACCTCGACGTCGGCCGCCGCCAGCAGCTCGGCGCCCTCGCCGTCGACGAACGTGGGTGGCTCACGCAGGGCGAACACGACCCGGGTGATGCCGGCGGCGAGGATCAGCTCGGTGCACGTGCGGGGGCGGGACCTGCGCCGGCCACACGGTTCCAGCGAGCTGTAGATGGTGGCGCCGGCCAGCCGCGGGTCGGCCGGGTCGAGCTTGGCCAGCGCGTTCTCCTCGGCGTGGCCGGTGTCGTCGAGCTCGCGGGAGTAGCCGCGGGCGAGCTCGTCGCCGTGCTCGTCGACGACGATCGCGCCGACGTCGAAGGCGCTGTCGGTCGGCGGGCACAGCTCGGACAGCTCGACGGCCGCGCGCAGCCAATGACGGTCCACTTCGGACCGACTGAGCAAGTAGCGCTGCAGCACCACGTTGCCGATCCGCCGGACCTCGACCAGGGTGGCCCGGTGCGTGCCGTCCCACGGGAACCGTCCGTCGTGGACGAACCGGGGCGCCTTGCTGTCGCCGACGAAGAAGGGGGCGACCACCAGGTGCAGCTCGTCGGCGAGGCCGGCGGTGAGGAACGCGGTGTGCATGCTCGTGCCGCCCTCGACCATGAGCCGTGCCACGCCGCGTGCGGCCAGGTCGGCGAGCACCATCGCCAGGTCGACGGCCAGGTCGACCCGATCGCCGGTGGGGACCACGGTGCCCGGCGCGGTGACTCCGGCTGGGGCGTAGACGAGCTGCTCGCCGGTGGCGAAGAAGGCGGCGGCCGGGTCGAGGTCGCCGGTGGCCGTGACGGTGACCTTGAGCGGGGTGTCCGGCCTGCCGGCTTCGACCCGCGCCGCGCGGCGGTCGGCGGACCGGACCTCGAGCCGGGGGTTGTCCCGGCGGATCGTGGTGGCGCCGACCATGATCGCGTCGGCGCCCGCGCGGACCTCGTCGACCCGGTCCCAGTCGTCCGCGTTGGACAGCACGAGGCGGCGGTCGGAGGCGTCGTCGAGGTAGCCGTCGAGCGAGATGGCGCAGCTCAGCAGCACATGGGGGCGGTCGGTCATGGCAGTACCATCGTGGCAGACCGCGATGGAGGGGAGGACGGCGTGTCGTACGTCGGCGACTCGGGGGAGATCAACGCGACCTACCGGCCGATCGGGGAGGTGGAGACCCTCACCCGGCCCAACGTCACCAACGCGTTCGTGGCGACCGGATCGGTGACCAACGGCCAGTTCGGACTGTTCCAGTACAGCATGGCGGCGCGGGCGGGCGGCCCGGACGCGCACTTCCACAAGACGTTCTCCGAGTCCTTCTACATCGTCGAGGGCACGGTCCGCCTGTTCAACGGCGAGAAGTGGGTCGACACCTCGGCCGGCGACTTCCTGTACGTCCCGGAAGGCGGCATCCACGCGTTCCGCAACGACAGCGACGCGCCCGCCCAGATGCTGATCCTGTTCGCCCCGGCCCCACCGCGCGAGAACTACTTCCGCGAGCTGGCCGAGCTGCTCGACTCCGGCCGCAAGCTGAGCGCCGAGGAGTACACCGAGTTCCTCGCGAAGCACGACCAGTACACGGTGCCCGGCGACTAGCTCGCGGTGCGGCGGATGCGACCCGCGTAGCGGGCCTCCAGCTCGATGTTGCGTTCGAGGCCACCGGGGACGTTGTTCGACACGTACACCGGGGGCACCGTGCCGCTGTCCAGCAGCAGCCGGACCGTCTCGGCGACCACCATCTGGACCAGCAGCGCGGCGGACAGGGACGACACCGCGCCGGCCGACGTGCCGTCCGGCAGCTCCAGCAGCGTGTCGCCGAACGGGGCGCCGTTGTCCAGGGTGACGTCGGCGAGGTCGGCGAGGCGCTTGCCGGACTCGTGCTTGGCCGGGACGGCCGTCGAGTGCGCCACCGAGGTGATCGCGACCAGCTTGTGCCCGCCCGCCTTGACGACGTGGGCCATCTCGACCACCGCCGAGTTGACCCCGGAGCTCGACGCGATCACGAACAGGTCCCGCCGCCGCGGCGCGGCCAGCGCGTAGAGCCGGGCCGCCACGTCCCCGCGGCGCTCCAACATCGGGTCGGCCAGCACCGACGGGTCCTCGCCGCCGAACTGCACCAGGTCCGACAGCGCGATCCGGTTCGTCGGGACCAGCCCGCCCGCCCGGCCCGCGACCTCCAGCGCCGTGCCCTGCGAGTGG
>NZ_WHTD01000141.1 GCF_009379765.1 Actinophytocola sp. | reverse complement strand
TAGCGCGCGGTCGCGGCGAACGGCGGCATTCCGGCCGCCTCGTTGCGCTCGGCCGCCTCGCGCAGCAGCCGCACCGCGTCGTCGAGCCGGCCGACCGCGGCCGCCGCGACCCCGAGCGGCGTCCGCACCGAGCCCAGGATCGCGATCACGCCGGCGCCACCGCAGACGAACCTGTCGGCGAACGGCGCCAGCAGCCGGTGCACCTCGGCGGCCGTGGCGCGGTCGTCGAACTCGGCCGCGAGCAACGCCGTTCCGGCGAGCGTGGGCAGCAGCATGAAGCCCGGGACCTCCGCGGGCGGCGGCATCGTCCGGTAGACCCGGCGGGCCGCGTCGCGCCGGTCGGCGGCCAGCAGCAGCATCGCCGACACGCCGCGCAGCGGCAGCACCGCCGTCGACACCGACTCGGCCACCTCGGCCATCCGGTCGTCGACGGTGCCGAGGTAGCCGTGGACCATCGTGCGGAAGCCGTGCGACGGCGCCCGCGCCCCGTCCGGCCCGGTGTGCTGGGGCAGCTCGTCGGCCTGGTCCCCCAGGGTGAGCGCCTCGGCGAACCTGCCGCGCGCCAGGGCGATCGCGGCCCGGCAGCGCAGCGCGTGCCACCGCGCGAGCGGCGAGCGCAGCCGGTCGGCCACCGCGCCGATCGAGCCGAGCTCGGCCTCCGCCCGGTCGATGTCGCCCAGCTGCGCGAGCGCGTCGAACCGCCACAGGTGGCCCCACAGCCGGGCGTCGTCGTCGGCGCCCCGGTCCCCCGCGGCGAGCATCCGGTCGCCGAGCGCGAGCCGGTCGGTGGTGCCGTCCGGACCGCTGCGGGCGATCTGCCGGGCCCGCAGCGCGGCGAGGACCGCGGTCCGGTCGCCGAGGCGCTCGGCCATCGCCAGCGCCTCCGCCGACCGCGACTCGGCCTCGGCGAAGGACCGCCACGAGTCGTTCACCGCCTGCTGGGCCAGCAGCCGGGCGCGCAGCGGGCTGTCCGCTTCCGGCAGCGCGGTCAACGCCTCCTGGTAGAGCGCGTACCCGTTGGTGTCCCAGTCGAAGTCGGTGATGCCCTCCAGCACCAGCGCCGCCTCGCCGAGGGACACCGGGTCGCCTGCGGCTCGCGCGAGCTCGGCGGCCGCGCGCAGCGACCGCCGGGAGCCGACCATGTCGTAGGCGCGCACCTGGGCGCGGGCCTCGCCGAGCAGCAGGCGGCACCGGTCGGCGGGGTCGGCCGCGACGGACCCGGCCCGGCCGTAGAGGCTGGCGGCCTCCTCCCACGCGAGCTGCGCCATGGCCTGCCCGGCCGCGCGCTCCGCCCACCGCGCCGCCTCGGCCGCGTCCCCGACCGGCAGTGACTCGAGACGGTGGAAGGCCACCTCCGCCACCCGGTCGGCGACGTCCGGCCGGCCGGTGAGGTGCTCGGCCAACCGCTCGTGCAGCCGCAGACGGTCCACAGTGGACGCCTCGAGCCGGGCGGTCTCGCGGACGAGGTCGTGCCCGAACCGCCACTCCCGGGTGAGGATCCCCGCGGCGACCGCCTCGTCGAGCGCGGCCAGCACCTCGGCGAGCTCGTGACCGGTCGCCGCGGCCAGCGCGGCCGGGTCCACCGTGGAGCCCAGGACCGCCGCCGCGGCGACCACCCGCCGCGCCGGCTCCCGCAGCCGGTCGAGCCGGCCCCGCACCGCGTCGCGCACGCCGTCCGGCAGCTCGGTGCCGGTCTCGCCGGTGAGCACCCGGGCGAGCTCGCAGACGAAGAACGGGTTGCCCTGGGTGCGGCGGCTGAGCGCGGCCGTCGTGTCGGCGGGCACCGGCCGCCCCGTGACGCCGGCGAGCAGCGTGCCGACCTCGGGCTCGGTGAGGCCCACGAGCCGCAGCCGGGTCACCGACGGGGCGAGCGTGGCCAGCACCTGCCGCAGCGGCTCGCGCCCGCCGGTCTCGGTGTCGCGGTAGGTCGCCACGACGGCGAGCCGGGCAGTGGTAGTGGCGCGGGCGAGGTGCGCGAGCAGCCGCAGCGACGCCGGGTCAGCCCATTGCAGGTCGTCGAGCACGACCAGCAGCCCGGCGGGCTCGGCGGCCGCGGTGAGCAGGTCGGTGACCGCCTCGAAGACCCGGAACCGCTGCTCGGCGCCGCCGGCCACCTCGGGCGCGAGGTCCGCGGGCCCGTGCAGGTGCAGCGCCCGCAGAACCTGGCGGAACAGCCAGTAGGGCGGGCTGCCCTCGTCGTCGGCGGCGCGGCCCCAGCAGGTGCGCACACCGAGGTCGGCGGCCTGCCGCGCGACCTCCTCGACGAGCCGGGTCTTGCCGACCCCGGGCTCCCCGGCGACCAGCACGACCTGCGCGGAGCCGTCGAGCGCGGCCCGCACCCGCCCGGCGAGCACCGCGACCTCCCGCGCCCGCCCGACCAGATCGACCCGCCCCGGCTGTTCCGTCGCACTCTCCTCACCCGGCGTACCCGGGCAGAGTGTCTCAGCTCGGGCGGTGGCGCAGGAGGACCACGCCGGAGCGGAACGGGTGGGTCTCCACCAGGTCGAGCCGCCCGAGGCCGGTGACGAAGAGGCGTGCACCGCGGCCGAGCACCACGGGGTGGACGAACAGGCGGCACTCGTCGACCAGGCCCGCCGCCACCGGCGTGCGGACCAGGCGCATGCTGCCCGTCGTCACGATGTCCTTGCCCGGGGCCGCGCATCTCCTCGAACGTGACCCGGCCGCGATGGTGCCGGACCGGTCGACGCCCGCCGCGCTGAACCAGCCCCCGGCGGCGTCGATGACCCCGTCGAGCGTGATGTTCCCGGTGACGATCAGCTCTCGCATGACGACCTCCGTCGTCTCGGCCTTCCCGTCGTGTGACGGGCCCGGCGCGCGGAGGTCATCGGTTCGGATGGCAGGCTGATGGTTAGCAACGGAAAGGACTTGGACCATGCGCGATGGGCTCGAGGCCGGCACCGTCACGGTGACCGGCGCCGGCGGCGACGAGATCGTGGCCTACGCCGCCCATCCGATGGGCGCGCCGCCGGCCGGCGGGGTCGTGGTGATCCATCACATGCCCGGGTACGACGAGGCCACCAAGGAGATCACCCGGAGGTTCGCCGCCTGGGGCTGGTCGGCCGTGTGCCCCAACCTGCACCACCGGTTCGCCCCTGGCGCGGACCCCGACGACGCGGCCGCCGCCGCGCGGGCCGCCGGCGGGGTGCCGGACGAGCAGCTCCTCGGCGACGTCGACGGCGCGGCGGCCTACCTCCGCGACCACCCGACCGGCAACGGCAGGGTCGCCACCATCGGCTTCTGCTCGGGCGGCCGGCAGTCCGTGCTCGCGGGCTGCGGGCTCGACCTCGACGCGGCCGTCGACTGCTACGGCGCGTTCGTGCTCACGCCCCCGCCAGCGGAGTACAAGCTGGACGTGTCCACGCTGGAGCCTCGACTCGGTGACCTGTCGTGCCCGCTGCTCGGCCTGTTCGGTGTCGAGGACAAGGCCCCCACACCCGCCGAGGTCACCCGGTTCGACGCGCTGCTCACCGAGCTCGGCAAGCCGCACGAGTTCCACTCCTTCGACGACGCGGGGCACGCGTTCTTCGCCGTCGACCGCCCGGCCTACCGGCAGGCCGCCGCCGTCGAGGGCTGGCGGCTCGTCCGCGAGTTCCTGGGCCGCCACCTGGCCGGGGAGGGGAACGCCTGATGTGCACCTACGTCACCGAGCAGAGCCCGACCGACGGCAGCGGGAAGGGCGCCACCGGCTGGTTCCCGCTGACGTCGACCACCGTGTACTTCGACCACCCCGTGCACGCCCAGGCCGACCACACGCTGAACCTCGACTTCGTCAACCCCGGCCGCGGCCCGGCCGCCCGGGTGGCCGTCGAGCTCACCGCCGAGTCCGCGGTCGGCCTCGTGCAGGCGATCGCGCGGGTGCTCACCCAGGTCTCGACGGACCTCACCGGGGTCGACGGGCCGGCCGCCCAGCGCCTCCTCGACGCCGCGGAGGGACTCACCCCCGTCAGGTGAGACCCAGCCGCGGCCGCACCCACTCGGCGAGCCGGCGGATCGCGTCGTCGGCCTCGGGTGCGCGGCCGGCCATCATCGCGGGCACGCCACCCGCGTCGGTCTCGAGGTAGTCGACGCCCCGGGGTTCCGCGGTCAGGTCACCCCATGCCTCGTCGTCGCTCTCCTCTCCCCCGGCCGCCGCCCAGCTCAGGTACATCTCCCGCACCGCCTGTGCCTGCTTGCTCGCCATCGCTCGGTCTCCTCTCGGTGTACGACCAACGGCGGGACAGACCCGCGCGGCACCGGAAAGGAGTCGGTCAGCAGCCGGGGCGTACGAACGGTTGCCTCAGGTGGGCGGTGGCCAGCCAGGTCGGCAGGTGGCCGGCCCGGGACAGCACGGCGCGGCGGGTCTCCCTGGCGGTCTCCTGGTCGGCCTCGAACGCGTAGCCGACGTCCGGGGCGACCAGCTGCACCGCGTGCACCAGGACGTCACCGGTGACCAGGAGCTGGTGGCCGGCGCCGCGGAGCAGGACCGACTGGTGGCCGGGGGTGTGGCCAGGGGTCGGCAGCGTCGTCATGCGGGTGCCCCGGCGCTGCGCCAGGCACACCCGGCCGTCCACGGCGGACAGCTGGCCCGTCCGCCGCAGCGGCTCGACCACGTACGGCAGCACGACCTCGTCACCCGCCTGCTCCAGCGCGGTGATCTCGGTCCGCTGGATCACGTACCGGGCGTTCGGGAAGGTCGGCACCCCGGCCAGCGACACCGACCAGCCGAAGTGGTCCTCGTGCAGGTGGGTCAGCACGACGATCTCGACGTCGTGGCGATCGATGCCCGCCTCGGCCAGCCGGTCCAGCAGGTGTCCCGGCACCGGCGCCCAGGCCGACGCCGGGCTGCCGGCCGGGCCGATGCCGGTGTCCACCAGCGCGAACCTGCCGGAGGGCAGGCGGACCGCGAAGCACCGGAAGTCGAGGTTCCACGCGCCGTCCTGGCCGAACGCGGCCGGATCCACCCGTCTGGCCCGTGCCCAGTCCCGCTCGCTCGCCCCGGTGAACGCCTCGGCGGCGGGCAGGAAGAAGGGACCGGCGGCGTCGAGCAGCGCGATGACCTCGAACGGCCCCACCGACCGGGTCACCGCGACCCCGGCCGACGCCTGCCCCGCGGTACCCAGGCCGGCCGCGGCCAACCCGGCCACCGCACTGCCCAGCAGAAAAGTGCGCCGCCCCAACGGTTTCCGCACGTCATCCACAACGATCTCCGTTCTGCGATACCTTCGATGGGAACGAGTTGATCAGCGGGTGAGGCGCGGTGCCAGGGATTCGAAATACCTCGAAAGTCGGGCCATGCTGACTCTGCACGTCGACCCCGCCCGGCTGGTGCGTTCCCGGTTCGCCCTGTCCCGGGTCGCCGAGCTGTCGTGCGCGCTGGAGGTCCTTACCCACCCCGCCCGGGCACCGTTCGCCAGCGGCTGGGTCGACGCCACCCGCCCGCGGCTCGACCTCGCCGCCGTCGCGCTGGTCCACGCGCTCGTGGAGCACGAGTCGTGGTACGTGCCGGACTTCCTCGTACCGCTGCCCGAGGAGTACGAGCCGACGCTGGACGCCGAGCTCGCCCGCGGTCGCCGCGACACCGGTGGAGCTCGTCCGGCGCCAGCTCGACATGACGTTCCGGATCGGCCCGGTGCCGGCCACGGCGGTCGAGCGCAGCCGGGCACGCCCCGGGCAGGATCCGCGGGCCCCGCTGCCCGACGTCGTCGCGGAGGTGCTCGCCGCGGGCGGGGAACGGGCGGTGGCCGAGCGGGCGGCCGAGCAGCTGCGGCGCTGCTGGCGGGCGGTGCTGGCGCAGTCGTGGCCCGCGCTGCGCCGGATCCTCGACGAGGACGTCCGGCATCGCGCCGCGCACGCCGGCCGGTCCGGGTTCGGCGCGATCCTCGACGGTCTGCATCCGGCGCTGCGCTGGGACGGCACGCGGCTCGAGGTGGGCACCCGCTACGACCTCACGACCACCCCCGAACCCGGTCTGGTGCTCACGCCGTCGGTGTTCCTGCCCCGGCCCGCGTTGTGGAGCGGCGTGCCGGGGCAGGTGCTGCTCGGGTACCCGGCGCGTGGCCGGGGACAGGTGTGGGCGGCGCCGTCGTCGGCGCTGGGCGCACCGGTGTTGGGCGCGCGGCGGATGGCGCTGCTCACCGATCTCGAGGTGCCGAGGTCCACCTCGGAGCTCGCGGAACGGCACCGGCTCAGCCCGGCGACGGTGTCCTACCACCTCAACCGGTTGCGCGCGGCCGGCCTGGTGACCAGCCGGCAGGCCGGGCACAGCGTGCTGTACGTGCCGACCGAGCGGGCCGCCGCGCTGCTCGCCGCGATGGACGAGCCGGCCCGGTGAGGTAGCGGGCGGAGCGCCGCTCCGCCGCGAGAATGGCAACTGGTCACAGCAAGTCGTGGTAGTTGGTTGCCAAGGTCCGCGCCGACGCGGTTCGCTTTTGTCGCGGACGAGTGTTTCCCCTGCACGGCCTTCCGCGGGCCACCCCGACGCGAGGAGCTCCTCATGACGTCGTCCCTGCCCGACCCAGGAAAACCCTTACCCCAGCTGAGCAGGCGCGTCTTCGTCGGCACCGTGGCGACGCTCGGCGTCGCCACGATGTCCGGCACCGCCACAGCCGCCCCGACCATGGTCACCCTCGACCGGGCCGCCGGTGTCGCCCGGCTCGGCGGCACCGTCCACGCCCTCGGCCACACCGGCGCGACGTGGGTGCTGGTCGCGGCCGACGGGTCGGCCCGGCGCACGCGCGGTCTCGCGGGCGCGGACATCGCCGACCTGACCGCCACCGAGGGCGTGCTGGTGGCCGTCGGCGCGGACGACCGCTCCGCACCGGCGGTCTGGGAGTCGACCGACGGTCTGTCCTGGCGGCGGGCCACCCGGCTCGCCGGGGTCGACGGGCACCTCACCGCGGTCGGCGCGTACGGCGGCACCGCGCTCGCGGTCGGCGCGCGGTTGACCCTCGAACGCGCGCCGCGGCAGCGGATCGTCCTGCGCCGCACGGCATCCGGCTGGGCCACCGTCCGCGCGGGCGGGCTCGGGCACACCGACGAGCTGGCGGCCACCGCGGTCGCGGGCGGCCCGGCGGGCTGGTTGTTGTCCACTGTGGACGCGACGGGAAGCCTGCTCGCAACGTCGCCGGATGGTCTCGAGTGGACACCCGACGCGGTCCAGCCCCGGCTGGTCGACGCCGCCGTGCGGTCACTGTCGTGCACCGGCGGCCGAGTGCGCTGGGTGGCCAACGCGATGAGCGGGTCCGAAGGCGTGACGGGTGCGCTGGGCACCGGCCGGCGGGCCGCGCCGGTGCCGGCGGACGCCCTGGCGGTCGGCGTGCTCGACGGCCGGTCGTACTGGCTGGCCGGCGGTCACCTCGTGTCGGCGACGGTCTGAGGAGGCCCGGGATGATCAGCTTCAGCACCATCGACGGCACCCCGGTCTACTACTGGCGCGCCAACCGCGGCAACACCACGCCGCGCACGTGGTACTGCACGCAGGCCTTCTACGACCGGCTCGTGCTGTGGATCCGCGACCTGCGTGGCCTGTCGTCGGGCTACGGCAGCGTCACCTACCTGGTGTCCGCGGGCTTCTACGTCAACAAGGCGGGCCAGCACGGCGCGGGCACCGCGATGGACCTCGACCACGTGCGCTGGTCCAGCGGCAACACCTGCTCCCCGCTGGACCGGGCGCACGCGTCGGGCACGCAGTCTGTTCGCCGCCGCTACATCGCGGTGGACGCGGTGTGCCGGCGGCGGTTCCGGTACGTGCTCGACGGGTGGTACAACGCCGAGCACGCCGACCACATCCACGCCGACTTCGGCGGCCTGCCGACGGTGTGCCAGAAGGGGTCGGCGAGCGACTGCAAGTTCGTCCAGTCGATGTGCAACAACTTCACCGGCTCGGGCCTGGCGGTCGACGGCGCGTGGGGTCCGCTGACCCAGAGCGCCTTCGACACCGCCAAGTCCCGCCTCGGTGTCACGGGCGATCCGCACACCAGCAGCGGCGTGTGGACGTCCATGATGTCGACGGTGGCCCAGCGGGGTTTCGCCAACCAGGCGTTCTGACCACGGAGCGGTGGGGGACGGCGCCGGCGCCGACGAGGGCCGGCGGGGCCGGCGCTCGTTCCACTAGGCCTAACCTCATGGGCGAGGAGGAACGATGGATCGTTCGCTGGACCAACCCGCGCTGGCCCGCGTGTACAACGGCGCGACCGGTGGGGCGAGCACGTCGGAGGTCGACCGGAGCCTGCTCCAACGCGTCTTCGCCCTCATGCCCGGCTACCGGTACTTCGCCATGGCCAACCTGCGCTTCGCCGGCCAGGCGGTCACCGAGTTCGTCGACGCCGGGATCACGCAGATCCTGGACCTGGGCTGCGGCATGCTGTCCCCGCAGTCGAGCCACACCGTGGCACACGCGAGGAACCCGGACGTTCGGGTGGTTTACGTCGACCTGGACTCGGTCACGGCCGAGCACGCTCGGCTCGGCACGGCCGGCGACGACCGCGTCGGCGTGCTGGAGGCGGACGTCAGGCAGGTCGACGACGTGCTGGACGACCCGGTCACCCGCCGCCTGCTGAGTCCGGACGAACCCGTCGGCGTGCTGGCCGCGGCCGTGCTGCACTGCCTGCCCGACGACGGCGCGGTCCACCCGGCCGACACGCTTCGCCGCTACCACGACCGGCTGCCGGCCGGCAGCATGCTGGCCGCGACCCACGCCACCGGCGACACGCTCGACCCCGACGTCGTCACCGAGGCGATCGCGCTCTTCCAGCAGGCCGGCATCACGGTGCTGAGCCGCACCGCGGAGGAGTTCCACGCCTTGTTCGGCCCGTGGCAGGTGCGACCGCCGGGCCTGCGCCCGCTGCGCTGGAGCCCACAACCCGACGAGGAGATCGACGCGCACGGCTACACCGCGACCGCACTCAAGCCACGGTGACGGCTACCCGGCCGGGATCCCCACCCACACCGCGAACCGGCGCGCCGGCGCCGACCGGTCTGTCCACTTGAGACAGCGCGGCGGCCACGCCGGTCCGCGCCACCGGCGTCGGTTGGTGGGATCTGCCGGGGCGGGGCGGAGCTACTTGTCCGGGCGGCGGCGCTTGTCGCGCGCGTAGATGATTCCCGCCTTTCCGTCGCCGGGGCTGCGGCGGTCGAGCTCGAACAGCGTGCTCGCGGCCATCAGGTCGCTGAGCTTGGCGTAGCCGTAGGTGCGGGAGTCGAAGTCCGGGCTCTGGTTGGTGATGATGTTGCCGACGGAGGCGAGCGGCGCCCAGCCGTCGTCGTCGGAAGCCGCCTCGATGGCGTTGCGTAGCTGGTTCATCAGCGCGGCGTCTCGTTTGAGCTGCGCGGCGGAAGTGGCCGGTTTCGATCTCGGCACCGCGTCGGCCGCCACGACGGGGCTCTCCGGGTAGGTGAGGTTCTCGACGTAGATGAACTTGTCGCAGGCCGCGACGAAGGGCTTGGGCGTCTTGCGTTCGCCGAACCCGTACACGGTGAGGCCGGACTCGCGCAGGCGCGCGGCCAGGCGGGTGAAGTCGCTGTCGCTCGAGACGATGCAGAACCCGTCGAAGCGCCCCGAGTACAGCAGATCCATCGCGTCGATGACCATCGCCGCGTCGGTGGCGTTCTTACCCCTGGTGTAGGCGAACTGCTGGACGGGCTGGATCGACTGGGCGAGCAGGTGGTCCTTCCAACCCTTCAGGCTCGTTCCGGTCCAGTCGCCGTAGGCGCGCTTGACGTGCGCGGTGCCGTACTTGGCGACCTCGGCCAACAACCCCTCGGTGATCGACGGCTGTGCGTTGTCCGCGTCGATGAGCACCGCGAGCTTGGTGGCGTTCTCGCTGACCATGCTTCCCCCGTTCCACATACTCGGACTGGCCGGCGTCGCGGATTGTAATTCACTCGTTCGTACTACGGCAGTCGCCCGGAAACTCTCTCGGTAGAGATTCGCGTGACCGAATCGGAACTCCGCCGGATCCGAACCGGGCTCACGATTAATTCGAGGTTTCTCACCTGAGGGTAGTCGACAAACTCGGGCCGACCTGGCGACTGTCACTCTCCGTATCAGAACCGGGCTGACCTGGGCTTTTGTAACATGGAACGGAGTCGCCGCGATCAAATGACCAACCAGATGCGCCGGCCGTGGCCAACCGCCGACCATCGCCCATTTGTGCCCGCTCGGGGTCGCCTCACCCAGTCGAAAATCGTCTTGGGAGCGAAGTCATGCGCACACTGTCCCGAATATCGGCAACCCACCCGGTCCGACCCGTTTACCACACCGCGAACATCCTGGTTCTGCTGGGAGTTCTGAGCGTGGCCGGCGCGCTCGCCACCTGGCGCGGCACCCCGCCGGCGGCCGTGATCCCGGCCGCGGTGCTCGTGTTCGGGATCGTGCTGTTCGTGGCGGCCCGGCGGGCCTTGCGGCACGCGGCGACCCAGATCGACACGATTCTCCGCGAAGAAGTCGGCCGCCCTGATACCTGTGTGGACTGACCACTGTCGAAATCGTCATCTCTCGCCGATCCGCACCACCGAATCCGCAACGGACGGCCTGCGTCCCGGCTGTTGGACATAGACCGGCTCATCAATGAAAGAGTGCGGGGGCCCGCCGGAGATACTTGGCTGAAACACCAGCCGGACGTGTAACACCCGGGGCCCCATGACGATGAGCCAGTTGTCCCCGTGGTGCTGACGGACCCCCGACCTGGCAGCACCGCGGGGATCCTTGTGTCTCGGGGTGCCTCCGGCAAACTGAACGTTGTCCAGTATCGGACCTTCTGGTAGAACGTGTTCTAGTGCTGGCACGAGGAGGTCCCGTGGCTGACACGCAGGCGGAGGTCCTCACCGGGCAGGTGTGGTCGGACTTCTGCCGCGCGCTCGAGAAGGCCGGTGACGTCGTCCTCCGGGACTCGGCCCCCGGCACGGCACTCAACCGGGCCGAGGGCTACCGCTACCTCACCCGCCTGGTACGCGAGATGCTCTACAGCACCGTCGAGAACGCCGACCCGGACTTTCCCCGCCTGCACGAGCTCGACCTGACCAAGCTCGGCGCGGACAACCCGGACAACGTCTACCTGTCGGCGAACATCCGCGGCGACCGCACCTACCGGATCACCGGCACCCGCGGCTCGATCGCCTACTTCAGCATCGGTTCGAAGGCCAACCGGTACGCCAAGGACGGGACCATGGCCTCCACCGGCGAGCTCTCCGACCGCGACCTGACCGTGCGAGAGGACGGCACCGTCGAGATCATCGCCAGCGCCGCCCCGCACGGTGGGAACTGGCTGCCGCTCGCCGCCGACTCGACCGGCCTCGTCGTCCGGCAGACCTACCTCGACCGCACCACCGAGCAGCCCGGCACCTGGCGCGTCGAGTGCGTGGACCGGCCGGCAACGCCCGGGCCGCTCGACCCGAACACCCTCGCCAAGGCGCTCAGGCGGGCCGCGCTCGCGGTGCACGGGACCGCGGCCACGTTCGCCGCGTGGACCGAGCTGTTCATGACCCGCCCCAACGAGCTGCCCGACTTCGGCCAGGAGATGTTCCAGCGCGCGGGCGGCGACCCCGAGATCTTCTACCTGCACGGCTACTGGACGCTCGCGCCGGGTCAGGCGTGGGTCATCGAGACCGACGTGCCGGACTGCCCCTACTGGAACTTCCAGCTGGACAACTGGTGGATGGAGTCGCTCGACCACGCCCACCGGATCACCGTGAACAAGCACACCGCGGTCCTCGCCGACGACGGCCGGCTCACGATCGTCGTCGCGGAGCGCGATCCCGGCCACGGCAACTGGATCGACACGTGCGGCCACACCAGCGGCACCGCGCTGCTGCGCTGGCTCGGCGCGACCGAACACCCGCTGCCACGCTGCCGCGTGGTGCCGATCGAGGAGGTCGGGTGACCACCGTCTCCGAGACGCTCCGGGTCGACGACCTGCTCGCCACGGCCCGGCAGCGAACCGGGCTCACCGACTTCGGCGACGAGTGGTTCGTCGAGCCGCTCACCGTGCTCACCACCGCGCTCGTCGACGAGGCCCGGCTCTCCGCCCTCGGCCTGGAGCTCACGAGACGGCGGCTCACCGCGCTGCTCGCCGACCGGCTCCGGCTGCGCGCGCTGCAACGCGCGCACCCGTCGACCCAGGAGCAGGAGGTGCGCGTCGCCGCCGAGATCTGCGGGCTGCCGCGCACCGGATCCACGCTCCTGCACCGGCTTCTCGCCGCCTCCCCCCGGCTCACCTCGACGCTGTCCTGGGAGACCTCCTACCCCATCCCGTTCCCCGACGAGGGACCCGCGGCCACCGAACGCAAGCAGCGCGCCCAGGACCGGGCGAAGCTCTTCCTGGAGATGTCCCCCGAGTTCGCCGACATCCACACGATCGAGTGGGACGGCCCGGAGGAGGACGTGATCCTGCTCGACCGGACGTTCACCTCGATGAGCTTCGACTCCTTCTACCGGGTGCCCTCCTACGGCACCTGGCTGCGTGCGGCCGACCAGACCCGGGCCTACCGCGAGCTGCGCGAGTGGCTCCAGGTGCTGCAGTGGCAGGACCCGACCCGGGCGGGCCGACCCTGGGTGCTGAAGTCTCCGCACCACCTCACGGCGGTCGACACGGTGCTGGACACGTTCGCCGGGTGCAAGATCGTCATGACGCACCGGTCGCCGGTCGACGCGGTGCCCTCCTACGCCTCGATGGTCGTGTCGATGACCAAGCAGTACAGCGACGAGGTCGACCCGGCTGCCGTCGGGCGCTACTGGTCCGCACGCTTCGCCGCGACGTTGCGCGACTTCGCGGCGGTCCGCCGGCGCCGCCCGGACCGGTTCGTCGACGTGCACTTCGCGACCGTGCTCACCGACCCGAGGGCGCAGGCGGTGCGCGTGCTCGGCGAGCTGGGCATCGCCGCGGACGGCGCGGACCTGGCGGCGTTCGACGCCTACCTGGCGCGCAACCGCGCGCAGCGGCACGGCTCGCATTCCTACACCGCCGCGGACTTCGGGCTGTCCACGGCACAGCTCGAGCAGGATTTCGCCTTCTACCAGGAGGGTGCGTCATGATGCTCGACGGCGAGGTCGTGGTCGTCTCCGGGGTCGGGCCCGGGCTCGGCGCGAAGCTCGCCACCCGGGCCGCCGCCGAGGGCGCGAAGGTCGTCATGGCCGCCCGCTCGACCCAGGTGATGGACCAGGTGGCGAAGGAGGTCGCGGCCGCGGGCGGCGAGGCCGTCGGCGTTGCCTGCGACGTGCGCGAGCCGGACGACGTGGCCGGCGTCGTGCGGACCGCGGTCGAGCGCTTCGGCAAGGTCACCGGGCTGGTCAACTCGGCGTACTCGCACCCCGGCTTCCACGACCTGCTGGACACGCCGGACAAGCAGCTGCGCCGGTCGCTGGACATCATCCTGCACGGCGCGCTCGGGATGACCCGGGCGGTCGTGCCGCAGCTGAAGGCGGCCGGTGGCGGGTCGATCGTCAACGTAGGCACGATGTCCACCCGCAAGCCGTTGCGGGGCGAGGGCGGCTACGCGGTCGCGAAGGCCGCGATGGCCTGCGCCACCCAGTACCTGGCGGTCGAGCTCGGCGAGCACGGGATCCGGGTCAACCAGGCCGTGCTGGGCTGGTTGGCCGGTCCCGGCGTGCGGTTCTACCTGAAGCTGACCGCCGAGCAGCGGGGCGTGAGCGAGCAGGCGATCTACGACGAGATCGCCGGGCGCAATCCCCTGGGCCGCATCCCGACCGACGAGGCTTGCGCCGGGGCGATACTGTTCCTCCTGTCCCGCCTGGCATCCGAGGTGACCGGTGCGGTGCTCGACGTCAACGGTGGGGAGCACATGCCGGCATGAGCGAGCATATTTTGTCGTCCTTGGTCGTGGAGATCGCCGTTCCGGCGGCGTTCGTGTGGGACGTCCTGGTGGACTACCCCAACTATCCACAATGGAATCCCTACACCGTCGCCGCCACCACGACGCTCGAGGTCGGCGACCCGATCGAGCTCACCCTGCCGGCGCCGGACGGGTCCGGCGGCACGTTCGTGAACAGGGAGTACGTCCGGGTCGTCGACCCGCCGCACCACCTGCGCTACGACACCGGCGAGGAGATGCCCGGCATCTTCGCGGTGCGCGACCAGTGGCTCGACGTGCGCGGGCCGGACCTCTGCACGTACTACACCACCGACACGATCACCGGCAGGTACGCCGACAAGGTCATCGAGACGACCGGCGAGTGGGTGAAGGCCGGCTTCGACTCGGTGGCCAACGCCCTGAAGGAACGCGCCGAGCTGCTGTGGCGCTCAGAACACCCTCAGCTCGCGTAGCCGTGCCACGACCGCGTCCGCTGCCTCCTCGGCGGTCAGTGCCGTGGTGTCCAGGTGCAGCTCCGGACGCTCCGGCGGCTCGTACGGGGAGTCGATGCCGGTGAAGTTGGGCAACTCGCCGCGCCTGGCCTTGGCGTAGAGGCCCTTCGGGTCGCGTGCCTCGGCCACCGCCAGCGGCGTGTCGACGAAGACCTCGCAGAACTCGTCGTCCGCCACGATGCCGCGGGCCAGCTCGCGCTCGGCGCGGAACGGGGAGATGAACGACACCAGCACGATCAGCCCGGCGTCCACCATGAGCCCCGCGACCTCGGCCACCCGCCGCACGTTCTCCACCCGGTCGGCGTCGGTGAAGCCGAGATCCTTGTTGAGCCCGTGCCGCACGTTGTCGCCGTCGAGGGTGAACGTGTGCCGCCCGTCCCGGTGCAGCCGCTGCTCGACCCTGTTCGCGATCGTGGACTTCCCGGCGGCGGACAGGCCGGTGAACCACACGACGCAGCCGCGGTGCCCGGTGACCGCGGCACGCATCGCCTTGTCGACGGCCATCGCCTGCCACCGCACGTTCGTCGAGCGGCGCAGCGGGAAGTGCACGAGGCCGGCTCCGACCGTGGCGTTGCTGAGCCGGTCGATCACGATGAAACCGCCGAGGTCGCGGTTGTCCCGGTACGGGTCGACCGCGACCGGCTGGTCGAAGTGGACGTTACCGACGCCGATCTCGTTGAGCCGCAACGTCTTCGCCGCGAGGTGCGCGCCGGTGTCCACGTCCAGCCGGTACTTGGGCGGGTCCACGGTGAGCCCGACGGTCCGCGCGCCGACCTTGGCGAGGTAGCGCCGGCCGGGCAGCATCTCCTGCTCCCCCATCCAGATCAGGTCGGCCTCGCACGAGTCCGCGACACCCGGTGGGTCGGCGGCGGCGAGCACGGCGCCGCGACCGACGTCGAGGTCGTCGGCCAGCACGACGGTGACCGAGCGGCCGGCCGCGGCCTCGTCGAGGTCGCCGTCGAAGGTGACCAGCCGGGCGACCGTGCTCTCCTGCTCGCCCGGCAGCACCCGGACCCGGTCGCC
The DNA here is from genome assembly GCF_009379765.1 of Actinophytocola sp. Taxonomy (GTDB): domain Bacteria; phylum Actinomycetota; class Actinomycetes; order Mycobacteriales; family Pseudonocardiaceae; genus Actinophytocola. The sequence continues at coordinate 6,475 of NZ_WHTD01000141.1, read as the reverse complement.
GGGCCGCACGCAACCGCCGACGACCGTGCCCGACACACCCCGGAAGTCGGGGCCGGGCCGGTTCACCCACTGCACGATCATCCGGAACGGCCCGGCCCGACGCCGGTCGTCGACCGGTACCTGGTTCAACCAGTCGATCAGCGTCGGCCCGTCGTACCAGGGCATCCCGGGCCCGCGAGTGACCACATTGGACCCGTCGAGCGCCACGACCGGGACGCACACCACCTCGAAGCCGAGCCCGGCGGCGAGCGCCCGGTACTCCTCCGCGATCTCGGTGAACCGCTCCTCGCGGTGGCCGACCAGGTCCATCTTGTTCACCGCGAGCGCGACCCGCCGGATGCCGAGCAGCGCGACGAGGTGGCTGTGCCGGCGGGTCTGGCGCAGCAGGCCCTTGCGCGCGTCGACCAGCAGGACCGCGGCGTCCGCCGTGGACGCCCCGGTGACCATGTTTCGGGTGTACTGCTCGTGTCCCGGGGTGTCGGCCACGATGAACGTGCGGGCCTCGGTGGCGAAGTACCGGTAGGCGACGTCGATCGTGATGCCCTGCTCCCGCTCCGCGAGCAGCCCGTCGACCAGCAGCGAGAAGTCCAGGCCCGTGCCGCGGGAGTCGGCGGCCAGCGTGGCGAGCTGGTCGGTGTGCAACTGCTGGGCGTCGTAGAGGAGCCGGCCGATCAGCGTGCTCTTGCCGTCGTCGACGCTTCCGCAGGTGATGAACCGCAGCAGGCTCATCAGAAGTATCCTTCCCGCTTCTTGCGTTCCATCGACCCCGACTGGTCGCGGTCGATCACCCGCCCCTGCCGTTCCGAGGTGGTCGCGGCGACCGTCTCCGCGATGACCTCCGCCGGCGTGGTCGCGGTGCTCCGGACCGCGCCGGTGAGCGGGTAGCAGCCGAGCGTGCGGAACCGCACCGTCGCCTGCTCCGGGCGTTCACCTGGTCGCAGCGGCAGGCGGTCGTCGTCGACCATGATCAGCGCGCCGTCCCGCTCGACCACCGGGCGCACCGCGGCGAAGTACAGCGGCACCACGGGAATCTCCTCGCGTGCGATGTACTGCCACACGTCCAGCTCGGTCCAGTTGGACAGCGGGAACACCCTGATGCTCTCCCCGGGCGCCTTGCGCGCGTTGTAGAGCCGCCACAGCTCGGGCCGCTGGTTGCGCGGGTCCCAGCGGTGGTCGGCGCTGCGGAAGGAGAACACCCGCTCCTTGGCGCGTGCGGGCTCCTCGTCCCGCCGGGCGCCGCCGAACGCGAGATCGAAGCAGTGCTTGTCGAGTGCCTGGCGCAACCCCTGGGTCTTCCACATGTCCGTGTGCGTGGCCGAGCCGTGCTCGAACGGGTTGATGCCGAGCGCCACGCACTCCGGGTTGCGGTGCACGACCAGCTCGAGCCCGAGCTCGGCGACCGTGCGGTCGCGGAAGGAGATCATCTCCCGGAACTTCCACGTGGTGTCCACGTGCAGCAGCGGGAACGGCGGCGGTGACGGGTGGAAGGCCTTGCGGGCCAGGTGCAGCAGGGTCGAGCTGTCCTTGCCGATCGAGTACAGCAGGACCGGGCGCTCACTCTCGGCGACCGCCTCGCGGAGGATGTCGATGCTCTCGGCCTCCAGCCAGTCGAGATGCGTCCACATGGCACCATGCTAAGCCCATTTTGAACAACGTTCAATATGTTCTGGACGTTGTTCGGTTTGCGGTATCGTGGCGCCGTGGAGCGCGCACCCATGGCGTGGGGCGACGCCAAGGCGCGGCGCCGGGACATCCTGCGCTCGGCGTCGCGGCTGCTCGAGTCCTCCGGCTACGCGGGCCTCACCGTGCGGGCGATCGCGGTGGGCGCCGGGGTCAGTTCGGGCACCGTGTACCAGTACTTCGACGGCAAGGAGGACGTCTTCGTCGCGCTGATGGCCGCCCGGCTGGAGGACGTGCGGGCCACGCTCGACGAGTTCGACCGCACCGAGGGCATCGGCGGCCTGCTCGCCGCGATCCTCCCCCAGGTGCGCGAGATCTGGCGGCTGTTCGGCCGGTCCGCGCAGCAGCGGGGGTCCAAGGTGCTGGCCGGCGGGCGGCGCGGCAAGCGCGCGGTCACGTCGGCGACGGTGTTCCGGCGGATGGCGCGCTCGCTGGACCGGGCGCTGCGCGAGACCGCCGAGGCCGCCGGTCAGACGCTGGTGGACCACCCAGCGATGCCGTACTGGGTGTGGGACTCCCTCATCGGCGTGGCCGACGACCTGGTCCACGGCGGCTCGCTCCAGGCGCGGGTGTCGGCCGACCGCCTGGTGGCGTTCGCCACCGGGGCGATCGAGCGCGGCATCGTGGTCAGTGCACCAGCTTGAGCCCCACGACCCCCGCGACGATGAGGATGAGGCAGAGCAGCCGGCCGGCGGTGGCGGGCTCGTTCAGCGCGACCATGCCGTAGACCGCGGTGCCGACCGCGCCGATGCCCACCCACACCGCGTACCCGGTGCCGACCGGGATGTCGCGCAGGGCGTAGGCGAGCCCACCCATGCTGAGCAGCAGCGCGACGGCGAACACGAGGGCCGGGAGCCGGCGGGTGAAGCCGTGCGACGCCGAGAGAGCGGCCGCCCACACGGTCTCCAACACCCCGGACACGACGAGCACGAGCCAGGCCATGACAACCTCCGCAGTAGTGGCGAACCAGTACCGCGTCGTCTTGTCCTGCCGGGTACGACGCACTCGTCCGGGACACCGCGGACGGCGTCACGCTCGATGTTAGCACCGAGCTCAGCCGAGGGTGACGAGCGCTTGCACCGGGAGGTGGTCGGAGGGGCGCTGGCCGTCCCGGGCGAAGGTGTTGATGCCCACGGCCCGCGCGGTCACCGGGCCCTTCGTCAGGATCCAGTCGATGCGGCGGCCGTTCGTACGCAGCGGACGGTATGCGTGCCACGTCGCGTAGGAGGGGGTGCGGCGGTCGGCCGCGGCGGTCCAGGTGTCGGTCATCCCGGCGCCGTTCACCAGGATGCCGTACGGGTCCGAGCTGCGGCCGCGGTGTTGAAGTCGCCGGTGAGGATCACCGGCAGGCCCGGGGCGAACCCGTTGATCCGGTCGCGTAGAAGCTCGGCGCTGCGCCGGCGCGCGTAGTCCGACTGGTCGTCGAAGTGGGTGTTGACCACGACGAGCTCGACGCCGGTGCGGTGATCGGCGAACCGGACCCACGTCACCATGCGGGTCACGCTGTTGCCCCACGTGTTCGAGCCGACCACGGTCGGTGTGTCCGACAGCCAGAAGTGGTCGAACGCCAGTGGCTCCAGCCGCCGGGTGTCGTAGAAGACCGCCGTGAACTCGTCGCGGCTGCCGCCCCCGCGGCCCTCGCCGATCCAGTCGTAGTACCCGGGCAGGTCGGCGGCGATGTCCTTGAGCTGCGGGTACAGGCCCTCCTGCGTGCCGAGCACGGTCGGCTGCTCGTGGCGGAGCAGCTCGGCCATCGCCGGCCGGCGCTGCGGCCAGGAGTTCGGCGTGCGGTCCGAGGCGAAGCGCAGGTTGTACGACATGACGTGCAGCGCGTCGCCGCGTGCCGGGCCGATCAGCGGGGCCTCGCTGCCCCGGTCCGCCTTGGCCGGCACGCTCAGGGGAAGGCCGAACAACACCAACAACGCGACGACCAGACCCAGCGGACGAAGCATCCCACCGTGCGTTCGACGGGGCACTGGCTCCTCCGCTCACCTCGGACCCGCATCCCGGGTGGCTCACAACCTGCCGAGGTCATTCTAGGTTAGGTTCTGCCACCGTGACTGAGACTGCGTCCGAGACTGATCTTGCTTTGGCCGACGGTCGCACGCTGCACGTCTACGACACCGGCCCGGACTCCGGCGACCTGGCCGTCTTCTGGCACCACGGCACGCCGAACATCGGCGCGCCGCCCAAGCCGCTCTTCCCGGTCGCCGCCGAGCTCGGTATCCGCTGGGTGGCGCACGACCGGCCGGGCTACGGCGGATCTACCCCGGTGCCCGGCCGGGACCTGGCCTCCGCCGCCGCGGACGTCGCGAGCGCCGCCGACGCGCTGGGCATCGACCGGTTCGCGGTGATGGGACATTCCGGTGGCGGCTCGCACGCCCTCGGGTGCGGCGCGCTCCTGCCCGACCGTGTGCTCGCCGTGGTCAGCGCGGCCGGGATGGCCCCGTTCGACGCCGACGGGCTCGACTGGTTCGCGGGCATGTCCGAGGCCAGCGTGGGGTCACTCGGATCCGCGGCGGAAGGGCGGGCCGCCAAGGAACGGTACGAGGCGGCCGAGGACAAGCCCGAGATGGAGTTCGCGCCGGCCGACCTGGCCGCGTTCGACGGCGCGTGGGCCTGGTTCGGCGAGGTCGTCGGCCCGGCCGTCGAGCCCGGTCCGGCCGCGCTGATCGACGACGACCTCGCCTACGTCGCCCGGTGGGGCTTCGACCCCGCCACGATCAGCGCGCCGGTCCTGCTCCTGCACGGCGGCATGGACCGGGTGATACCGGCCTCGCACGCCGGGTGGCTCGCGGACCACTGCCCCACCGCGGAGCTGCGCGTGAACCCGTACGACGGCCACATCTCGGTCCTCAACTCCGGCGAGGCCGCGCTGCGCTGGCTTGCCGAGCAAAGCCGGCGCCGGCGGGACCCTGAGCGGCCCCGATCTTGATCCGCGCGAGGTGGTGCTGGACGCTGCCGGCCGCCGGGAGCCCTTCGGGACCGGCCGCGGGCTCGAACGACTCGTTGCGGTCCAGCGGGATGTCCCCGACCTCCCTTCAACTCGGAGCGAGGCTCCTCGATTAGGGTGAAACTGTTGCCGCGCAACGCAAACCAAGCCCGACCTCGGATAGAATCGACCACATGTTCGATGTTCCTGACGACGTCACCCCGGAAGCCGCGGCGCTGGCGGGTGCGTGGGTTGGCGCGGACGGGCGTGGCAGGTCCAGGGAGCGTCTCGATCTCGCCATCACGCTGACGACCCGGTTGCCGCGCACGTTGGCGGCGATCAAAGGGGTGCGGCTTGATCCGTATCGGGCGTCGAAGATCGCCGACGCGACCCTGTCGCTGTCCCTTGAGGACACCGTGATCGTGGAACGGGAGATCCTGGACCGGGTTGAGGAGATGCCGGCTGTGTCGCCCGGACGCGGCCCGACCTCGTGGTCCACGGGTGCAACGACGTCGGCGTCCTCGGCATCCGCACGGTAGCCGACGGGGTCGGCGCGGTGACCGAGCGCTTCCAGGAGTGGCACCGGATCGCGGTCGAGATCCAGCGGGACCGGTGGGAGGGCAGGGAACTCGGCGACCTCGCGGCATATCCGGGCGGCTGCCGTCGGCCCGGTTCCGCAGTCGCTGTACGGGACCTGGCCGGCGCCCAACCGGCTGCCGGTGTGCACAACGTTCTGGTCCGAGCCAGCCGAGGTGCCGGCCGTCCTGACCGGGCGGGTATACGTCACGCTCGGCACGGTCGAGTTCGGCGCGGTCGAGTTCGGCGCGGTCGAGGTGCCCCGGCGGGCGGTCACCGAGACCGCGGCGCACGACATGGACCTGCTCGTGGCGGTGGGGCCGGACGGCGATCCCGCGGCGCAGGGCGAGTGACCGGCGAACGTACCCCTGGCCCGGTTCCCGCCGCATGCCGAGGTGCTGGCGCGGGTGGACCTGGTCGTGCACCACGGTTGCCGCAACGGCTCCTGCCGCAAGGCGCCGAAGCCCGATGAACGTCCAGCTGACGAGCGGGCCGGCGCCGGTCAGGCACTCACCTACGACGAGCAGGTCCCCGGCACGATCGGTGTTGCGGTCGGGAACTGCTTGGCGACGGGCCGACCGAGGTGGTCGCGGGCCTCACCACCCTGGCCCACTCGGGCGCGCGCGGGATCCCGCGCTGTCCGTTCCGCATCAGCGTCAACCACCCTGCACCCACTTGCACCGACAGGGTTAGAACGGTGGTGCGGGTTCGGGATCGGCGGGTTCGGGGTGGGTGATGGGCTCCGGTGTGTGGGGGTAGTGGAACCCGCACGGTGACACCCATTCCAGGGTCTCGCCGCGTTTGATCACCCGCCAGCCGCCGAAGGTCTTGCCGCGGTGGTGCGGACGACACGCGGGATGCACGTTGTGTTCGTCGGTCGGCCCCGCCGGGAACGGCTCGCGATGATCCAAATCGCACTGCACAGCGGGCCGGACACAACCCGGCCCCGTGCAAGTGGGCATCGCGGCCTGGATGTGGTCCCGCAACGCGGCGGGTGGGGTGTAGCGGCGCCGCCCCACGTCCAGCACCCGGCCGGTCGCGGGCTCGGTCAGGATCCGCCGCCAGGTCGCATCCGCCCGGTAAGCGAGATCCACGGCCTGTTGCGCCGAGATGTCGCCGTACCCGACCAGATGCCCCGGGGTGTTGTCCACCCCCAACGCTGCGCGGGCCGGCAGGGTCACCTGCACGATGATCTTGGCGTGCTCGAAGTCCTTACCCGCCAACAAGTCCAACGCCACATCCGAGCGGAGCTGGTCCATCGTCCGCCCATCCGCGCCACCGGTGTCC
>NZ_WHTD01000184.1 GCF_009379765.1 Actinophytocola sp. | reverse complement strand
CCCTCGGCCTGCCAGGACAGCCGCGCCAACCCGAACGCCGTCGCCAGCGGCGCTGCCTCCGGGGAAGCATCCTCGGGAAGCTCCACAATCGGTTCGCACATATGCTCAGTCTACCGAAGACCGTGCGCGGTTTCCGTTGTGTGGCAACGGTTTCACCCCATCGAGACAGGCACACACCCATCGTGTTCGGAGGTTGAACCTCAAAGCCTGTTGGTGAATCGTGTGGGCGTGTCTCGTGAGGGCATGAGGCGGGGCTTCTGGTAGTCGAGAAGTACGACCAACTCGGTCAACAGAAGCCCCGTGGATGTCTGTCTACCCTTTCTTCGTCCAGCCGGCACCGAGATGAGGTCGGATGGTCAGCGGCCCGAACTCGTCCAACGCGAACACTCGATCCGGGAAGCTGCTGCTTACGTGCTCGATCCGGGCGAGTTCGCTGTCGCGGTCGAGGTGCGGGTAAAGGGCTGGTCGAGTGCCTCCGGTCGGGTGGTGGCCGTCGCGACGATGAACGCTTCGTCCTCAGGGCCGATCAGGCGGGGACGGTGTTGCAGGTCGCCGAGGCCGGCCAAGGTTCATGGACACAGCACTAGATTGGTGGTATGGGGAAGGTCTACGAACAGATCGAGCCGCGGCTGCGGGCGTTCATCGAGGAGCAGAAGGTGTTCTTCGTGGCGTCCGCGCCGCTGGCCGGGGACGGGCACGTCAACCTGTCGCCGAAGGGGCGCGAGGGCACGCTCGTCGTGCTCGACGACATGACGGTCGCGTATCTCGACTTCGGCGGCAGCCACCCGGAGACCGTCGCGCACTTGCGGGAGAACGGCCGGATCACGCTCATGACCGTCCCTCGCAGGCTCGGTGCGGCCGCTCGCGGTCGCCCTGTGACACTGGTTCGCTCGCAAGCTCGCTCACGTGGTGCGCGTTCACCGGGCCGCCCAAGGTGTTGCGGGTGCACGGGCGCGGCGAGCCGATCTTCCGGGACGACCCGCGCTGGCCCGCGCTGATCACCCACTTCGCCGACGTCGACGGGCCCGGCGCGCGGGCGATCGTCCTCGTGCACGCCACGATGGTCAGCGACAGCTGCGGGTTCGCCGTGCCGTTCATGGACTACCGCGAGGAACGCACCCAGCACGCCGAGCACGTCGGCCGCAAGTCCGAGGACGAGTTCGCCGCGTACTGCGCCAAGAAGCCGCACAACGGCACGAGCATCGACGGCCTGCCCGCTCTCCCGCTGCCGCTGCCCGGCAGAACGACTTAGTGTCGCGTGACCCTGAAACCTTTAGGCCGCTGCGGCCAACGCGGCCCCTGGCCGCGTTGGAGAAAAGCCCAAGTACATCCAGTACGAGCGGCTTTCCTTCGCCTTGCCAGGAACCACGTGGATCCACAGCGGACGCAAAGGAACAGGATCACGCGACACTAGCCGGCTGTCAGGCGGAACGCGAAGTAGCTCACCGTCGTGTCGCCGCGGGTCAGGTCCCGGCTTGCGACCGGCTCCCGGGTGAACCCGTTGTCCGCGGCGGTGCGGTACAGGTAGTCCAGGTCGCCCGAGGTGCCGAAGAACATCAGGACCCGGCCGCCGGGCGCCAGGTACTCGGGTGCCTCGGTGAGGAAGCGGGTCAGCGCCGCGTAGTTCTCGTCGGCCATGCTGGCCTCGAGGTGGTCGCGCGGGGTGAACCAGCGGAACGGCGGGTCGAAGATCATCAGGTCGAAGACCCCGTCGACCGCGCCGAACACGTCCGACTCGCGGAAGGTGACCCGGTCGGCGACGTCGTTGCGCGCCGCGTTGGCCACCGCGGCTTCGACGGCGTGCGGGTTGATGTCCACGCCGAGCACGTCGGTGGCCTTCGTCGCGGCGAGGATCGCGTTGACCCCGCAGCCGGTGCCCATGTCGAGCACCCGGTCGCCCTTGCGCACCTCGTCGAGCACGGCGCGGCCGAGCAGCTCCGACATCAGCGCGGGCGGGAACACCTGCGGCGGCACGACGAACGAGTGACCGATGTGCTCGACGACCTGCTCGCCGCCGGCCCGCATGGACTCGTAGGCGGCGTCGTGCCACGCGCGGATCCGCTGTTCCTCCGCCTCGGACACCGTTGGCCGGTACGTCATCGCTTGCCCGCCTCCGCCGTCGCGGCGGGCTGGGTGGACACCAGCCCGAACTCCCGCGCGAACCCTACCGGCGGCTCCATCCGCGGCATCCGCACCCGCCCGGCGAGCGGGGTGTCCTCCACGCCGATCCGGTAGCCGAGCATCGCCGGGTGGTGGTCCGGCTTCTGCTCGGTGACGACGCCGCCGAAGATCTCGCGGGCGGAGTGCCAGGTGAGCTCGATGCGGCCCGGCCCGGTCCGGCGCCACCGGAAACAGGCGATGTCCGCGTAGTCCGGCCGGCTGAGCTGGTACCACCCTTCACCACCGGCCCGAAGGCGAACGACTCGTTCTCGAACGCGCTGTGATGGAGCCCTGACGCCTCCGAAGACCACTCGCCGACCAGCTCATCCGTGCGCACCATTCTCCCCGCCGATCACGCCGGCAAGGTGCCTGCCCCTGCCGGACGAAGCGGGAACGTGCGCGGGGCACTAACGCCTGATGCGGGCCATCTCCGGGTCCACCAGGGGTTCGGTGGCCACGGTGCCGGCCAGGCGCTCGCCGAAGTACTCCACCTCCACCGGGGTGCCCGGGGTGAGGCCCGCCGGCATCCAGGCGTAGGCGATGGGCTTGCCGATGGTGTGGCCGAACGAGGCGCTCGTCACATAGCCGGCCGGGCGACCGTCGAGGAACACCGGCTCCTTGCCCAGCACCACCGACTCCGGGTCGTCCATGGTCAGGCAGGTCAGCCGCCGGGTCGGCGCGCCACGGGCCTCGATGGCGGCGCGGCCGACGAAGTCGCCCTTGTCCATCCGCACCGCGAAGTCCAGGCCCGCCTCGGCCGGGGTGTGCTCGGTGGTCATGTCCACGCCCCACAGCCGGTAGCCCTTCTCCAGCCGCAGGCTGTTGAACGCGGCCCGGCCGCCGGCGACCACGCCGAACGCCTGGCCCGCGGCCCACAGGGTGTCCCACAGCTTCAGGCCGCGGTCCGCGGTCGTGTAGAGCTCCCAGCCCAGCTCGCCCACATAGGACACTCGCAGCGCCGTCACCGGCACGTGCCCGATGTAGGCGTCCGTGGCGCGGAAGTAGCCGAGCGCCTTGTGTCCGAAGTCCTGGCGGGACAGCGGTTGCACGAGCTCGCGCGCGAGCGGGCCCCACACCCCGACGCAGCAGGTGCCGCCGGTGATGTCGCGCACCGCGACGCCGGCCGGCGCGTGCCGCAGCAGCCAGTCCAGGTCGAGGTTTCCGTTGGCGCCCACCTGGAAGCGCTGCTCGCCCAGCCGCGCGACGGTGAGGTCGCTGCGGATGCCGCCGGCATGGTCGAGCAGCAGCGTGTAGGTCACCGAGCCGACCCGCTTGGCGAGGTTGTTCGTGGTCGTCCGCTGCAGGAACTCCAGCGCGCCGGGGCCGGTGACCTCCAGGCGCTTGAGCGGGGTCATGTCGTAGAGCGCCACGCGCTCCCGGGTGACGAGCGCCTCGGTGGCGGCGATCGGCGACCAGTACCGGCCGGCCCACTCCCCGCGCGCGGGCGCGTCACCGGGCGGGTTCGACCCGAACCAGTGCGGCCGCTCCCACCCGGCGGCCTCCAGGAAGAACGCGTCGAGCTCCCGCTGCCTGGTGTAGAAGGGGCTCACCCGCAGCGGCCGCGGGTCCTCCATGGGCTGCAACGGGTGGACGACGTCGTAGACCTCGACGAAGTTCTGCGCGCCGCGCCGGGCAACGAACTCCGGCGAGAGCTGGATGTCCTCGAACCGGTGCAGGTCGCACTCGTGCACGTCGGTGCTCGCCCGACCGTCCACGAGAGACTCGGCGACCGCCTTCGCGACGCCGGCGGAGTGGGTGACCCAGACCGCCTCGGCGACCCAGAACCCTTGCGTGTCACGGGACTCGCCGATCAGCGGGAAGCCGTCGGAGGTGAACGAGAAGATCCCGTTGAACGCATCGTCCACCTTGACCTCGCGCAGCGCCGGCAGCAGCTCGGTCGCGGCCTTCCAGGACGGCGCGAAGTCCTCCTCGGTGAACGGGAGCATCGAGGGCATCACCGCGGCGTCCTCGTGCCGGACGAGCTCGTCGACAGGCATGGGCCGGTGCGCGTAGGAGCCGATGCCGACCCGGTCACCGACCTCGCGGAAGTAGAGGTCGGCGTCCTGGTGGCGCAGGATCGGCCCGCCGCTCAGGCCGGGGACCGGGGTGGTCGTCGCGTACTGGTGGGCCAGCGGCTGCAGCGGGATCGTGAGCCCCACGAGGCGTCCCACGCTCGGTCCCCAGAACCCGGCACAGCAGACCGCGATGTCGCAGTCGACCGTGTCCGTGCCGGTGACGACGCCGGTGACCCGGCCGCCCTCGACCCGGATGTCCACGACCTCCTGGTGCTCCAGGAACCGCGCGCCGCGCTCGATCGCCCGGCGGGCCTGGGTCTCCCCCGCCGCGACCGCGGCACACAGCCCGTCGGTCGCGACGTGGTAGCCGCCGAGGATCTTGTCCGGGTCGAGCAGCGGCTGGCGCGCCGCGCACTCGGCCGGGGTGAGCAGCTCCGCCTCCAGGCCCCAGGACGTGGCCCAGCCGTGCTTGCGGTGCAGGTCCGCCCAGCGTGCGGGCGTCGTGGCGACCTCGAGCCCGCCGACCTGGTCGAACACGCCCAGCTCGGTGTACTTCTCGACCGTGTACCGGGCGAAGTCGGTCATCGACTTGGCCGGGTTGGTCTGGAACACCAGGCCCGGTGCGTGCGAGCTGGACCCGCCGGTGGCGAACAGCGGACCCTGCTCGAGCACGGTCACGTCCGTCCACCCGCGCAGGGTCAGCTCGTCGGCCAGCGCGCACCCGACGATCCCGGCACCGATGACGACGACCCGAGGCTGCGCCATTGTTTCCTCCTCCACAACCCGCGGAGCAATACGCAACAGTCTCGAAGCCACCCCATCGCACGTCAACCCCTACGGCGTGACGGTCACCGACCGGCCGGGGCGCAGGCTGACCGTCCGTGACCACGAGCCCGTCCGCACCTCGGTCGACCGGCCGCCCACACTGCGGATCGTCGCCGAGGTGACCCGGCCGTCGGACCACGCGAGGTCGACCACGAAGCCGCCGCGGGCGCCGATGCCGGTGACCCGCCCGGTGGACCACGCCGCCGGCAGCGCGGGCAGCAGCTCGATCACCCCGGGCCGCGAGTACAGCAGCATCTCCAGCATCGCGGTCGGCGCGCCCAGGTTGGCGTCGATCTGGAAGATCGCGTACGAGCCCTGGCTGTACATGTCGAACAGGTTCGGCGCGGTCCCGTTGGTGGCAACATCCCACTGTCGACCGACGGCCGCAGCACCGTCCGGATCAGCTGGTAGGCCCGGTCCGCGTCGTGCAGCCGCGCCCAGCACGCCGCCCGCCACGCGCACGCCCAGCCGAAGCTCTCCATCCCGCGGGTGATCGGACGGGAACCGCGCCGGGTCGGCGACGAGCCTGCCGCTCGGGTCCCGCGGCGGCGAGGCGTTCCAGCCGACGTCGATCCAGACGTACTTGTAGCCGGCCTTCGCGAGCCCGCTCGACCCGAGATGGTCGGCGACCGACTTGACCTGCGCCTCGGACGCGGTGCCGATCGCGAAGTAGGAGTTCCAGCCCATGTAAGGGGTTCGGGCGAGGCGCTGTCGTAGTAGGTGGGCGCGCCCTGGTCGAGGCCGGCGTGCTCGATCGGCGCGTCCCGGTGTTCGGGCGCCGCCGCGGTGGCCGGTCCGGCCGCCACGAGCAGGGCCAGGGCGGTGGACACCGCGGCGAACACGGCGACCAGGCGGCTACGCAGGGAGGGCATGGACACCTTTCAGTAGTGTGACGGGCATGCTGTACATCGGTTGCTACACGGCCGCCACGGGCGGCAACGGCGTCGGGGTCACCGCGCTGCGCCAGGAGGCCTCGGGGGCGCTGACCCAGGTCGGCGAGCTCGCGATGACCTCGCCGTCCTGGCTGACCCGGCACCCGACCGCGCCAGTCCTGTACGCCACCAACGAGTCCGCGGACGGCGCGATCACCACGGTCGAGCTCGACGGGCTCACCGCGGTGGACACCGTGGAAAGCGGCGGTGCCGACCCGTGCCACCTGGAGATCACCGCGGAGCAGCGCTTCCTGTTGTGCGCCAACTACTCCAGCGGCAGCCTCGCGGTGTTCGGCCTGGCCACCGACGGGCGGATCACCGGCCGGACCGACCTCGTCACGCACGAGGGCAGCGGACCCGACGCCGACCGCCAGGAGGCCGCGCACGTGCACATGGCCGTACCGCTGGACACTCCACAAGGGACGATCGTGTCCGCGGTGGACCTCGGCACCGACGAGATCCGCGGCTACCGGCTGTCCGACACCGGCGAGCTCGCGCAGATCGCGGTCTCGGCGATGCCGCCCGGCACCGGCCCGCGCCAGCTCGTCCGCCGGCCGGGCACCGATCTCGCGTACGTGGCCGGCGAGCTCGCCGGCACGCTCGTGACCGTGCGCGAGGGGCCGGCGGGCACCTTCACCCCGATCGGCGTCGAGCGGGCTACGCTGGCGCCCTACGGAGACGACCCTGCCGCCGGCCCGAACTACGTGGCACACCTGGTGATCGCCGGCGAGCGGCTCTACCTGTCCAACCGCGGGCCGGACTGCGTCACGGAGTTCGACCTGACCGGCGAGTCGCCGAAGGCGGTGGCCGACCACCCGAGTGGCGCGTTCCCCCGGCACTTCTCGCTGGTGGACGGCGTGTGCCACGTGGCGGCCCAGCGCGGTGACGCGATCGTGTCGTTCCCGCCGGCCGGCGGCGCGGCGACCCGGTTCGCCACCGGCTCGCCCACCTGCGTCATCCCTGGCTGACACGACTTACCGCCGGTCCAGGACAACGAGGTCGGCGTCCTGGCCGGCGGGCCATTCGACCGGGAGCCGGTGTGGGCCAGGTGCGCACCCGAGTACGCCGCGCCGGTCGTACAGTCCACATAGGACGCCGCGGGGTCCAGCCCGGGGGCGGGCAGGCGGGTGGGCCGGCCGGGCACGTGCGGGCCGCCGGTGAGCGGCCCGGTGTGCCACAACAGGACCACGGCGGTCGGCTCGGTGACGTAGGCGATCGCGGCGGTCGGCTCGGTCGCGGCGGCGAGGCGGTGCACCGCACCGGTGTGCACGACGTGCCGGATCTCCTTGTACCGGGCCACCAGCTCGCGTGCCTCGGCGCGCTCGGCGGGCGTCCAGCGGGTCAGGTCGGCGCCGATGCCGAGCACCCGGCCATCGCGACGACGAACCGGAACCGCAGCGACCGCGGGCGCGGGTCGAAGAAGCCCGGCTCGTCGGTGACCCACGAGCTCATCAGGTGCGGCGCGTAGGCGAGCAGGAACCCGTCCTGGACGGCCAACCGGTCGAGCGGGCCGGTGTTGTCGCTGGGCCACCCCACGTCGGTGCGCGCGACGGTCGCGAGGTGGGCGCCGCCGCCGGCACACGCCTCGACGGTCACGTCCGGGTGGTGCTCGCGGAGGTGGTCGAGCAGCCGCCAGTAGTTGCGCACGTGCTGCCCGTCGAGGTCCTGCGGCCCGGCGCCCGGCCGCCACCGCTCGGCCGCCGACCTGTTCATGTCCCACCTCAGGTACGTGATCGGGTACTCGGTGAGCAACCCGTCGAGCACGTCCCGCAGGTGCGCGTGGACGTCCTCGCGGCCGAGGTCGAGCAGCAGCTGCTCGCGGACCAGCGTCATCGGCCTGCCTTCGATCCGGTACACCCAGTACGGATGCTCGGCGTAGAGCCTTGATCGCGGGCTGATCGCCTCCGGCTCCACCCACAGGCCGAAGTCGAGGCCGAGGGCACGGACCGAGTCGACGAATGCTGCGAACCCGTCGGGGAACGCCGCCGGGTCGGGGGCCCAGTCGCCGAGCCCGCCAGTCTCGTCGTCGCGGCCGGTGAACCAGCCGTCGTCCACGACGAACAGCTCGGCGCCCACGTCCGCGGCGACCGTAGCGAGCTCCAGCTGGTGGTCCGCCCGCACGTCGAACTCCGTGGCGTACCAGGAGTTGTAGAGCACCCGCGACTGGCGCGCGCCCCGCGTGCGCTGGTAGGTGTGCCAGGTCCTGGCGAGCCCGCCGAGCCCGTCCTGGCTGTACGCGAGCGCGACGTCGGGCGCGACCAGCCGCGCGCCGGGCTCGATGACGAGTGGGCCGGGATGGGCCAGCCGGCCCACGCGCACCCGGGTGCGGCCGGGCGGCTCGACCGTCGCGTCCAGCTCCCAGGAACCCGACCAGGCGAGGGAGACCCCCACGCGGGGCCGTCTGCGGCGTCCTGCACGGCCAGCCACGGCAACGCGTGGTGGCCCGGGATGCCCAGCCCTGGTCGACAAGTCGGTCGCCGACCTGAAGCAGGCGAAGCGTTAGCGGGGCTGGACCGGGTTGGACAGGGTGCCGATGCCCTCGATCGTGACCTCCACGGTCTGGCCGGCGACCATCGGGCCCACACCGGCCGGGGTGCCGGTGAGGATCACGTCGCCCGGGAGCAGGGTCATCACCCGGGACACCCACTCGACCAGCTCGCCCACGTCGTGCAGGAGCAGCGAGGTGCGGGAGTCCTGCTTGGTCTCGCCGTCCAGCGTGGTCGAGATCGCCACGTCGGCCGGGTCGATCGCGGTGTCGATCCACGGGCCGAGCGGGCAGAACGTGTCGTGGCCCTTGCCGCGGGTCCACTGGCCGTCGGCCCTCTGCTGGTCGCGCGCGGTGACGTCGTTGCCGACCGTGTAGCCGAGGATGACGTCCTTGGCCCGCGCGGCGGCCACGTCCCGGCAGGGCCGGCCGATGACCGCGACGAGCTCACCCTCGAAGTCGACCCGGGTGGAGTCCGGCGGCAGCTTGACGGCCGCGCCGGGCCCGATCACCGAGGTCGACGGCTTGAGGAACATCACCGGGTCGGCCGGCGGCTCGCCACCCATCTCCCGCGCGTGGTCGGCGTAGTTCTTGCCGATGCAGACCACTTTGGACGGGAGGATCGGGGCCAGCGGGCGGACGTCGGCCCACGGCCAGCTCTTGCCGGTGAACGTCGGCTGACCGAAGGGATGGTCCGCCACCTCCTTGGCGACGAGGTCGTCCCCCTCGCCCTCCACGGTGACGAACGCGACCCCGGCCGGATGAGCAACACGAGCGATACGCACCCGGTCACCCTATCCGCGGGTCCCCCGGTTGCCGGCTTGGCATGGGCGCTCGCAGCTGCTTGTGTCGAAGGGGCACCGTTCCCCTGCACAACGGAGTGCTCATGAGACGCGTACCCGTCATCCTCACCGTGTTGCTCGCCTGCCTCGTCGGCCTGCCGGCGGCGGCCAGCTCCGCGACCACCGCGACCACCACCGCGACCACTACCGCGACCACCGCCACCGCGGCACCCGCACCGCTCGGCGGCGGAAGCGTGCTCTTCGACCCGACCGGCACCGCGCACTGCACCGCCGCGTTCGCCGCCATCTCCGGCACCACCTGGTACCTGGTCGTCGGCCCAGGCTGTTCGGACGCGACCGGGGTGCTCTACAGCGGCAACCTCATCCCGGTCGGACCGGTCGCCGCCGCACCCGGCGACAGGCATGCCATCGTCCGGGTCGACAACACCGAGGACTGGGTACTGGTGCCGTGGATCGACACCGGTGGGGACCGGCTCGTGATCGGCGGGTCGGAGGAGACGAAGGTCGGCGGGCGGGTGTGCCTCATCAACACCACGACCGGGCTGGAGTGCGGCACGGTCGTGGCCAAGAACCAGACGATCGTCTTCCCCGAAGGAGTGATCACCGGCCTGACCAGGACGGACATCTGTCCCATGCCGGGCAGCATCGCCTACGTCACCGACGACCAGGCCCAAGGTGTCCCGCTGGTGAGCGGCGGCTCCGGCATCTGCACGACCGCCGGTACGAGCTACTTCCAGCCGATCAACCGGATCCTGGCGACCTACGGGCTGACGCTGCTCACCGGCTGAGCCACCCGCATCGCCTTGTGCACCAACGCGTCGCACAGGGCGAGCCAGCTCGCCTCGACGATGTTGCCGTGCACGCCGACCGTGGTCCACTCGCGTTCGCGGTCGGTCGACTCGACCAGTACCCGGGTCACCGCGTCGGTTCCGGGCGCCTCGGTGAGGATGCGCACCTTGTAGTCCGTCAGGGCCACCTCGTCGAGCCACGGCAGGTGCGGTGACAGGGCGCTGCGCAGCGCAGCGTCGAGCGCGTGCACCGGGCCGTTGCCCTCCGCGGTGGCGATCACCCGAGTGCCGGCGACGCGGACCTTCACCGTCGCCTCGGAGACGACCTCGCCGTCCGGGCGGTGGTCGAGGATGACCCGGTAGGACTCGAGCGTGAACGGTGGACCGTCCACAAGCGACGGATCGGCGAGCTGGCGGCGCAGCAGCAGCTCCAGCGACGCGTCCGCGGCCTCGGACGACCAGCCGCGGGCCTCGAGCTCCTTCACCGTGCGCACGGCGGTGGTCAGCTCCTCCGGCCGGCCGGCCAGGTCCACCCCGAGCTCGCGACCCTTGAGCTCGAGACTCGCCCGGCCGGCCATCTCGGTGACCAGCACCCGCATGTCGTTGCCGACCACCTCGGGGTCGATGTGGTTGTACAGCAACGGATCCACCTTGATCGCACTCGCGTGCAGCCCCGCCTTGTGAGCGAAGGCCGACGACCCGACATAGGCCTGGTGGGTGTCGGGTGCGATGTTCGCGATCTCGGCCAGGGCATGCGAGACCCTGGACAGCTCCGGCACGCACCGCGCGGGTAGCGCCTGCATGCCCAGCTTGGTGACGAGGTTGCCGACCACCGCGAAGAGGTCGGCGTTGCCGGCCCGCTCGCCGTAGCCGTTGGCCGTGCACTGCACGTGCGAGGCCCCCGCCTGCACCGCGGCGACGCTGTTGGCGACCGCGCAGCCGGTGTCGTCCTGGCAGTGGATGCCCACCCGGAACCCGGTGCGGGCGATCACCTCGCCGACCGTGTCGGCCAGCCGCAGCGGCAGCTGCCCGCCGTTGGTGTCACACAGCACCGCGACGTCCGCCCCCGACTCCATCGCGGCGGCGAGCACGCGCAACGCGCAGTCCGGGTCGTGGGCGAACCCGTCGAAGAAGTGCTCCGCGTCGAGGAACACCCGCCGCCCCTCCCCGACCAGGAAGGCGACGGTGTCGCTGACCATGGCACACGCCTCGGTGACATCCGTGCGCAGCGCGCGCTCGATGTGCCGCAGGTCGGACTTGGCGACGAGAGTGACCACCGGCGCCTGCGCGTCCAGCAGCGCGCGCACCTGCGGATCCTTGTCCGCGGTGGTTCCGGCCTTGCGCGTCGCCCCGAACGCGACGAGCGCGGCGTGCCGCAGCTCGAGGTCCCCCGCCGCGGCGCGGGCGAAGAACTCGGTGTCCTTGGGCAGCGCCCCCGGCCAGCCACCCTCGATGAAGCCGACCCCGAGCTCGTCGAGCAGCCGCGCGACGACGAGCTTGTCCGCCACCGAGTAGGAGATGCCCTCCCGCTGCGCCCCGTCGCGCAACGTCGTGTCGTAAACGTGGAACGCGTCGCCGAGCGGGGTCTCGGCGGGGTCGGTGCGGCTCACGAACTTGCCTTTCGTCCGGGTCGGGGCACAAAAAAACCTCCCGCGATATGCGAGAGGTCAGCGCGCCGGGTGTGTAGCTCAGCTACCCAGCGCGCTCATCGATAATGATCACTGCGGTGGTCATTGTCGCATCATGGCACACGGCTTCCGGCGATACCAGCCCGCGGGCACCTGATCCCACCCACCGGGACGCCTGAGGCGCTCATGGTGCGGCGAGCCGCAGCGCCAGTGCGCCGGCGGCCATCAGGAGGAACAGGCTCGGGTACGGCAGGTGGGAGTACCAGCGGGCGCGCGCGACGGTGACGACGGCGCCGACGAAGTTCAGGAGGAGGCCGGCCGCGGCCGCGACCCCGATCGCCGGGGCGGCGATGCCCGCCAGGAGACCGAGCGCACCCGCCGCCTTCGCCGCGCCCAACGGGTGGACCCATGCGAGTGGCACGCCGTACTTGGACATGTTTCCGAGAATCCACTCGACACGGAGGAAGTCGGCGGTGGCCGCCGCGATGTTGCTCGCGGCGGTCGCGACCACCACGACGACGTAGGCGGTGAACATGGCCAACCCTGACCCGAGCAGCGGCTTGGCGTCCAATACCAGCTTCAATAACCTGATGGAATGGATGTGGACACACGGCTGGTGCGTAACTTCGTCGCGGTGGCCGACGAAGGGAGCCTCACGCGCGCCGCCCAGCGCCTCTTCGTGCCCCAACCAGCGCTGACCAAGCAGATCAAGCACCTCGAGGCTCGGCTCGGGGTGCGCCTGTTCACGCGGTAAAGAGCGCGGCGAGCCGGGCGGCGCGGGTGCTGCGGATCGGGTTCCTCGCCAGCGCCGCCAACGAGGCGACCCAGGACATCATCGCCATGTTCGGCCGGATCCGGCCGGGGTGGCGGGTGGACATGCGGCAGGCGACGTGGTCGGACCCGTCCGCCGGGCTGGCCGACGGGGAGGTCGACGCCGCACTGCTGCGGCTCCCTTTCCCCGGCCAGGACACCCTGCGCGTGGAGGTTCTGCTCACGGAGCCGCGGTGGGTCCGCTGCCCGACGCCCACCCGCTCGCGGAGCGTGACCGGATCCCCTTCCGGGACTTGTGGGACGAGCCGTTCGTCGCCGCCCCGCCCGAGCCAGGCTGGTGGCGCGACTACTGGCTGGCGGTCGACGAGCGTGCCGGTCGCCCGCCGCGGATCGGCGCGACCACCGACCAACCCGACGACTGGCTCCAGGCCATCGCCAACGGCTACGGGATCGCCCTCGCCCCCGAGTCCGCGGCACGGTTCTACGCACGTCCCGGCGTCACCTATCGGCCCTCACCGGCATCAGCCCCAGCCGCGTCGGTATCGCCTGGCCACCGGCCGCCGACGCCAACCCGGTCGTCCAGGACTTCGTCCGCTGCTGCCGGGAGACGACGGTTCCGGACCGCTGAGATGCCGCGAGCGCCGCGCCCACCCGGACGGGCGGACGCGGCGCTCGGCGGTCGATCGGGTCAGATCTCGGCGCTCGACGTCGGGTTGTTGGACGAGACCAGCGCCGCCAGGCGGTCGCCGATCGCGTACGTGTTGCCCGGCGACGGGTGGTCGCGGGTCGCCAGGTCGAAGGCCACCGAAGCCTCGATCCGGCGGGCCGCCTCGCGCCGGCCGAGGTGGTCGAGCAGCAGCGCCACCGACAGCACCGCCGCGGTCGGGTCGGCCGCGCCCTGGCCGGCGATGTCCGGCGCGCTGCCGTGCACCGGCTCGAACATCGACGGGTTGCGGCGGGTGATGTCGATGTTGCCGCTGGCCGCGAGGCCGATGCCGCCGGTCACGGCCGCCACGAGGTCGGTCAGGATATCGCCGAACAGGTTGTCCGTGACGATCACGTCGAACCGGCCGGGGTCGGTGACCATGTGGATGGTGGCCGCGTCGACGTGCTGGTAGGCCACCGTCACGTCCGGGTGCTGCAGCGACACCTCCTCGACCACGCGCGACCACAGCGAGCCGGCGTGGGTGAGCACGTTGGTCTTGTGCACCAGCGTGAGGTGCTTGCGCGGCCGGGACACCGCCCGCGCGAAGGCGTCCCGGACCACCCGCTCGACACCATATGAGGTGTTGACGCTCACCTCGGTGGCGATCTCGTGCGGGGTGTCCTTGCGCAGCAGGCCGCCGTTGCCCGCGTACAGCCCCTCGGTGCCCTCGCGGATCACGACCATGTCGATCTCGCCAGGGTTGGCCAGCGGGCTCTGCACCCCTGGGTACAGCCGCGCCGGACGCAGGTTCACGTGGTGGTCGAGCTCGAACCGCAGCCGGAGCAGCAGCCCGCGCTCGAGAATGCCGCTCGGCACCGAAGGGTCGCCGACCGCGCCCAGCAGGATCGCGTCGTGCTGGCGCAGCTCACCGAGGACCGACTCGGGCAGCAACTCACCGGTCGAGTGCCATCTGGCGGCACCGAGGTCGTAACGGGTGACCTCGACATCGGGCACAACCTCACCGAGCACCTTGAGGGCCTCGGCAATGACTTCCGGCCCGATCCCGTCACCGGGGATCACCGCGAGCCGCATGCACACCTCCCGGAATAACGGGCCAGTAGTTCCAGCGAAGGTTACCGGGATGACGTCCGAACTCCGCCCACGGCCACCCGACTAGGTGGTGTCGCGGCGTCCGGGGTCAGCCGAAGTCGACCGCCCGGATGAGCGTGGCGCGGACCGCGGTGCCGATCGACTCGAGCACCGACTGGTCCACCGGACGGTCGACACGCAGCAACATCACCGCGTCCGAGCCATCCTTGGTCTGGCTGATCTGCGCCGCCTCGACGTTGATCCCGACGCCGCCGAGCAGGGTGCCGACGGTGCCCATGACCCCCGGCCGGTCCGCGTACTCGAGCAGCAGCAGCACGCCCTCGGCGCGCAGGTCGAAGTGCCGGCCGTTGACCTCGACGATCTTCTCGACCTGGTCGAGCCCGGTGAGCGTGCCGGAGACGCTCAGCGCGGTGCCGTCGGCGTAGACCGCGCGCAGGGTCACGAGGCTGCGGTGGTTGGCGCTCTCCGACTCCTTGCGCAGGGTCGCCTCGACGCCGAGCTCCTCGGCCAACCGCGGCGCGTTGACGAACGTGACCTGGTCCTCGACGACGCCGGAGAACACCCCGCGCATCGCCGCGAGCGGCAGGATCGCGACGTCCTCGTTGGACAGCTCGCCACGCACCTCGACGCCGATCGACGTGGGCGCGTTGCTGGACAGCGCCGACAGCACGGTGCCGAGCTTCTGGGTGAGCGGGAGGTAGGGCCGCACCTCCTCGCCGACCGTGCCGCCGGACGCGACGTTGACCGCGTCCGGCACGAAGTCGCCACGCAGCGCCAGCAGCACCGAGCGGGCGACGTCGGTGCCGGCGCGGTCCTGCGCCTCGCCGGTTGACGCGCCGAGGTGCGGCGTGACGACCACGTTGGGCAGCTCGAACAGCGGGCTCGTGGTGGTGGGCTCCTCGACGAACACGTCGACGCCCGCGCCGCCCACCTGGCCGTCGCGCACCGCGTCGGCCAGCGCCTGCTCGTCGATGAGCCCGCCGCGGGCGGCGTTGACGATGAGCACGCCCTTCTTGGCCTTGGCGAGCTGGTCGGCGCCGATGAGGCCCTTGGTCTCGGGCGTCTTGGGCAGGTGGATCGAGATGACGTCGGCCCTGGCCATGAGCTCGTCGAGGCCGACCAGCTCGATGCCGAGCTGCGCGGCGCGGGCGGCCGACACGTACGGGTCGTAGGCGATCAGGTCGGTGCCGAAGGCCGCCAGGCGCTGGGCGAACAGCTGCCCGATCTTGCCGAGGCCGACCACCCCGACGGTCTTGCCGAAGATCTCGACGCCGGAGAAGGAGCTGCGCTTCCACTCGCCGCCGCGCAGGCTCGCGTCCGCGGCGGGGATGCGCCGGGCGAGCGACAGGAGGAGGGCGACGGCGTGCTCGGCGGCGGAGACGATGTTCGAGGTGGGCGCGTTGACCACCAGCACGCCGCGCGTGGTGGCGGCGGGGACCTCGACGTTGTCCAGGCCGACCCCGGCCCTGGCGACGACCTTGAGCTTGCTGGTGGCGGCGAACACCTCGGCGTCGACCTTGGTGGCCGAGCGGACCAGCAGCGCGTCGGCGTCCGCGACGGCGGACAGCAGCGCGGTGCGGTCGGTGCCGTCGACGTGGCGTACCTCGACCTCGTCGCCGAACACGTCAACGACCGAGGGGGCGAGCTTCTCGGCGATCAGGACAACGGGGCGGGCTGACTGGGTCACGGCCTGAGCTCCATGATTGCTCGGTTGTTGGGGGCGCGGTTACAGCGCTGTAACCAACTTGTCGGCAGTCTATGAGGTGAGCTGAACCGTTCCACCACGTGGTGAGCGAACCAACAGACGCCGTGTCGCCCGGTGGCGTCGCCGTGTCGCCCGGTGGAGTCGCCGTGTCGCCCGGTGGCGTCGCCGTGTCGCCCGGTGGCGTCGCCGTGTCGCCCGGTG
>NZ_WHTD01000094.1 GCF_009379765.1 Actinophytocola sp. | reverse complement strand
CCCCACCGGCATCGAGATCAGCAACAAAGAAATGAAAGAACTCCCGATCACCCGCGACCCCTGGCACGGCGACTGGAACTACACCCTGCACCCGACGCACGACACACCCGAGCCGCACTGACTTGATTCGCTACGAGCCCTTAGCAGCGCACGCTGGGATCTGTGCGGGGGGCCGCCCGCAAGCGCGGTCCCTACCGCGATCATGAGGTCGATGCCCATTTTGGGCAGCACCCGGACGCTGAGATCTACCGGAGCCAACCCGGGCTCGGCACGATCCTCGCCGCCCGGGTGCTCGCCGAGTTCGGAGACGACACCGACCGCTACACCACCGGGAAAACACGAAAAAACTACGCCGGAACATCACCGGTGCGCTTCCGGCACCAAAACAGTCGTCCTCGCCCGCTACGCCCGCAACCGCCGAATCGGCGACGTGCTGTTCCAGCAAGCATTCTCCGCGCTCACAAAATCCCCCGGAGCCCGCGCCCACTACGACGCCATGCGCACCCGCGGCATCGGCCACAATGACGCCCTACGCCGCCTCGCCAACCGACTCATCGGCATCCTCCACGGCTGCCTCCGCCACCCACACCATCTACGACGAAACCACCGCCTGGCCCACCCACCAACAAGATCAACAAACCGCCGCTTGACAAGTTAGGACCGTGGGATGTCTAGCCGAGCGTCTCCGCAGCTCTGGACGGGGTCGAGCGGACCCTCGTGACCGCTTGTCGCGGTGAGACACACCATGGCGTGCGACGGGAGCGCAGAACGCGGCCTCGTGCTGTACGGGACATTCGACAATGACGTGTTCTATCAGCTGGCGGACCCAGCCGTTGTCTCCGAGCGCCAGGTGACAGTCGTCGCCGGTGGACAGCCCGGGGAGTACGAGGAGCGATTTGTGGTTGACCTGGCACTGGCCAGCCAGGCGTTACAGCACTTCATCTCTTCGGGATCTCTTCATCTCGACCTGTCCTGGGTGGATCTCCGGTGAGGGTGTGATCCCGATCTGGGATCGAGTACATCGGCTCATCAGACTCCCGAACGGCGACCCGCGCGATCTACCGGATCTCAGCGGTGGGCGGGAGGTCGTAACCAAGGTCTTCCCAGGAGACGCCGGCGCCGCCGAGCAGCTCCAGAAGAGCCTCGTGCGTCTCGGCGACGTACCGCGCGGCGGTTCGGGTGGCCTCGATCGCCGCGAGCCCGACATGCTCGACGCCGGCCGCGTCGGCGGTACGCAGCGTCGTCAACGCGTTCACGACGTTCCGCGTCGCCCGCTGCGCGGTCCTGGCGGCGCGCTCCGCCCGCTCCAAGTCCGTTCCCATACGCGTCATTGTGCATCCATGTCCCGGTTTGAAGCGGATCCATGCGTTCGTTCCCACAAGACACTTGCCACCTGACTGACCGTTCATTAGCATAGCCGGCACCTCTAGCCGAGAGGACGCCGTCATGGCCATAGGGCAACGTAGGGCGTTCGTCGCAACTGGCACTTTTCTCGCCTGTTCCTTGCTGGCCGGATGCACAAGCTTCGGTGGCAGTGACGGCGAGGACATCACGCTCAGGGTCGGGGGCCCGCAGGCCAACATCATCGAGGCCATCAGATCCAGCGGGATCGACGAGGAGTTCACCCAGCAGACCGGCGCGACCATCGAATGGATTCCCGGTCAGGCACCCGACAACCTCAAGAAGCTCCTGTCCGCACGCGGAAAGCCACCGTTCGACGTCGTGTTCATGGACAACGTCGAGCAGGAACGCGCCATCGAGGCCGGCGCCCTGCAGCGCATCGACCCCAAGGACCTCTCCAGCAGCGCCGAACTGCCCGAGTCCGGCTACCCGCACCCCGGCTACGGTCCGGCGTGGATCGTCATCCGGCTCGGAACCTGCATCAACACCAAGGCGTACCAGGAAAACAACCTGCAGCCGCCGACCAGTGTCGACGGCTGGTTGGATCCGAAGCTGTCCGGCAGGGTGTCGTTGCCCGACCCTAACAACTTCTACTGGCCCGCCACGATGCCCGCCATCGCGGAGCACTACGGCGTTCCGCTGGACCAGCCGCAGCAACTCGTCGACCGGTTCAAGACCACCGACATCCAGGAGTTCGTCACCAGTTCCAGCGCTGCGCAGGCGAGCCTGCAGTCAGGCAACGTGTGGCTCACCACGCTCACCGACGGCCGCTGCCTCGGTCTGAAGCTGGCCGACGAACCGGTGGACTTCCTGCCGTTGAACCTGACGATCGACGGACACACCTGGCCCTACGTCGGCCTGGTCGACACCTGGGACATCCCCACCGGCAGTGAACAGCGCGAGTTGGCGCTGGAGTTCATCGACCTGGTGCTCGGCTCCAAGGGCACGCTGCCGCTCACCGAGAAGTTCGGCTACCTCCCGTCCCGCCAGGATCTGCTGGACCAGGCCAAGTCGACCCCGGAGCTGGCGCCCTACGTCGGCGACTTCAGCTACGACCAGCTCTACTTCCCCGACTATCGGGCGTTCTTCCCGCACCTTCGCGAGTGGACGGACACCTGGAACCAGA
Organism: Actinophytocola sp.; assembly: GCF_009379765.1. Classification (GTDB taxonomy): domain Bacteria; phylum Actinomycetota; class Actinomycetes; order Mycobacteriales; family Pseudonocardiaceae; genus Actinophytocola. Next base: position 28,114 of record NZ_WHTD01000094.1, on the reverse strand, counting down.
CCTTCAAACGTTGACCGCCATGTTCGGGGAAACGGGCGAACCGGCCGAGGACAAGCCCGCCACGGCCACCGAGCCGATCCGGGCCGAGGACATCCACATCAGCTACGGCGGCGTCACGGCCGCCGAAGGCGTCGACCTGCACGTCGAGCCCGGCGAGTTCGTCTCCCTGCTTGGGCCGTCCGGTTCTGGCAAGACGAGCATGCTCAGGGCGATCGCCGGCTTCGTCAAGCCCGACCGCGGCCGCGTTCTCATCGGCGGCAGGGACATCACCCGCCTCGCGCCGAGGTTCCGCAACTTCGGCATGGTGTTCCAGCGCTATGCGCTGTTCCCCAACATGACGGTGCGGGACAACGTCGCCTTCGGCCTGCGCGCTCGATCGGTCGGCCACAACGAGATCCGGGCGCACGTCGACGCGGCTCTCGACGTGGTCGGGCTCGAAGACCTCGGCCGTCGCTACCCGGCACAGCTCAGCGGCGGACAGCAGCAGCGGGTCGCCCTGGCCAGGGCGATCGTCATCCGGCCGACCCTGTTGCTCATGGACGAACCGCTCGGCGCACTGGACCTTCGCCTGCGCCAGCAGCTGCAGGTGGAGATCCGGCGGCTGCAACGTGAGCTGGCGATCAGCACGATCTACGTGACGCACGACCAGGAGGAAGCGTTCTCCATGTCCGACCGTGTCGTGGTGATGAGCCGGGCACGGGTCTCCGCGGCGGGCAGTCCCGACGACCTCATCTACCGGCCGAGCAGCCGCTTCGCGGCCACGTTCGTGGGCAACAACACGCTGCTCGATGTCCGGCAGACCACCGGGAACGGTGTCGTCCAGATGGACCGCCTGCCCGGTCAGAGCAGGCCGTTCCGGCTTTCCGGGCCCCCGCACGAGTCGACCCGCACCTTGCTGGTCGTCCTGCGTCCGGACCAGATTCACTGCGACCGGCGGAGCCGTCCCGGTGCGGTGGCCGGGCACGTCGTCGAACGCCGGTTCACCGGTCTCGAACACCTGGTGACGATCCGTACCGCGGACCGTGTGATGTCCACACTGGACAGAGGGCTCGGGCTCCGGGTCGGCGACGAGGTGTTCCTCACCTGGGACCCCGCGGGCGTGCACGTGATCGAGGAAGACGCCGACGGCAACGTCGTCGGCGCTCCCGGCGGGCAACGCGCGCAGAGCGTCGACCAGGAGCCCACCGGGTCCACCGTGCCCGGCCTACCGGGCGAGCGCCGATGAGCTACCGCAGAACCTGGTCCCTGGGCGTCGCGCCGCTCGGGATCTTCTACCTCGTCTTCTTCGTACTGCCCGAGATCTACTTCGCCAGCAAGGCGTTCTACCGGTCCGACGATCTCGGCCGGACGACCGGTGCGGCCACCACGGACACCTTCACCTCGGTGCTGACCAATAGCTTCTACCTCAACGCCATCCTGCGCACCGTCGAGCTGTGCCTGATCACCACCGTGCTCACCGTCTTCCTCGCGTATCCCATCGCGTACGCCTGCGTCCGGTCGCGGGTGTGGGGCCGCACCATCTTCATCTGCGTGGCCGCCGCGATGTTCAGCAACGCCGTCGCCAGGGTCCTCGGCTGGCGGGTGCTGCTGGCGCTGGACGGCCCGATCAACAAGGTCATCGTGGGCCTCGGCCTGTCCGACCACCCGCTCGCGCTGACCAACAACTTCCTCGGCGTCACCATCGGCACCGTGCACGCGATGCTGCCGATAGCGGTGATCGGGCTGATGCCCGTGTGCGAGGCGGTCTCCCGGGAGCAGCTGGAGGCCGCGTCCGGGCTCGGGGCGAGCTCGTGGCGGACATTTCGAACGGTCCTGCTGCCGCAGGCTTCCGGCGGGCTGATCTCCATCGGCATGCTCGTGTTCGCGGTGACCGCCGGTGCCTTCACCACGCCGGCGCTGCTGGGCGGCGGACGGGTGGCCGTGCTGCCGATCCTCATCTACACCGCGGCCAACCAGTCCCTGGACTACTCGACCGCCGCGGTGCTCGGGATCGTGCTGTTCGTGTTGGTGATGCTCGCGGTCATGGCCGGCCTGCTGATCGGACGCCGTGGCGCGATGCATCGCGCCGCGGCCGCTGCGAAGAAGGTGAGCTGACGTGCCGACCACCGTCTCGGCGCCACCGGAAGGGAGACAGACTCCGGACACCGGCACCTGGCGGGTACGCACGACACCGTTCGGCGACCGGCTGGCCAGGACCGCGGTCCGCGCCCTGGTGCTGTTCGGGGTCGTGTTCCTGCTCGCCCCGCTGGTCGTCATCGTGGTCACCTCGTTCAACGTGGCGCCGGCCCTGGCCTTCCCGCCACGGAACTGGTCCCTGTCCTCCTACGGGCACATCTCCGCGAGTCTCTACGAGGCGTTCCTGGTCAGCGTGCAGCTGGCGGTCGTGGCCACGCTGGTGAGCATGGCGCTCGCGGTGCCGGCCGCGTTCGCGCTGGTGCGCGGCCGCATACCCGGTGCCCGGGTGCTGGAGACGTTCCTGCGTGGACCGCTGCAGGTACCGCAGATCATCATGGGTCTGGCCCTGTACGAGTTCATGGTGGTGCTCGACGGCTTCGGGGTGCCGCTGCAAGCCCGGTTCGCCGGGCTCGTGGTCGCCCACGTCGTGCTCGTCACGCCGTACATCCTGGCGACCGCCGTGAGCAGGGTGGCGGCGATCGACCGGGAGACCGAGGAGGCGGCCGCGGGCCTGGGCGCACGCCCGGCGGTGGTCCTGTTCAGGGTGGTGATGCCGGCGATCCGGCAGGCGCTGATCGCCTCCGGACTGCTCGCGTTCCTCGTGTCGTTCGACAACGTGCCACTCTCCTTGTTCCTCACCGTGCCGGGCGGCACCACCCTGCCCGTCGAGCTGTTCAACCAGAGCGAGTCCTCGCTGTCCCCGACCATCTACGCCGCCGCCTCGGCGACCGTCCTGTTTTCCCTGGTGTTCACCGCGGTGCTGGACCGGCTGGTCGGGCTGCGGAACGCACTCCGTCGTTGAAGGGAACGACCATGCCGATCTCGCTCAGCTTCGCCATGACTGCCAACCCGAGGATGCGGGCCGTGCTGGATGGACGGTGCACGCCAAGGGGGATCGAGCTGCACGCGATCCAGGCACAGGCCCCGGACATCTTCTGGCGGCAGCTGCGGTACGCGGAGTTCGACGTGTCGGAGATGTCCATCTCCTCGTTGCTCATGCTCATCGACCGTGGCCGCACGGACTGGCGGGCGCTGCCCGTCTTCCACGACCGGCGGTTCTTCCACTCCTACGCGATCGTCCGGCGCGGGTCCGGTGTGGAGGGTCCGGAGGACCTGCGCGGCAAGCACGTCGGGGTGCCCGACTACCAGCAGACCGCGGCGTTGTGGGGCCGCGCGATCTTGCGGCACCACTTCGGCGTTCGACCGGAGGAGATGGTGTGGCACATGGAACGGTCGCCAAGCCTCAGCCATGGCGGCGCGGTCGGGTTCGCTCCCCCGGACGGTGTGGATCTGCGCTACATCCCTGACCACACCAACATCGGGCAGATGCTCCTGGACGGGACCCTCGACGCCGCGATCGTCTACGAGCCCGCCTTGCTGGACGGCACCCCGACGCTGCTCGACCGCAGCCCCCAGGTCCTGCCCGACCACGCGGTGAGCTGGTTGTTCGCCGACCAGGACGCGGAACGCCGGCGCTGCTTCGACCAGCTCGGATTCGTTCCCGCCAACCACTGCGTCGTGGTTCGCGGCAGCATCCTGGACGAGCACCCGTGGGTGGCGCTGAACCTGTACGAGATGTTCCTGGAAGCCAAGCTGCACAATAACAAGCTCGTCGCGGACTCGCTCACGGTGTACCGCCAGCTCGGTCTCGGCGGCGCCTACACCGGCGGTCCCCCCGAACCGGACCTGTACCCCTACGGCCTGCGGGCCAACCGGGAGATGCTGGAGTCGATCGCCGCCTACTCCGCCGAACAGGGACTCACCTCTCGGGCCATCAAGCCGGAGGAGTATCTCGCACCGTCCTGCCTGGACCTCTGAGATGCCGGGCGAGCCGGCACCGGCCCAGGGCGCACGGCGGCACAGCGCCGTCGGCGCTCGACGTCCGCGGGTCGAGGACGGCAGGCTGCTCACCGGCCGCGGCCGGTTCGTCGCCGACGTGCGGTTGCCGAGAATGGTCGAGCTCGCCTTCGTCCGCTCCACGCAGGCCCACGCACGGCTGGCCGGCATAGATGTCGGCCTCGCCGAGCGGACCGCCGGGGTGCTCACCGTCCTGACCTCGCGGGACATCCCGGCGGTCACGTTGTCCAACGCCCGCCACCCCGCGTTGCTGGCGACACCGCAGCCCGTGTTGGCGGTCGACAGGGTCCGCTTCGTCGGGGAGCCGGTGGCCGCGGTGGTCGCCGCCGACCGCTACCACGCCGAGGACGCGGCCGAGTTGGTCGACATCGACTACGACGTGCGGCCGTTCGTCGGGGACGTCGAGGCGAGCGACCGGCCTGCGGTGGCGCCGCTGTTCGACGACATCGTCGACAACGTGATCTTCCGCGACTCGGCGACGGCCGGGGACGTCACCGGCGGGTTCGCCGCCGCCGCGCACGTCACGACCGCGACCCTGCGCTTCCATCGGCAGGTCGCGTGTCCGCTCGAGCCGCGCGGGTGCCTCGCCGACTACGATCCATCCTCGGGCGCGCTGCGGGTGTGGTCCTCCACGCAGGCCCCCCATCGCCTGCAGCGCGACCTCGCCGCGGCCATCGGGCTCGCGGAGAACCACGTGTCGGTCGTCATGCACGACATCGGCGGGGCGTTCGGCCAGAAGATCCCGACTCATGTCGAGGAGATCGTCACCACCCTGGCCGCGATCCGGCTCGCCCGGCCGGTGCGTTGGATCGAGGACCGGCAGGAGAACCTGTTGGCCGCGCCGCACTCGCGGGACCAGCTCATCACGGTGCGACTCGCGCTCGACGGGGAGCTGCGGTTCACCGCGATGCACACCACGGTCGCCGGCGACGCTGGAGCGTACTCGTTCAACAGCGGCAGCGCGTTGACCGAGGGCTACCGGGCCGCCCGCAGCATGCCGGGGCCCTACCGGGTGGCCAACTTCGGCTACGAGGTGTCGATCGGTGTCACCAACAAGTCTCCCGTCGCGCCGTACCGAGGTGTCGGTCTCGTCGCCGCGCAAGCCGCGCGCGAGCTCGTCATCGACGAGGCGGCCAGGCAGATCGGCGTGGACCGGTTCGAGCTTCGCAGGCGGAACCTGGTGGCCCGCGAGGAGCTGCCGTACACCACGGCGATGGGCATGGTCTTCGCCGACACCAGCTTCGTCGAGTCGCTCGACCGTGCCGAGCGGATGTTGCGCGCGGTTCCGGCGCTGGCCGGCGAGGACTCGGTGCGGGTCGGGATCGGCGTCAGCCCGTACGTGGAGCCCTCCGGCATCGGCACCGAGGGCGGCTTCCAGCTGCACGGCCACCACTCCCCTTCGCACGACTCGGCCCGGGTGTCGCTGGACACCTCGGGCAACGCGGTCGTGTCGGTGGGCACACCATCCCTCGGCACCGGGCTCGAGACGACGCTCGCCCAGATCGTGGCCGACGTCATCGGGATTCGGGCAGACGACGTCACCGTCGCGTGGACCGACACCGCCAACGCCCCCTTGAGCCTCACCGGTACCAGGGGCAGCAGGGCCGCGGTGGTCGCGGGTGGTGCGGTGGCGGCGGCCGCGGGCGAGGTTCGCGACCAACTGCGTCGCCTGGCCGCGGAAATGCTCTCCACCGACCCCACGGCGATCACCATCGACCTGGGTGTGGCGCGGGCGCCGGGAGGCCGCGCGCTCACGGTTCGGGAGCTGGCCAAGGCCGGGTTCGGCGGTCGCCCCGGGGCGTCCCGCGCGGGTATGCCGACGCTGTCCGCCACGCACGCCTACGACCCCGCGGCCACCTACTCCAACGCGTGCGTCGTGGCCGTGGTCGGTGTGCACACCGACACCGGCAAGGTCGACGTAAGGCGGATCATCGGGGTCGAGGACTGCGGCACGATGATCAACCCCATGATCGTCGAGGGGCAGTTCGCCGGGGCGGTGGCGCAGGCCATCGGGGCCGCGACGTTGGAGCGCATGGTCTACGACGCCGACGGCCAGCCGATGACCTCGACCCTGATGGACTACCTGCTGCCGACCGCCACGGACACCGTGCCGGTCGAGTCGGCGCACATCGAGACCCCGTCGAGCTCAACCTGGGGAGGTGTCAAGGGGGTCGGCGAATCCGGGATGATCGGCACGGTCGCCGCGATCACCGCCGCGGTGGCCGACGCGCTCGGCGGCCTCGGCGACGTCGCCCAGGTGCCACTGCAGCCGGAGACGGTGTGGCGGTTGCTGCGCGACGTCACCGGCTGACCCGTCGGGATCGGCGCCGGCGTCCCATGGCGTGGACCAGCCGCCAGGCGACCAGCAGCCCGACCAGCACGGGAACGAGCCGCTTGGCCACCGGCACACCGGCGATGCCGGCCAGGTCGACGGTGTCCGACCGGAGGGGTGCCGTCCTGTCGTCCGCGGTGGAGGTCTCGGCGATCGCGGGTGGCGTGTTCGCACCGTCCGAGACCTGTGCCGCCAGCCGATCGGCGAACTCGGCGATCAGCTTGGCGCTCACCTCGGCCATCACGCCGCGGCCGAACTGCGCGGGCTTCCCGGTGACCGCCAGGTCGGTGAGCACGGTGACCTCGGTGGCCTCTCCCCGGCCGGCCAGTACGGTCCGCACCGTCGCCCTCGCGGTGCCCCCACCCCTCGTCTCCTTGCCGGCCGCGTCGATCACCGCGGTGTGGGTGGCGTCGTCCTTGTCCACGAACCGGGCGACGCCCGCGTATGTCATGGTGATCGGCCCGAGCTTCACCTTCACCCGGCCGCGGAACTCGGCGCCGTCGACTTCGTCGAGGGTCGCCCCCGGCATGCACGGCGCGATGCGCTCGACATCGAGCAGAACCTGCCACGCCTGATCCAGCGCGACGGGGACGGTGAACGTGTTCGCCAACCGCATGATGTCTCCTTACCGATTCGACCTCGCCGCAAGGTGGCTCATGAGATCGCCGCGCGCATCAGTCGGGCGGCCGCGGTGAACGCGTCGTCGTGGCCCGCCGCGACCCGCCCGGCCAGCAGGTCCAACAGGGTGGCGTCGGGTTCGGCGGTGGGCTGCCTGCGCAGCATCGAGACGGCGACGGCTTCGATCTCCATCGCGGCGCGTGCCTTCCTACGATCAGCGGAGCGCCCGGTGCCGGCAGGCTCGCTCCGGTGCCGCTCGAGGGCGTCGAACACCTCGACGACGCCCTCGGCCTCGGTGGCGACCGTCCGCAGAACCGGGGGCGGCCGCTCGTCGGACGGTCGGCCCGCCCGGATCATCTGCCGCACGTCGCGGACTGTCTCGCGGACACCGTCGCGGTCGGCCTTGTTGACCACGAAGACATCACCGACTTCCAGGACCCCGGCCTTCATCGCCTGCACCACGTCACCCATCCCGGGCGCGAGGACGACCACGGTGGTGTCCGAGACGAACGCGACGTCCACTTCGGACTGCCCGACACCGACGGTCTCGAGCAGCACGACGTCGAACCCCACCGCCTGGAGCACGCGCAGCGCCGGCGGCGTCGCCGCGGCCAGCCCGCCCAACTGGCCGGCGCTGGACATCGACCGGATGAAGACACCGCGGTCCGTGGCGTGGTCCTGCATCCGCATGCGGTCTCCCAGCAGCGATCCACCGGTGAACGGTGAGGAGGGATCGACGGCGAGCACCGCGACCGTGTGATCCCTGCGCCGGCACTCCGCCACCAGAGCCGAGACCAGCGTGGACTTGCCGACCCCTGGCGAGCCGGTGACACCGACGACCGACGAGTGCGGTGGCGCGGCGGGAAGCGCCGACATCAGCTCCGGCAGCGCCGGGGACGCCGTGTCCACCAACGAGAGCAGCCGGGCCAACGCGCGGCGATCACCGCCCCCGGCGGCGCGGACCAGGTTCCCGGCGTCCACCGAGGCACTGTCGGCAGGGGTCGCGCCCGCGGGTCCGGTCCGCGACATCAGGCGCCGCGCGGGGAACGGACGTGCGGCCGAAGGTTGCCGTAGGGCCGATCCTGCCGACCGCCCTGCGCCGCGGAGCGTAGGGTCAGCGGTGTCCGCGCCCACGCATGGCTCGGGCGGGCGACCGCACGCACGGCGTTCGCCGCGACCCGCGCCGCCATCATCGGCGGGCCCGTGATCTCGGCGCCATCGTTCGGCGGACGGGCCGGCATGCGGGCCTCATCGATCCGCGTAGTCGGCGCGCCGGCGCTCGGCGAACGCGCGCGTACCCTCCTCGAAGTCGTCGGTCAGCAGGCACAGGACCTGTGTCCGGTTCTCCAGCTCCATGGCCTGTCGCAATGCGGGCGCGTCGAGACTGAAGTTGAGCAGTTCCTTGGTCATGCGGACACCGAAGGGTGAGTTCTGCATGATCTGGGCGGCCAACTCCTCGGCCGCCGCGACATGCTCGCCCTCCGCGACCACCCGGCTGACCAGACCGATTCGCAGTGCCTCGGTGGCATCCACGAAGCGACCGGTGTAGAGGATCTCCGCAGCGGCCGACGGGCCCACGAGCCGGGGCAGCAGCCAGGACGCGCCGTCATCGCCGCCGGAGAGACCGATCCGGATGAAAGCCGCGTTGAACCTGGCCGTGACGTCCGCGACCCGGATGTCCGCGGCCGCGGCCAGGGCCAGGCCGCCGCCCACAGCGGGGCCGCGCACCGCCGCGATGACCGGCTGCGGGATCTCCCGCAACCGCAGCACCATGGACGCGAGCCGCTGCTGGAGCCGGTAGCGGGCCTGGACGACGCCCACCTTCTCCGGCCAAGTGTCCACGCCTTCCTTGAGGTCGATCCCCGCGCAGAAGGCCGGTCCGGCGCCGGTGAGGATGAGTACCCTGGTGCCGAGGTCGCCGTCGAGCTGGTCGCAGATCGCGTGGACCTCGGCGACGGTCTTCAGCGAGTAGGCGTTGCGGCGGTCGGGACGGTTGAGCGTGAGCACCGCCACCCCGTCGCGCCGGTCCAGCGTCACGTGCTCAAACGTGTTCATGGAGGCTCCTCCCGCTCATCTCCCATCCTCATGAATGAACGTTCAGAAGTCAAGCGGTCCTCTGTAGACTTCTGAGGGAGCGATCGACTGTTCGCATGCCCTGTCCCGTTCCGTCCGGTCCGGCGACTTGACAGTGAACATGCATTCATTAAGCTTCGGATGGCCACCACGACGACTGAGGCGAGTTGTGAACACTTCCAGGGGCAGGTCCACCAGGCGGGCGGAGCCCGCCAACGGTCACGGGAATGCCCAACGCGACCGCATCCGCCTCACGGCGGTGCGGCTGTTCACCATCAACGGCTACGCCGGCACGAGCATGAAACAGCTCGCCAACGAGCTCGGCATGGTGCCGGCGAATGTCTACAACTATTACCCGAACAAGCAATCCATCCTGTTCGAGGTGCTCAGCCACCAGCTCGCCAGCCTGATCGAGCGGGACAAGGCGATCGTGGCCGAGCACGCCGAGCCGGTGCCGCGGATGCACGCGTTGCTCCACGATCTCGTCGTCGAGGACCTCCACGACCCGCAGGCCGCCTTCGTCGGTCAGCATGGCCTCAACGGCCTCAGCGGCCCCGCCCGCGAACGTGTCTCGCAGTTGATGGCCGAGGTACGGCAGATCTGGCTGACCACCGTCCAGGACGGCGTCGCGTCCGGCGACTTCGATACGCCGGACCCCAAGCTGTCGACCCTGACGATCCTGTCGCTGTGCTCGTCCACGTCCAAGTGGTTCGACCCGAACGGCGAGTACACCGCGGAAGAGGTGGCCGACCACACCGCCGCGAAGGCGCTGCGCGGACTCGGCTACTCCACCCCGCTACCGGCGACCAAGCGGGCCAGAGCGAAGCAGAGCTTCGTCGCGATGCCGAAAGGACGGGCCGCCGCAACCGGAAAGCGGCGGTCGGCGACCAAGTCGCGTTAGTGCCCCCCGCCGCGCTGTTCGGCGACCAGCTCCCGAATCCGGGCCACCATCTCATCGGTCGGCACACCGGCGTTGAAGATCGCGCGCACCCCCAGCCTGGTGAGCCGCGGATGGTCCTCGTCCGGCACGACCCCGCCGAGCACCACCGGCGGAGCATCGTCCGCCTCGGCCGCGAGCTGCTCGAGCACCTTCTCGACCAGCGTACCGTGCGAACCGGACAACATGCTCAACCCGATGAGGTCGACGTCCTCGTCAACCGCCGCGCGCACGACCTCTTCCGGCGTCCGCCGGATGCCGAGGTAAACGACGTCGAAACCGTTGTCCCGCAGCAGTCGTCCGATGAACTTGGCGCCGACGTCGTGGCCGTCCAGCCCCAGCTTCGCGACGAGCACTCGACCCGCACCACGTCCTGCCGGCCACGTCGGACGAGTCCCGATCACGGTTGGCCTCCTGTCCCGGTGAACCGCGGAGCGCGCTTCTGCGTGAACGCGAGCCGGGCCTCCCGCGCGTCCTCGCTGCCCAGGGCGTGGCACCGCAGCGCGTGCAGCCGCCGCACCTGCTCCGGCGGGAGATCGCCGGCGGACTCGAGCGCACGGAAGATCTGTTTGCTCCCAGACACCGCAAGCGGCGCCCGACTGGCGATCCGGTGTGCGATCTGGTAGGTCTCCCGGTCGAGCTCGCCCGGATCGTCGTGGACCTTGGTGACGAGGCCGATCGTCGCGGCCAGGTCGGCGGGGAGCAGGTCGCCGGTGTAGAACAGCATGCGTGCCCAGTCCGGACCGACCAGGCGTCGGATCCGTGCCGTGCCGAACACGGTGTAGACCAAGCCGAGCCGGGCCGGCGTGATCCCGAGCCGGCAGGTCCGCTCGGCGAACCGGAAGTCACACGCGGACGCGATGTCGAGGGCGGCGCCCACGACCGGCCCGCGGAGCAGGGCGATCATCACCAGCGGCGAGTTCTCGATTGCCTCGCACAGCTCCTCGATCTCGTCCTTGACCGGAAGCTCGTGCGGCGCCGGTATCCGGTCGATGGCGTAGCCGCTGGAGAACACGTCGCCCGCGCCGCGGATCACCACCACCCGGACCCGTGGGTAGTCCCGCTCGAGCGAGACGATCTGCGCGCGCAGTGCCACGAGCATCTCCGGGGTGAGCGCGCCTCGTTGCGCCGGGTTCGCGAACGTGAGGGTGCCGACCGCCTCATCCACTGTGGACGTCACGCTGATCATCGGCGCTCAGTGGCCCAAGGCGGTGGCGCCGCGATACTCGCCGAAGACCTCGCGCAGCACACCGCAGATCTCCCCCACCGTGCACAGCCCCGCCACGCAGTCGACGACGCTCTTCATCACATTGGTATCCGGATCTCTCGCCGCCTTCTCCAGTGCCCGCAAGGCCCTGGTCACCTCCCGGTCGTGCCGGCCGCGGCGCAGTGTGAACAGCTTGTCCAGTTGCCGACGCTCCGCCGTGCCCAGTTGCTCGGTCCCGTACATCCGGGCCGACGAGGTCACCACGCGCACGTCGATCTCCTCCGGCCCGGTGAACGCGTTGACGCCGACCACGAGCCGCTCGCCGGTCTCCTGTGCCATGGCTCGGTCCATCGCGCTCGAGGACACCGCGTCCTGCATGAACCCCGCCTCGATCGCGCCAACCGACCCGCCGTACGCCTCGACCTGCTCGACCACCTCGCTCGCGGCGGCCTCGATCTCATTGGTCAGCGACTCCACGTAGTAGGACCCGGCGAGCGGGTCCCGCACCTGGTTGAGCCCGGCCTCATACTGCAGGATCCGGGCGGCGTCCTCCGACATCTGCATGCCTTCCCGACTCCACCCCAGCCCGAGCGCCTCGTCGAAGGGCGGCTCGACATTGGACCCGTACCCGCTGAGCGCGCTGGCGATGCCGCCGACGACAGCCCGGGTCAGGTTGTTGATCGGGCGGCTGACGGTGGCGTTGTAGTAGCCCATGTGCGCGCCGTTGGGCTGGCGCAGCACCCAGCTGCGCGGGCTCTTCGCGCCGAACCGGTCCCGGGTTATCTTCGCCCACATCCGGCGGGCCGCACGCTGCAGCGCGACCTCCTTGAACAGCTCGAGGCTGCCGCCGAACGCGTTGAAGGTGATGCGTTGCGCCAGCACGTCCACGTCGATGCCGGCGTCCACCCCGGTCTGGAGGTACGCGATGCCGTTGGCCATGGAGAAACCGAGGTCGAGTTCGCGGGTCGCGCCTGCCTCCCGCATGTGATAACCCCCGCCGCTCACCACGTTCAGCCTGGGCAGGTGCTCGGTGACGAACCCGAACAGGTCCCGAACCAACCGCATGGACGGCCTCGGCGGGAAGATGTAGGTGCCCCGCGCGATGAACTCCTTGAGGATGTCGTTCTGCGGCGTGCCACGCAGCTTCGTGCCGTCCACGCCCCGCTTCCTGGCGAGTAGGAAGTACATCGCCACGATGATCGTCGCCGGGGCGTTGATCGTCCAGTTCGAACCGACCTTGTCGACTTCGAGCTCGCCCTGGAACGGCTCGTAGAGCGCGCAGAAGTCCTCGAACGAGTCGATAGCGACCCCGGCGCGTCCGACCTCGCCCAACGCGTGCGGATCGTCGGAGTCGTAGCCGCACTGCGTCGGCAGGTCGAACGCGACGTTGGGACCGGCCCGCTGCCCGTCGGCGATCATGCGTGCGTAGTAGGCCGCGGTGTCCTCCGCGGTGCCGTACCCGGAGTAGCGCCCCGCTCTGGCCAGGCCCTTACCCTGGGGAATCAACCCCGTGCCGCGCGCTCCCGCGGCGAAGGGTTGGGTCGGATAGGGACCGGCGGTGAACGGGAACTGGCCGGGAAAGCCGATCGAGCGATGGAAGTCCAGCTCGGCGACGTCGTCGGGCCCATAGAAGCGATCGGCCGGAGCATCCAGACCGAACCGGGACAACGCCGGCTCCAGAACCTCCCGCTCCCACCGGGACCGGGCGGCGGCCACGCTGTCGGCGGGACCGTCGGTCGTGTCGTTCACCGGACCGTCCGCGGTGACCTCGTTCGGATCCGTCATCGCCCGTCCACACCTCCCACCGGTCCCACGGCGCTCAGCCGGAGGTCATCGGTCGTGGGCCCGGGGTCCGCACCGGGAACCCGTACTTGTGCTTGCGCTCGTACTCGGGCATGTCCACCACGCCGAGCAGCCGGCCGATGTTCTTGCCGAGGATCAGCTCCACCTCCTTGTCGGTGAAGGTGACGCCGTACTTCGCCGCCCGCTCGGGCAATGCGCGCCACCAGTCGACGATCCAGCCCATTCCCTTGCCCTCGTAGAGCTTCTCGCCGTGCATCGACGGCCCGCAGTTGTTGTCGGTGCCGAACACGATCCGGTGGGCACCGACGACCTGGCGGGCCCGATCCAGCATCGAGATCACCGTCTCCTCGTTGTTGATCGCGTTGATGAACCCGCGTTGCAACGGCGCGAACGACGGATAGATCCACGCGTCGAACTGCAGGTAGACGTTCAGGGACGCGACCGACAGCATCAGACACTGCTCGAACCACGAGGGAATGGGGAACCCGACATGGAAGATGATGACGTTGAGGTCCGGAAAGTCGACCAGCACGTCACCGATGTGCAACGGCTCGTTGAACCGCGTTCGGCACGTCGTCCATTCCATGTTGGTACAGATGGCCACCGGGATGCCCCATTCCTGGCAGCGCTCGTAGTAGGGATACAGCATCCGGTCGGATGGGTAGTAGCCCAGGTGCGGCATCACCTTGTAGCCCTTGAGCCCGTAGTCCTTGATCGCCCGCTCGAAGTCGACCAGTGCGTTGGGACGGCGCGCGTCACCACCGGCGAACCCGAACAGCCGGTTCGGGTGGAGACCCTGCAGATCGGCGATGCCGCGATGGATCTGGTCCAGGCTCATCGGCTGGTCCTGCCCGACCGCCAGGCCGTAGTCGGACGGGATCAGCACGGCGCCGTCGAGACCGCCCTGATCCAGTGTGGAGATCGTGTACCTTCCGTCCGGATCGGACATCCGTTCCTCGACGCGCGCCATGAAGGAGTCCGGATCGCGGTCGTAGGGCGGCCCACCGCTGTACGCCCACAGCATCGACAGAATGCGCCGATAACGCTCGGGTAGGTTCTCGTTTCCCTCGCGCCCCAACAACACGTGCATATGCGAGTCGATGATCATGGACGGCACCTTCGCGTATCGGGTCGGCGACATTCGGGCGTGTAGCACGACCGCTGTCGATGGCCAGGCTCTTCCAAGCTAGTGAATGAACGTTCAGGTGTCAAGGCGTGCGACCAGACCGCACGCGGGTCGCGAGCTAGGCAAGTATCTTGGCGCGCAACGACTTCAGCACTTCCTCGGGCAGCAGTGGCATACGGGAGACCGTGCCGCCGAGATGGGCGACGGCGTCCTGCACAGCCGCCGCGATCGCCGCGGGCGCCCCGATCGTGCCGGACTCCCCCAGACCCTTGATGCCGCGCCAGGTGTGCGGAGACGGGGAGACGAGGTGGGCGACCTCGATGTCGGGCACCTCGCTGGCGGTCGGCAGCAGGTAGTCCATGAACGTGGTGGTGGTGATCTCGCCGCCGTCGTCGTAGGCCAGGCGCTCGGTGAGAGCGCCACCGAGCCCTTGCACCATGCCGCCGATGAACTGCCCGTCGACGACCATCGGGTTGATCACGGTGCCGCAGTCCTCCACGCCGGCGATGCGCAACACCCTGACCCCGCCGGTGCCCGGATCGACCTCGACGACCGCGACGATGCAGGCGTTGCCGTAGGTGGCGGACGGGTCGTAGAACCGCGTCGCGGTGAAGTTCGGCTCCGCCTCCACGGCACGCAGGTCCGACCGCTGGTATGCCTGCCGCACGACCTCCGCGACGGTGATCGAGACGCCCGGCACGCCGGGAACCGAGATGACACCCCGCTCGACCGCCAGGTCGGCGGCGTCCGCCTCGAGTAGCTCCGCCGCGACCCGCAGTATCTTGCTCCGGACCTCTCGCGCGGCCAGGCCCGAGGCGCCGCCGCTGATCACCGCGACCCGGCTCGCCCGGGTGCCGGCCAGGCTGATCGGCGCGGCATCGGTGTCGGAGTACGCGACGCGCACGTCCTCCAGCGCCACACCCAGCGCGTCGGCGGTGACCTGCGCCAGCGTGGTCTCGATGCCCTGGCCCTGCGACGGCGTGCCGACTGCGACCGTCACCTTTCCCGACATGTCCACCGAGACCCTGGCCGAGTCGTTCGACGGGAACGAGTGCCAGCCGATCTGGTCCATGCCCTCCGAGCCCCAGCCGGTCGGCTCGACGTACGGGCTCACCCCCAACCCGAGGAGTCGCCCCTGGGCACGGGCGCGCCGCTGCTCGTCGACGAACGCGTCGTACTCGCACATCTCCCGAATCCGGTCCAGCGACTCGATATAGCTGCCGCTGTCGTAGACCAGGCCCGAGCAGGACCGGTACGGGAAGTCCTCGCGCCGCACCATGTTGCGCCGCCGCAGCTCCAGCCGGTCGATGCCGAGCCCGCGCGCCGCCTCGTCGATGAGCAGCTCCCGCGCGGCCTGCGCGGCGACGAAGCCGACCCCCCGGTAGGGCGCCACCGGTGACTTGTTGGTGAGCCCCGTCAGCACGTGGTAGCCATAGTGGTCCAGCCGGTAGACGCCGGGCAGCCCGCGGGCGGTGATGTAGGGCTCGATGAGCGCGCTCGCGCTGTTGAACGAGTAGGCCCCGGCGTCGCCGACGACGTCCGCGCGCATGGCCAGGAAGGTGCCCTCGTCATCGGTGGCGAGCGCCAGGTCGATCCGCTGCCCGCGGCCGTGCGGCGCCGCTATCAGGTTCTCCCGACGGTCCTCCACCCACTTCACCGGCACCGCCAGCCGCATGGCGGCCAGCGCGATCGCGATCTCCTCCGGGTGGGCCGCGATCTTCTGGCCGAAGCCGCCGCCGACGTCGTGCATGTGCACGCGCACCCGGTTCTCCGCGAGGCCGCCGGCGAGCGCGACCCGGCGGCGCAGCAGGTGCGGGGACTGCGTGGAGCACCACAGATCCAGCTCGGCCGAGGTCGGGTCGTATCGCGCGAGCGCACCGCGGCACTCCATCGGCGCCGCCGCCGCGCGCTCCATCGTGAACTGCTTGCGGAAGACGTGCGGCGCCTGCCCGAACACCCGGTCCGGGTCACCGAAGGTCTCCCCGCGGTCGTAGATCACGTCGTCGGGCAGCTCCGCCACGATCGGTACGTGACCCGCGGGCCGCTGCCCCGCTCGGGTCACCGCGGGCAGTGGCTCGTACTCGACGTCGACGAGTTCCGCCGCGTCTTCCGCGACGTACCGGTCGTCGGCCACCACGATCGCCACCGCCTCGCCGACGAACCGGACCTTCTCCCTGGCCAACACCGGTTGAGGTGTCTTGGCCAACCCCGGGATCCAGTTGCCGTCCACCAGGGTGGCCGCCGGGAGGTCGTCCGCGGTCAGCACCGCGACCACGCCGGGAACCGCCAGCGCACGGGTGGTGTCCACGGACGTCACCAGCGCGTGGCTCGGCAGGGCGCGCACGAACGCGGCGTGCTTCATCCTCGGGAGCACGATGTCGGCGAGGTAGCGGCCGCGGCCGGTCAGCAGCCGGCCGTCCTCCACGCGGTGGACGCTCGCCCCGACGTAGTCACCGGTCTCGGCTCCCGTCGCCCCGGTCATCGCACCCACTCCTCGTCCGCGCGCCGGACCGCCGAGACGATGCCCTGGTAACCGGTGCACCGGCAGAGGTTGCCGGACAGTGCCGCACGGATCTCGGCGTCCTGCGGTCCGCGCACGTCTCGCAGGTACTCGTGGACAGTCAGCAAGAAACCCGGTGTGCAGAACCCACACTGCAGGCCGTGACATTCCCGGAACGCCTGCTGAATCGGATGCAGCTCACCGCCCGCGCCCTCGAGCCCTTCCACGGTGGTCACCTCCGTCCCGTCCAGCTGCGGGGCGTAAAGGATGCACGACCGCGTCGAGCGGCCGTCGACCAGCACGGTGCACGCCCCGCAGACCCCGTGTTCGCACCCGAGGTGCGTGCCGGTCAGCTCGAGCTCGTCGCGCAGGAAGTCCGCGGCCGTGGTACGCGCGGGGACCGATCGCCGATAGCGCTCGCCGTTGACCGTGACCGTCACCGTGACCTCGTCGTGCGCTTCCATCAGCTCTCCTCCGCTCGGTCCGCGGCGCGGTGCAGTGCCCGGACGGTCAACACTTCGACGAGATGGCGCCGGTAGTCGGCGGAGGCGAGCAGGTCCGACGGGGGGTCACCGGCCGCTGCCGCGGCGGCGGCCGCCGCCGCGGCGAACGCCCGTTCGGTGGCGGGCTGCCCGACCAGTACGGCCTCCGCCTCGGCGAGGCGCCGCGGCACGTCGGCGATTCCGGAGTAGACCAGCCCGGCCGACGCGACGGTCCCGTCGTCGGCCAGCCGCACGGTTGCCGCGACACCCACGATCGCGAAGTCCCCGTGCCGGGGTGCGAACTCCTGCCAGGCCGACCCCGTCCGCGGGGCGGGCTTGGGCAGGCGGACGGCGGTCAGGAGCTCCTCCGGAGCCAGCGCGGTGGTGAAGTAGCCCAGAAAGAAGTCCGCCGCCGCGACCACCCGGGTGCCTCCCCGGCTCACCGCGATCAGCTCCGCATCCACGGCCACGGCGACGGCGGGCAGCTCGGCGGCCGGGTCGGCGTGGGTGAGGCTGCCACCGACGGTGCCCCGGTTGCGGATCGTCCGGTGCGCCACAAACGGGAGCGCGTCGCGCATGAGCGGGCAACCGGCGGCCACGACCGGTGATCGCTCGGCGTCGCGCTGGCGAGTCATCGCGCCGAGGGTGATCGACCCGCCGCCGTCCGCGGGAGCGGGCGCGAGGCCGCCGACCCCGTTCACGTCCACGACCACCGACGGCGTGGCCAGCCGCAGGTTGAGCAGCGGGCCCAGGCTCTGGCCACCGGCCAGCACCTTGGCCTCGTCGCCGTGCCGCTCCAGCAGGTCAACGGTCTCCTCGACGGTCCTCGGCGCGGCATAGCGGAATGCGGCCGGCTTCATCGCGGACCTCCTGATGACCTCACGACGACATCCCCGACGCTCCTCGACGGGCCGCGGGATCTACTTCGGACAGCCGCCCCTTCGGGCCGAGATACGCCTCGACCACGTCCTCGCGGCTCAACGTCTCGCGCGGCTCCCCGAGAGCGAGCAGCTCACCCCGGTGCAGCACCGCGATCCGGTCCGCGAGGTCCAGTACGAACTGGACGTTGTGCTCGACCAGGACCGCGGTGCAGCCGTCGTCGCGCAGCCCGTCGACGACCTCGTGCAGCCGCTCGACCTCCTCGTCGTTGAGTCCGCTGGTCGGCTCGTCGAGCAGCAGCAGTCTCGGCCGGCCCAGCAGCGCCCGCGCGATGTCCACCATCTTGAGCTGCCCGTGCGACAACGACCGCAGCTCCTCGTCGAGCAGGCGCGACGGCAGCCCAACCCGGTCGAGCGCCGCGCGGAACCCGGACTCCACCCGCGCCCGCGTGCTCATCGCGTGGAACGGGCGGAACACCGACCGTACCCAGGACCGTGGATCGTGCTGGTAGTACCCGAACGCGAGCAGGTCTCGAACAAGGGTCGCCGGCAGGGCCTGCGGGTTCTGGAAGGTGCGGCGCATGCCGATGCGCGTTCGTTGGTGCGCGCGCCATCGGGTCACGTCGGTGCCGGCGACGCGGACCGTGCCGGCGGCCGGCGGCACGAAGCCGGACACCGCGTTGAGCAACGTCGTCTTACCGGAGCCGTTGGGGCCGACGAGGACGAACACCTCCTCCGCAGCGATCTCCAGGTCGAGCCCCTCGAGCGCGGCCACGCCGCCGAAGAGCACGCGCAGGCCGTGCACCTCGACGGCGGGCGCCGACACGGACGCGGTCACTGGCGTCGCTCCCTTCGCGCTATCGCGGCGACGACACGCCGCCCAGTGCCGGCGAGGCCAGCGAGTCCTCTCGGCACGAACACGAGGATCACCATGATGCCCAGTCCGTAGACGAGTGGGCCGACCGTCGTGAGCGTGAGCAACCCCTGTGACAGGTAGGTCAGCATGATCGCCGCCAAGACCGTACCTCCGTTGGAGCCCGCGCCGCCGATCACGACGATCAGCAGCAACAGCAGTGCCTTGTCCACGCCGAAGTCACCCGGCCCGAGGAACTGCAGCGCCTCGGCGAACAGGGCACCCGCGACACCGGCGAACGCGCCGCCGGCCGCCGAGGCCAGCACGCGCTGCCGGGGAACGTCCACACCGCACGCCATCGCCAGCTGCGGGTCGGCTCCCGCGGCCGCGGCGCCGGACCCGAAGCGGCTGGCGCGCATCGCGTTCGCCACGTACCAGCCGATGAACAGCGCCACGATCGACACCGTCGCGACCGCGTCCGAACTGGACATGTCGACTCCGGCGAGCGACAGCGGAGGGATGCCGACCAGCCCGTTGTATCCGCCGGTGAGCTGCTCCTCGTTGATCATGACCAGCAGTGCCGCCTCCGCCACCCCCAGGGTCACCAGGATGAAGTAGTGCGACCCGACGCGCAGCGCGGCGAGGCCAGCGAACGCGGAGAGCAACGCGGACGCCACCGCCGCCGCCGGCAGCGCCGCCAGGAACGAGAAGTCCAGCCGCACCATCAGCAGGGCGCTGGTGTAGCCGCCGAAGGCCATCACCGCGGCCTGCGCGACCGACAGCAGACCCGCGACGCCGAAGATGATGTTGAGCCCGAGGGCGGCGAGCGCGTAGATGGCCATCAGCGCGACGAGGAACAGCTCGGCGGTCGTCCGGGCGGCGAACTGCACGCACAGCAGCGCGACGGCCAGACCGACCGGATACCACAGCGGCTTGGTCATCATCAGGCGAGGCGACATACTCCGAGTGGCCATCACGATCACACCGTTCGGGCCGTGGCGCCGGACTCACCGAGGAGACCCTGCGGACGGATCAGCAGAACCACGACGAGTAGGCAGAACGCCACCGCGTCCTTGTAGTCGGGAGTCAGGTACAGGACCGCCAGGTTCTCGGCGACCGCCAGGAACATGCCACCGAACAGCGCACCGAGGGGGCTGCCCAGCCCCCCGATGACCGCGGCGGTGAACCCGGCGATGCCCAGCGGCAGCCCCATGGTCGGGGTGAGCCCTTGATCCGGGCCGACGAGCCCGCCGGCGATCGCGGCGAGCGCGCCGGACATCACGAACGACAGGAAGAACAGCCGTGCGGCGCTGATGCCCAGCAGTGCGGCCACGTCGCGGTCGCGGGCCACCGTGCGCATCCCGCGGCCGACCTTGGTGCGTTCCAGCAGCCACACCAGACCGGCGATCAGCAGCAGCCCCACCAGCAGGTTGATCCCCTGGCTGGGGGACACCCGGACGCCGAGGACGACGGCTGTGTCCGCCGAGGTCATCCTGGGCAGCACCAGCGCGACCGGTCCCCAGATGAGCTGGATGACGCTCTGGATGGTGACCGACAGGCCGACCGTGCTCATGATCGCGAAGACGATCCCGTGCTTGTAGAGCGGCCGCAACGCCAACCGTTCGACCACGCCCATCGTCAGGCCGACCAACGCCGCGCTGACCAACATCGCGACCGGTAGCGGCGCGCCGAGCGTCCACAGCCAGAGGCAGAGGTAGGCGCCGAGGGCGACCAGGTCGCCCTGGGCGAAGTTGATCACGCCGGTGGTGCGGTAGGTGAGGCTGAACCCGACGCCGACGAGCCCGTAGATCGAGCCTGCCGCCAGACCACTCACCACGGCCTGCAGTGCCAGTGAACTCAACGCACTCGCCCTCCGCTGGTCCGGACCTCGTCGAAAGAGCCGCGCCGCCCGCCGCCCTGCACCGTCCTAGCAGGACTCGCTGTCGTCCTCGAGCATCGTCGGCTTGCCGTCGCGGACGGTGCCGACCATCACGGTGGGACACTGTGGATCTCCGGTGTCGGTGAACCGCAGCGTCACCATCCCGTCCACATCGAACTCGAGGTCGCCGATCGCGTCGTTGAGCGTCGCCCCGGTCACCTCGCCGGAGATGTTCTTCATCGCGTTGATCACGGTCACCGCGGACAGGTAGTACATGTATCCCTCGGTGTCCGGCTCCTCGTTGAACGCGCTGCGCCACCTGTCGACGAAGGGCGCGAACCGGTCGACCCCGGCCAGGAACGGGGCGTAGAAGACCGAACCCTCCACCGCGTCCGGTGCGGTCGTCAGGGACGAGGTGTAGGAGACCGACTGGTTCGAGCACAGCTGCGCGTCGACACCGAGCTGGCGCATCTGGAACGCGAGCCTTGCCGGGTCCGGGTCGTAGCCCATCACGCACACGGCGTCCACATCGGCCGCCTTGATCCGCTGGACCTCCCCGGAGAAGTCGGTCGCGCCGACCGTGTAGGTCAACGTCACGACCGGCGGGATGCCGGCCTTCGTCAACCCGTCGACGATGGTCTGGCCTTCGGCCTGGCCGAAACCGGTCGTGTCGTGCGCGACGGCCACCCGCTGGTGACCCTTGTCCTTCAGGTAGCGGGCCAGGTTCGCGTTGAGCACCGCGTCGCTCGCCGGCTGACGCCAGACGAACTTGTTGCCGCTG
Organism: Actinophytocola sp.; assembly: GCF_009379765.1. GTDB lineage: Bacteria > Actinomycetota > Actinomycetes > Mycobacteriales > Pseudonocardiaceae > Actinophytocola. The sequence continues at coordinate 6,613 of NZ_WHTD01000094.1, read as the reverse complement.
CCGGTGATCTCCGGCGCGTACGCCTGGGTGATCAGTGGAACCTTCTGCGCCTGCGCCAGCTGCATGGTCGCGGTCACGTCGCCGCTGCAGGTGGGTCCGATCAGCGCGACGACGCCGTTGCCCAACGCTTGGCGCACCGAGCTCACCGCCGCCGCCGGCTGGCACTTCTCGTCGAACTTCGCCACCTCGAGCTTGCGCCCGTTGACGGTGTCGCCGTACTTCTCCGTCGCCAGCTGCCAGGCGTGGTCGGCGTCCTTGCCGTACTTCGCCACCACACCGGAGTACGGAACGACGAAACCGATCTTCACGCTTCCCTGGTCCGCCTCCCCGATCGTCCCGCAGGAGGTGATCGAAGCGGTCAACGCCAGCGCCGCCAGCGAAGCTCCGAACGCGTTGGCTCTCATTGGTCCCGCCACCTTTCCCAGACCATCACGCCGCCCGGCACGGTGCGATTCATCCTCGTTGCAGCCCCAGATATCCGCGTTCGATCTCCACGACGGCATCGGCGCCGCCGTGGTCGTACCCCGTGAAGAGACCACCGTCGAGGACGAAGGCCGAGTCCGCGATCTCCAACGCCATGTGGGCGTTCTGCTCGATCAGCAGCACCGCGCGGCCGTGCCGGCGAAACTCCGACACCACGTCGAGGACCTGGTAGGCCACACTGGGCGCGAGACCGGTCAGGGGCTCGTCGAGCAACAGCACCCGCGCCGGCGACATCAGCGCCCGCGCCGCGGCGACCAGCTGCTGCTGCCCACCGCTGAGGTTGGACGCCTCCCGATTCAGCCACCCGCCGACGACCGGGAACAGGTCCAACACCTCCGCCAACCGGCGCGCGACCGCACGCCGGGACGTGACGTAGCCGCCCACCAGCAGGTTCTCCCGGACCGTCAGACCCCTGATCATGCGGCGACCTTCCGGCACGTGGGCAAGCCCCGCGGCGACGCGGCGGGTCGGGGACATCCGGGTGATGTCCTCGTCGCGGAGCCAGATCCGGCCGGCCCGTGCCGGCACGAGGCCCGACATGCAGCGCAGCAGCGTCGTCTTCCCCGCCCCGTTGCGACCGAGCACCGCGACGATCTCGCCCGGCTTCACGGCGAGCGAGACCCCGCGGAGGATCGTCGCTCCGGCGTAACCGGCGACGAGTTCGTCCACACGCAACGCCGCGGTGTCCTCACCTCGCGGAGCAGGCGGATCGTCTTGCGGCCTCATGCGCATAGCAAAACGAATGAACGTTCAGTTGTCAATGAATTCCGGCCGGAGATCCGCGGCGACATCGCCGTAACCCTCCGGAACCCGTAGGTCAGATCGCCCGCATCCCCCCGTCGACCGGGATCGCGGCACCGGTGACCCAGCTCGCGAGCGGTGAGCCGAGATAGGCGACGGCACCGGCGATGTCTCCCGGCCGGCCGAGACGTCCCTGGCTTATGTGCCGCTCCAACCACCGCACGTCCTCGTCCGAACGGGCACCCCTGGTGCGCTCTGTGTCGACGTGACCGACGAGCAACGCGTTGACCCGCACCTGTGGTGCCCACTCGATCGCCATCGTCTGGGTGAGGTTCACGACGGCCGCCTTCGCGGCGGAGTACGCACCGAACCCCGGCATCGGGGTACGCACCACGACCGAGGAGATGTTGACGATCGACCCGCCGCCCTCGCGCAGCAACGGAACGGCCGCGCGAGAACAGGAGAAGGTGGTCACCACGTTCGCGTGCAACGCGTTCAGCACGTCGTCCTCGGTGAGCTCGAGCAGCGGCCCGCGGCGGAAGTCCGTGCCGAAGCTCCCGCCAACGTTGTTGACCAGGATGTCGATCCCACCGAAACACTGGCCCGCGCGCGCGGCCAGGGTGTCGGCATCGGCGGCCACGCGCAGATCGCACTGGACACCCACGGCCTCCCCGCCGGCGCCGTTGATCTCGTCGACAGCGTCGCGCAGCGGGTCCGCCCGGCGCGCGGCGACCACGATCCGGCAACCGAACGAAGCGAGTCCCACCGCGATCGCCCTGCCGATGCCCTGGCTACCCCCGGTCACGACGGCGACACGACCACGCAGGCCGAGTGGATCGGTTGAGGTTGCGAAGAACGAGTGCGGCACGTGGCCAGGTTAGGTACATACCGACACCGTCCGCAATGAACAGTTCGGCGACGCCGGGAGGTCGCCGGCCAGGGAGGCACGAACGGCCCATTGACCGGTGAATGATCGGTCAGTAGCGTCAAAGCCGCGTCATTGCTTGGAACCGGGTGCAGCGGACAGTCCCGCACCGTGAGCAGACCGACACGCGCATGTGGACGGTCCCAGTCGGCTGGCCGCGCTGACGCAAGGAGGTGCATCGACCGATGCGGACCGCGGACATCATCAGCCCCTTCGAGCAGTCCGACCTCGTCCGGGACGGCGACGGTCTGCTGTGGTTCGGCGATCTGCCGCGGACCTATCCCGCCGTCCTCGAGGAGATCGTGCGGGCACGCCCGTCGACCGTCGCGGTCGTCGACAGCGACGACACGGCGGTGACCTACGAACAGCTGTGGGACCGGGCACTGCGGGTGGCCGGCGGGCTACGCGATGCCGGGGTCGCGCCCGGCGATCGCGTGGCCATCGACCTCGGCAACTCGCTGCCGTGGGTGGAGACCTTCCTCGGCACGCTGCTCGCGGGTGGTGTCGCCGTCCCGGTCGACCAGCGCGCGAACCGGCGGGCACAGCAGGCGGTGCTGGCCGACGCCGACCCGAGACTGGTCGTCGACCCAGGCACACCAGCACCGATCGGAACACCGTTTCGCGCCGGCGCCACCGCCGCGGACCTGGCCCAGATGCTCTACACCAGCGGTACCACCGGCGAGCCGAAGGGGGTGATGATCAGCCAGCGGAACCTGGCCGCCCTCGGCGAGATCACCCGCCGGGTGATGGCCGTCGACATGGCCTCCGAACACCGGATCCGCAACGTGGTGGCCATTCCGCTCTGTCATGCCGCGGGCTGCAACGCCCAGCTGCTGCCGACGCTCGCCCTCGGCGGCACGGTGCTGCTGACGCGGTCCACGAGCGCAGGCCACATCATCGATGTGGCACGCCGGCACCGGGCGGACACCATCCTCGCCGTTCCCGCCGTGTACCAACTGCTCACCCAGCGCGAGCCGGCGGCGTTGAGCGCGCTGACCTCCCTGCAACGGGTGTACTACGGCGCCGCGCCGATCGCCGAGTCGCTGATCAGCCGACTGCGCACCCTGCTCCCGCACGCACGGCTCGGCAACGCCTACGGCATGACCGAGATCAACAACATCGCGCTGTTCCTGCCGGACGAGATGGCCCAGAGTCACCACGACAGTGTGGGCTTTCCCGTTCCCGGCGTGGAGGTGGCCATCGGAGATCCGGACGCGAACGGCCACGGCGAGCTGTTCCTGCGCGGGCCCAACATGGCTCTGGGTTACTGGCGCAAACCGGAACTCACCGCGGAGACCTTCCGCACCGGCTGGGTCCGTTCCGGCGACATCGCCACTGTGGACACACAGGGGCTGGTATACATCCGGGACCGGATCAAGGATGTCATCAACCGGGGTGGGGAGAAGATCTTCACCGTCGAGGTGGAGAACACGCTGCTCAGCCACCCGGACATCGACGAGGCCGCCGTCATCCCGGTCGCCGACGAGGTGATGGGCGAGAAGGTCGGCGCCATCGTGGTGCTACGCCCCGATCGTGACCTGACCGAGTCGGCCGTACTCGCGCACGTCACCCACCTGCTGCCGAGGTACTGCGTGCCGGAGCGACTCGTCCTGCGAACGAAACCGTTGCCGCGGGGCGGTTCCGGCAAGATCCTGAAGGCACAGCTACGCCGCGAGCTCGGGTGGCACGGCTGACGCGGCACTCCCCCGCGGACGCCTTCGCACGGGATCGCAGAGTCGTGGTGTCCGCCAGCTTCACCGGGTTTCTCTGCTATTTCGCCATGTTGCCCGCCGTGCCGGTGGTGACGCAGGCCGCCGTCCCATGGCTCATCGCCCGAGTTCCACGGGTTCGTGTGTTCGCGGCGGGCATCCTGCTCGTGGGCACACCCGCTCCGCTGTACGCACTGAGCGACGGTGTCGCCTTCGGCATGAGTGTCACCGTGGCTCGCGGCGTCGGTTTCGGGCTCTTCGCGACGTTGGGGACCGCACTGGTGATCGACTACACCACCGAGGCCAGACGGGCATGCAGCTCGGCGCGTACGGCCTTGCCACCTCGCTGGCCGCGGTGCTGGGCCCGCCGATCTCGCTCTGGTTGGCGAGCACGCACCGGGACACCGTGCTGTACGGCGGGGTGTTCGTCGCGGCGGCGGGGGTGATGTTCGTCCGGTGGGGACTGCGCCACCAGGGTGACCGGGTGCGCCCCTGAGCCGGTCAGCTCGCCGACGTAGGCGCCTTCGGGTGGTCGTACTGGTGGCGGTAGACGATGCCGGCGAACGGCACGGTGTTGCATGCCTCGACGAACCTGTCGTACGCGGTGAGGAACTCGTCCTCCGCCGCGTAGTCGAAGGGGTCGCTGAGCTGGCGCTCCTCCTCCCCGCCCGGCTCCGGTGGGTTCGCCAGGTACCAGTTCACCGTGCGTTCGATCGCTTCGGGAAAGTCGACCAGGTCGCGGTACCCGAGCTCGCGTTTCATCTTGTCCATGTCGATGAGCAGGTGCTCAGTGGGTGGCGGGGTACCGTCCTGGCCCCAGCGCAGGCTCCGCCCGATTCCCCAGTACCAGGCCGGGTATCCCACCGAGGCCGGAAAGTTCACCAGCTCGACCTCGACGCCCAGTACCGCGGCCATCGCACGCACCCGGTCCGCGTCCGACGGGGTGTGCTCGTCCACCACGCTGTACATCTGTCCTGCCGACCTGTCGGGATGGTCCACGGTCAGCAACACCGCGTGCGCAGCGTTGTCCACATAGCACCGACTCTCCAGTGTCAGTCCGGCGTCGAGGACGGGCAGCCTGCGGCGCCCGTCCCGCAGGCGACGGATGATCGACCACTCGCGCGGCGCGAGCTGCCGCGGCCCGTAGAGGTTGGGATAACGCAGATGGGTCAGGTTGAAGATGCCGGCGTTGTGTGCGGCGAGCAGGTCCTGCTCGGCCTCGACGATCTTGCGGTAGATCTTGTGGTCGAGATCCCGAGGGGAGTCTTCGGTCGCGGGCTGGGAGAGCGGCGTGCGGTAGATCGTGCCACCGACCGTGATCAGCCGCGTGGTCCGTCCCTTGAGGACTTCCGGCAGCAGGCGCAGCCGGCCGTAGGTCGCGATGACGACATCGAACCGGCGGTCCCCGATGCCACTGGCCAGCGTCTCGGCGAAGTGTGCGTCGACGTGGATGTGTTCCAGCTTGTCCGGCCCGACCTCGTCCACCTCGTGCTTGCCGCTGTGCAGCATGACCGGCCGGTAGCCCCGTTCCCGCAGACCTTGGATGATGGGTGGCCCGGTGGGGCCGGTGCCGCCGATGACCAGAGCCGTCTTCTCCACGTCGCATCCCTTCGAGTCCCCCGCGTAACGGCGGGATGGCGGCAGCCGACACGTTCACCCTACTGAATGAACGTTCATTGTCAATGCTGGACCCGTCACACGCCGGCGTCGGCCGCCGGTCACCGGTCACGGCAAGTGCGGCAGTTTCCGCTGCCGAGATCGGCGGACCACGGCGGTCACACGAGGAACTCCTTCTCCCGCGTCCGGCTGCCGTCGACCAGGTTCCGCCACGCCGCCACGCGAGACTCCGCACCCTCGCAGACCATCACCATCGGCAGGTCGGAGGCGGCCACGAGGGAGGCGAACCGGTCCGGTGGCTCCTCGAAGCGCTGCAGCAGCGACCGCGCCGAGATCGCGTGATACCAGTAGTCCACCTCGATCAGGTCACCGGTTGACCACCACGGCTGTCGGCAGTGTGGACAGCACCTCACAGCCGGTCTCGGTCACGATCGCGGTCTCGCTGACGCCCACCCCGAACTCGCCGGGCAACCGCGGGGCCGGCGGCATGTGCACCACCATGCCCGCCTCGAGCAGGCGCTCGTCACCAGCCGTGAGGTCGAAGAGATGGCCTCGTTCCAAGTGGACATTCCCACCCCGACGCTGTACCCGAGCCGCTTGCGGAAGTGATCGGTGTGGCCCCGATCGTCGATCACCCGTTGCGCGGCCATGTGTACGTGGCCGGAGTCACGCCGGGACGCAGCGCCTCGATCGCGGCCGCGAGTGCCAGCTCGCAGGTCTCGTGCTGCTCCAGTGCCTTGTCGCTCGCGTGGCCGATCACCGCGGTGCGCATGAGGGGAGCGAATAGCGGAAGTAGGACGCACCCACCACCCCGCGCAGGTCACGATGCCCTCGTGGTGCCCAAGGGTGGACATCGACAAGGACCGCTCGCGGCAATGGCGCGAGCAGTTGCTCGCTGACGTGGCGAACCGGGGCGGAATCTGGGCCTGCGGCCACTTCCCGCCGCCCAGCATGGGCTCGATCAGCACCGACCAGGGCACCCGGCGCTGGGAGCCGTGCGGCTAGCCGGGTATTCCGCACATGGGGGTTGATCAACTCGAGTTGGTTGTCGGGTGCGGTACTTGATCATCTTAGGGTGGTGGGGTCGACGCCGAGTAGATCCAGGAGCCGGGCCTGAAGTGGTGAGGGTTGGGGGATG
>NZ_WHTD01000246.1 GCF_009379765.1 Actinophytocola sp. | reverse complement strand
CCACAACCCGAAAGGCCCTCGACACAGCCGGCACACCGCAGGTCGGCGGAGCGAACACGCCCATACACGCCAACACCACCAACAAGATCAACAAATCGAACGCAAGATCATCCATCAGCGGCGTGAAAGACCGAGGCTAGAGTGCCCTCCATGACCGAACGTGGCGAGGACTACCGGGACGCCGTACTCACCGGGCAGCAGTGGACGCAGCGCCACTTCGAGGAGTGCACCTTCGTCGAGGCCGACCTCCGCGGCCTCGTCACCAACGGATGCACCTTCGAAAACTGCGACCTCACCCGCGCCGACCTCGGCGAGTCGCGCCACCAGTCGAGCGCCTTCCGGTCGTGCACGTTCAACCGGACCACGCTCACCGACAGCGCCTTCACCGCCTGCAGCCTGCTCGGCTCGATGTTCGTCGAATGCCGCTTCCGCCCGTGGACCATCTCGGACAGCGACCTCACGATGGCCAGCCTCACCGACGCCGGCCTCCGCAAGACCACGCTCGCCGGCCTCCGCCTCCGCGAGTCCAACCTGATGGGCGCCGACCTCCGCGACACCGACCTCCGCGGCTCCGACCTCTCCGGCGCCCGACTCACCAACACCCAGTTCGCCGGCGCCGACCTCCGCGGCGCACGCATCGACGCCAACGGCTTCGTCCACGCCAAGCTCGCCGGCGCGCGCGTCGACCTGGACATGGCCGTGGCGTTCGCCGCGGCCCACGGCCTGCACATCGAGCCCTGACCGCAGCCGCTGACCGCAGCCGCCGACCGCCGCCTAGCCGCGCGGTCGCTCCCGCCCGTTGACCTCCACCAGCCGACCCGACGCCACCAGCTCACCGATGGCGTCCGGCAGCAGGTACGCGGTACCGCCACCCGGCTGGTCGAACCACGGGATCGCCGCACCCGTCAGGACCTGGACCGGCTGGCGCACCCGATAAGCGTGGTACGGACGCTCCACCCACTCCGGCACCAGCGACCGCTCGCTGAACGGCGTGCCGACGGCGTAGACCAGGTTGCCGTCGTCCTCGCCGAAGCGGTCGATCTCGGTCCCGGGCTCGAGCTCCACCAGGCGCTTGCCGCGGAACAGCGTCAGCGGCGGCTCGCCCGGCAGCGGGCTGATCGGCCAGTCCTGGTTGCCCGGCGGCGCACCTGCCGGCTCCGGACGACGCATCGGCTCCGGACGCGGCGGTTCCGCACGGGGCGGCTCGGTCCGCATCGGGACCGGGTCGAAGCCTGGCCGCAGCGGGTCGGCACCCACCTGATCCGGCCGCGGCTGATCCGGTCGCACCGGATCCGGCGCGCGACCGTGTCGGCCCGAGTCGGGTGGCTCGAAGTCCCCCCGACCCGGCTCGGCGAAGTCCGGCCGACCGGGCTCGGTGAGGTCCGACCGGCCCGACCCGGCGAGGTCCGGCCTGGCGAACTCGGTCCGGTCGAACCCCGGGCGGTCGGGCTCCGCACGGCCGAAGGGCGAACCGTCGGCCTCCTCGCGACCGTTCGCGGAGTCGTACCGGCCGAACCCGGCCGGCTCGGCGTCCGCGTGGCCGAAGTCCGAGCCCGCTTCCGGTCGACCGAACTGGCCAGGGCCGGAACGCTCAAAGTCCGCCGCGGGTCGGCCGAAGTCCGGTCGCTCCGAACCGCCGAAGTCGGCCTCCGCGGGGTCGGGCCTGCTGTGACCGGACCGCCCGGGCCCGGGCTGGCCGAAGTCCGGCCGGCCGAACGCGGCGGCGGCCGGCTCGGCGGCCTCGAAGTCCGGGGCGCCGAAGTCGGACCGGCCGTCGTCGGCGTCGGGCAGGCTGCGGCGCCCTCGGCTGAACCCGGGGCTCTCCTCGTGCCGGCTGAACGTCGTGGCCTCAGCGCCGAAGCCAGCGGGTTCGGCGTCGGAGCGGCGACTGCGCCGACCGGACGCGGCCGGCTCGGCGTCGGTCCCGCCGATGTCGGCACCGGGCCGGAAGCCCTCGGGCGCGTCGCCGCCGGCCGGGCGGTGACCGAACTCCGGGCGTTCCGCGTCGGGATCGGTGAACGCGGCCGGCTCCGCGCCGAACTCGGAACGGCCGTTGTTCGGCCGGTCGGGACCGGCGAAGCCGGGGCGGAAGCCGGGCCCGGCCGGCGCCGCGTCGGCGCCACCGAAGTCGGGGCCGGGGCGGTCGGCACCCGGGCCGGGACGAGCGAAGTCGGCCGGCGGGGCGACCACCGTCGGCATCGGCGCGGGCGCAGGCGGCGGCATGTGCGGCCGGTCCGGCGCGCCCTGCCACCGGTCGGCGTCCAGCAACAGCTTGCCCAGCAAGAATGCCGACGCGTCCGCCACGTCCTCGAACATCGCGGGCGCCACGAAGCCGTTGTCGAACCACCCGACCCGCCAGCCCTCGTCCGTGTGCTCCATCGTCCACGCCTGGCCGGCCGGCGGGCCGATCCGGAACGCCGACTCCGGGATGCTCAGCTCGGACAGCCGGGAGCGCAACGCGTCCACCGTGACCCCGGGCGGGCCCTGGGACGGCAGCGCGGCCGGCGGCATACCCGAGGTGTCCGGCGGCCGGACCAGCTGCGTCGCGGTGGCCGGGACCGGCATCGCGCGGGTCGGCGCGGGCGGTCGAGGCGGACCACCAGGGCCGGGACCAGGGCCGGGTCCACCGAGACCAGGACCAGGACCGGGACCGCCGGGACCGCCGGGACCGACCGGGCCGGGACCAGGCCCCCCGGGCCCGGGAACACCGAGGAACGCCGCGGCGGCACCCCGCACGGCCTCGTCGATCGACGGCACCTGGAAGCCCTGCCGCGCGATGTGGTCGACGAGCTCCGGCTCCGGCGGAATGTCGTGGTCCCGCAGGTAGTAGTTCACCGCGGCGGGCCAGATCCAGGTTCCGTCCGTGTGGAACGCGACCGGCACCGAAGGCCGGCCATCCGGATCGAGCCGGTCCACGTCGTAGCCACGCCCCGGCCCGGTCAGCGGCGCCGAGTCCAGGTACTCCAGCACGTCGTGCACATCCGGCGGCGACACCGGCGGCCGGGAGACCGAGGGCCGCCCGTCCGGGCCGGGTCCGTCGAAGATCCGCGCCACCCGGAACCGCGGCGGCGGCGCCGAGGACATCCGGCGACGCAGCCAGGACGGCACGTTGTCGTCGGACCGCGGGAACAGCCGGATGTCGTCCGGGTAAGCCTGCGGCGGTGGCGGCATGTCCCAGGTCGGCTCCTCGCGGTCGTACTCGAGGTTGTACGACGACGGGTGGTCGAGCCGGTACCGTGCGTTGAACCACGTCCCGCGCCCCTCGCGGTACATACCCCCACGCAACCGAGCAAAGAGCCCGTGCAAGTCCGACGGCATCGTCCACGGCTCGGTCCCGCCATCGGTGTAGACGACCTTGCCGGTCGCCTCCGAGTAGCGCCCCACCGCGCGGTAGTCGACGGTCAGCTGCTCCCAGTCGTCCGGCGCGACCCGCAGCATCGCCAGCCCGATCTGCTTGACCAGGGCGTCCTGCTCGGTCGGGGTTAGCTGGGTCGGTTGTGCCACACTCACATCTTCCCTTGTCGATCCGGCAGCGGCTCGGCAAGCCTGGGCAAGCTCTGTACCTGCCCGGTCGCGCTCACCGCAAGACCGTGGGCGAGGATGTCGACACGTGATCTCCTCACCACGTCATCCGCTCGCACGTGTACGGGTGGCGGGAGCCGCCCTCACCGCGGTCGGCGGGGTGGCACTCGCCGTTCAGGGCCGGGTCAACGGTCAGCTCGGACACGTCATGCGCGACGGCGTCTTCGCCGCGCTCATCTCCTTCGGCATCGGCACCGTCCTGCTGGTCGCGGCCGTGTCGATCACGCCATCGGCCCGCGCCGGTCTGATCCGGCTCCGGACCAGCGTACGCGGCGGCCGGCTGCGCCCCTGGCAGTGCCTCGGCGGCGCCTGCGGAGCCTTCCTCGTCACCTCCCAGGGGTTCACCGTCTCGATCTTGGGGGTGGCGGTGTTCACCGTCGCCGTCGTCGCCGGGCAGGTGGTGGCGAGCCTCGCTGTCGACAGGGCGGGTCTGGGCCCGGGGGAAGCCCAGCCGATCACCCTGCCCAGGGCGGTCGGCGCGCTCCTCGCCGTCGTCGCCGTCGTCATCGCCGTGTCCGACCACGCGGCGGTCGAGGCGGGCGGACTCTGGTGGGCGCTGCTGCCCGCCGTCGCCGGCCTCGGTCTCGCCTGGCAGACCGCGGTCAACGGCCTGGTCCGCGTCGAGGCCGGCAACATCGTCGTCCCGACACTGGTCAACTTCTCCGTCGGCACCGGTGTGCTGATCATCGCCGCGCTGGTCGACCTGGCCGTCAAGGGCGTTCCGGACGCTCCGCCCGGCGAGTGGTGGTACTACGTCGGCGGCCTGCTCGGCATGGTCGCCATCCTCACCGCGGTCACCGCGGTCAGGTTCACCGGCGTCCTCCTGCTCGGCCTCAGCTCGGTGGCCGGCCAGCTCACCGGCGCCGTGCTGCTCGACGTCTTCCTGCCGACCGCCGGCGGCGGCCTGTCCACCACGAGCCTCATCGGCACGGCCATCACGATGGTGGCGGTCGGCATCGCCGCGATCCGGCGGTGAGAGGATGGCGGGCGTGACCGCGACGATCCTGGACGGCAAGGCCACCCGCGACGCCATCTTCGACGACCTCCGCAAGCGCGTCACCGCGCTCGCCGACCGTGGCGTGGTGCCGGGCCTCGGCACGGTGCTCGTCGGCGACGACCCCGGCTCGCACTCCTACGTGCGCGGCAAGCACAACGCCTGCGCCAAGGTCGGTATCAACTCCATCCGCCGCGACCTCCCCGCGGACACCACGCAGGCGCAGCTCAACGAGGTCATCGACGAGCTCAACGCCGACCCCGCCTGCACCGGGTACCTCATCCAGCTCCCGCTGCCCGGCCAGCTCGACGCCGGCGCCGCGCTCGAGCGGGTCGACCCGGTCAAGGACTCCGACGGCCTGCACCCCATGAACCTCGGCAAGCTCGTCCTCGGCGAGACCGGGCCGCTGCCGTGCACGCCGGTCGGCATCATCGAGCTGCTCAAGCGCTACGACGTGCCGATCGCAGGCTCGGGAGTCACCGTCGTCGGCCGTGGCGTCACGGTCGGGCGCCCGCTCGGCCTGCTGCTCACCCGCCGCAGCGAGAACGCGACGGTGACCCTGTGCCACACCGGCACCAAGGACCTCGCGGCCGAGGTGCGGCGGGCCGACATCGTCGTGGCGGCGGCCGGCAACCCCGCGCTGATCACCGCCGACATGGTCAAGCCCGGCGCCGCGGTGCTGGACGTCGGCATCACCAGGACGGACCAGGGGCTGGTCGGCGACGTGCACCCGGACGTCCGCAAGGTCGCCGGCCACCTGGCGCCCATGCCCGGCGGCGTCGGCCCGATGACCATCGCCATGCTCCTGACCAACACGGTGAATGCCGCCGAACGGAGCTTGTCGGAGTGAGCATCGACACCGAACGGAGCTTGTCGGAGTGAGCATGGACACCGAACGGAGCTTGTCGGAGTGAGCATCGACACCGAACGGAGCCTCGACCGGTGACCACACCCCAGCGCCGCCGGCACCCGGTCCTCGCGCACCTCCCGTTCGGGATGGTGCTCGCGGTGGTCGCGCTCGGCCTGTTCCGGATCATCCTCTACCACTGGCGGCAGGGGACGGTGCTGATCGGCGCCGCGCTGGTCCTGGCCGCGGCGCTGCGCGCACTGCTTCGGACCGACCAGGCCGGGTTGATCGCCATCCGCAGCCGGGGGGTGGACGTGCTGACGTACGCGGGTTTCGGCTTCTGCATGATGGCCGTGGCCCTCACGATCGAGGGCGGCCCGCTCAACGACTGAGGGCCCGGCACGGCACATGTGACGGTGCGCTCCCACGACCCGCCGCGTCGGGGTGGCTTGCTAGCCTCCGAGCACCGGTTCTCACGTCTCCGTCGGGAGGGTCTTCCCCGTGGCAAGCAAGGCTGCCGTCAAGGTCACCGTCACCGGTGCCGCCGGCCAGATCGGCTACGCACTGCTGTTCCGCATCGCCTCCGGCCAGCTGCTCGGCCCGGACACGCCCGTGCGGCTCTCGCTGCTGGAGATCCCGCCGGCGCTGAAGGCCGCCGAAGGCACCGCTATGGAGCTCGACGACTGCGCCTTCCCGCTGCTCGCCGGCGTGGACATCACCGACGACCCCAAGCACGCCTTCGACGGCGTCGACGTGGCGCTGCTCGTCGGCGCCCGCCCGCGCACCAAGGGCATGGAGCGCGGCGACCTCCTCGAGGCCAACGGCGGCATCTTCAAGCCGCAGGGCGAGGCGATCAACGCCGGTGCCGCCGCCGACGTCCGCGTGCTGGTGGTCGGCAACCCGGCCAACACCAACGCGCTGATCGCCCGGTCGCACGCGCCGGACGTCCCGGCCGAGCGGTTCACCGCCATGACGCGGCTCGACCACAACCGCGCGCTGTCGCAGCTCGCGGCCAAGCTGGGGGTGTCGGTCACCGACATCTCGAAGATGACGATCTGGGGCAACCACTCCGCCACGCAGTACCCCGACCTGTTCCACGCGGAGGTCGGCGGCCGGAGCGCGGCCGCCGCGGTGGGCGACGACGCCTGGCTGCGCGACACGTTCATCCCGACCGTGGCCAAGCGCGGCGCGGCCATCATCGAGGCGCGCGGCGCGTCGTCGGCCGCGTCGGCAGCCAACGCCGCGGTCGACCACATCCACGACTGGGTCGACGGCACCGGGTGGACGTCGATGGCCGTGGTGTCGGACGGCTCCTACGGCGTGCCGGAGGGCCTGGTCTCGTCGTTCCCGGTGCGCTGCGCCGATGGTCGCTGGGAGATCATCCAGGGCCTGGAGATCGACGACTTCTCCCGCTCGAAGATCGACGCGTCGGTCGCCGAGCTGGTGGAGGAGCGCGACGCGGTTCAGAGCCTCGGGCTTATCTAGATCGGCAGGTCGGGCGTTACCGGTGTGGCGGCGCTAACACCGGATAGCGTGAACGTCGGTTCACTTCGCATCACGACCGAAGCGCCTGGTCATCTCTCCCTCGACCGACCCGCACCCAACGGCGGATCGAAGGAGGAGGGCCAGACATGACCAACGAAGCCATCCACGCAGAGCTCGTGTCGCTCTACGACGGCACGACGCCGGTTCGTTCGCGCTGGTCCTACCGTGCCGACCAGCCGTTCACCGTCACCGCCGCGTTCCAGACCGAACGCGACCGCTGGGTCGAGTGGGCCTTCTCGCGGGACCTGCTCGTCGAGGGCCTCACCGGCCCGGCGGGCGTGGGCGACGTCCGGCTGCACCCGGAGTTCGAGAACGGCCTGGCGATGCTGGTCGTGGAGATCGAGAGCCCCGAGGGCTACGCCGAGCTGGAGCTCGACCACGAGGGCGTCGCCAACTTCCTGGCGGCGACCGAGAAGATCGTCCCGTTGGGCGAGGAGGGCACCCACTTCGACGTGGACGCCCTGATCGACGAGCTGACCCGAGTCTGACCGGGCGCGGTCCACGAACGGCGCCTTCCGGCCCTGGATCCCGGAAGGCGCCGTTCGCCGCGTACGTCAGGTCCCCGGCCCGAACCGCGTGGTCAGGTGGACTCGACCACGCAGTCCGGGCCGGGGAAGACCAGGCTCTCGTGGCCGTCCGGGAAGCGCACCAGGTAGGGCGGCTGCCCGTCGTCACCGCGGACCTCGACGATCTCGGCCAGATGGTCGGGGTTGCCGACGTTGCGACCATGGACATGTAGCCGGTCGCCAACTGTCGCTCGCATGTGGAACCACCTCCGCCTCGACAGCGTAGCTACGATCACCGGAATGAGCGAAGAGCCCGTCGTCCTCGATCGTGTCGACGGGGTCTGCGGAGAGCTCGTTCTGCGCCAGGTCGGCGACGACTTCGAGATCATCGCCAACGGCGTGTTCATCATGGACACCCGCAACGGCGCGTCGGAGCGGCTCATGGTCGCCGCGGCCGCCGACCGGATGCCGCCGGGGCGGCTCCTCCTCGGCGGGCTCGGCGTCGGCTTCTCGCTCCGGGCCGCGCTCGACCACCCGCGGGTCGGCGAGGTCGTCGTCGTGGAGCGGGAGCCCGCGGTGCTCGCCTGGAACCACGGCCCGCTGCGGTCCCGCCACGAGGACGCCTTGGCCGATCCGCGCGCCCGGTGCGTCGAGGCCGACCTGCTGGCCTGGCTGCCGGCGTCCGGCGGGCGGTTCGCCGGCATCTGCCTCGACATCGACAATGGTCCTGAGTGGACGGTCACGGACGGCAATGCCGCGCTCTACGGCGACGCCGGCCTCGACATGCTGGCAGGCGCCCTCGAACCCGGCGGGGTGCTGGCGGTGTGGAGCGCGGGTGCGAGCCCCGCGTTCGCGGCGCGGCTGGCCGCTCGGTTCGGCACCGTCGACATCCTCTCGGTGCCCGTTTCCCGGGGCGAGCCGGACCTGGTTTTCATCACCCACGTTCGGTAATCCGATCGAGATCGCCCATCCGGTAACCAAAAGCCGGAGTGTCACGACTGATCTGGATATCAGGTCTGGAGGTGCGGCCGATGCTTCGTCACCGCCCGCACCGGGTCGCCCGCGGCGTGCTGTTACATCCCGCCTTCGGGTGGCTCGCCCTGGCCGCGCTCTACCTCGCGGGAGCCGTGCTCAACCTCCTGCTCGCGATCAGCACGGCCCGCATGTGGCCGCTCGTGCTGGCCGTCTCGCTCATGGTGGTCTCCGGGCTCTGCGTGACGGCGGCGGCCCGGAGCCTCCGCCGGTAGCCCTCAGTCCCGGCACGGTAAGGGCTTGGAAATGAACAACACGCTCAACTGGGTGTGTCGGTCGGGCTGATGGTGTAGTTCCATTCGCCGTGCCACTCGTGTGGGGTCAGATACCGCGCGAGGAGTGTTCTCATCTCACGATCGGTGATCTTGATG
>NZ_WHTD01000095.1 GCF_009379765.1 Actinophytocola sp. | reverse complement strand
TCCCACCGGCATCGAGATCAGCGACCGACAGATGAAAGAACTCCCGATCACCCGCGACACCTGGCACGGCGACTGGAACTACACCCTCCGCCCGACACGCGACACGCCCAACCCACCCTGACTTGATTCACTACGCGCCCTTAGTAGTGGGGTTGTGACTCGGCCCGTCCTGCTCGTCGCGACCGGCGACACCATTGCCCACGGGTCCGCGGGCGTCGCGACCGGCAAGGAGCTCCTCGAGCTGGCCGGCCCGCCACCGACCCGGGTGGTCGTCGAGGACGTCATGGCCGAGCCCTCCTGGGACACGTCGACGTCGACGCAGCTGGCGCTGGGCAGGCGCGTCCGCAAGGCCCTGGCGGAGGACGAGTTCGCCGGCGTGGTGGTCACCCACGGCATCGACACGCTCGAGGACACCGCGTTCCTCGCCGACCTGATGGTCGGGCCGGCCGCCGTGCGCGGCGGGATCGTGTTCACCGGTGCCGTCCGTGCCTTGGCCGACTCGTCGGCGGACGGCCCGGGCAACATCGCCGACGCCCTCGCCGCGGCGGCGGAGCCCGCGTTGCGTGGCGCCGGTGCGGTCGTCTGCATGGGCGGCGAGCTGCACGCCGCCCGCTGGGCCACGCTCACCGACCCCACCCGCCCGGCGGCGTTCACGTCCGCGCCGCGGCAGCTTCTGGGTCGGGTGATGGACGGCCAGGTCAATCTGATCGGCATGCCGCCGTCGCGCCCGCCGCGCCCGCGTGGCGAACCCGAGTCGGACGTCGCGCTGATCAAGACCTACCCGGACATGCCGGCGTCGCTGCTGACCCTGGTGACCGACGCGGGCGCGCGAGGTGTCGTGCTGGAGGGGACCGGTGCGGGCAACGTCCCGGTGGAGATGTTCGCCATGATCACGGAGCTGACCCGGACGGACATCCCGGTGGTGGTCGCGTCCCGGGTGCCGGCGAACGGCATCGGCCTCGTGGGGGAGCTGGGCGCGATCGGCGCGCGCGGCCTGCCGCCGAACAAGGCCCGGATCGCGCTGATGGCCGCACTCGGCGACGGCGGCGGTGTGGTCGCGGCGCGCACGTGGTTCGGCGAGCTCTAGACCCGGCCGGCCGTGACCTGCGCCGATGCCCGAACGCGTCGTTCGGGGCGTTGAGCGTCCCCAGCGCGTCGTTCAGGGCATGGGGCTCTAGACCCGGCCGGCGACGCCGCGGTGGATGAGGTCGGTGACCAGGTCCACCGCGGCCTCCTCGGTCAGGTCGCCGAGGCTCCGCTCGACCAGCAGCGCGTGTGCGAACCCCCACAGCAGCGTGCCGATCGCCCGCGCGACCGCGAGCGGCTCGCCGGGTAGCTCGTGGCCGGTTCGCTGGACGTGGTCGAGGTGCTCGGCCATGTGGCCGATGTCCGGCGCGGACAGCTCGTTCAGCGTCGCCGCGAAGGACCGGTCGACCATCGCCGCCTGGTACAGGGCGACCATCACCGTGCGGTTGGCACGGAAGAACCGGAAGTAGAAGGCGACGTGGTAGCGGATCGCCGCGCGGGCGGTGAAGTCCTGGTCGTGCTCGGAGTCCGCCTCGACCGCGACGTCGGTCTCCGCCAGCAGGTCGGCGAGCAGCGCCTGGAGCAGCTCCTCCTTGCCGGCGAAGTGGTTGTAGAACGAGCCGGCCGCTCGCCCGGCCGCCGCGGTGATGTCGGTGATCTTGGTGTTGAGGTAGCCCCGCTCGGCGAAGACCTCCTTGGCGGCGGCCTTCAGCGCCGCCTCGGTCTCCGCCGCCTTCGCCTGGCGCACTCCCGGCATCACACCTCCTCGCTCCCTTGACAACCTACGGCAGCCGCGAGCATGCTGAACTTATATTCACTGAATCGAAATTCAGCAAAGGGGAGATCCTGATGGACGTCGAGGTGTTGATCGCGGGGGCCGGGCCGACCGGGCTGACGCTCGCCATCGAGCTGGCCCGCCGCGGGATAGGCGTGCGGATCGTCGACCGGTCGGCCGAGCCGTTCGCGGGCTCGCGCGGCGACGGGCTGCAGCCGCGCACGCTGGAGGTGTTCGAGGACCTCGGCGTGCTGGACGGGGTGCTCGCCGAGGGGATGCTGCCGCCGGCCGTGCGGGCATACCTCGACGGCGCGTTCGTGGGTGAGCACCGGATGGCCGAGGTGGAGCAGCCGACGCCGGACGTGCCGTACCCGAACGTGTGGATGCTGCCGCAGTCGCGCACCGAGGCGATCCTGGCGGCTCGGCTCGCCGGGCTGGGCGTGGCGGTCGAGCGCGGTGCGGCGCTCACCGACCTCGTGTCCGATGTGGACGGTGTCACGGCGACGGTCGGCGACGTCCCGGTGCGGGCCCGGTACCTGGTCGGCGCGGACGGTGGCGCCAGCGTGGTGCGCCGGGCGCTCGGCATCGGCTTCCCGGGGGTCACCGACGAGGAGGTCCGGATGCTCATCGGCGACGTGTGCGCGGACGGGCTCGACCACGACCACGGCCACTGGTGGGCGCCGGCGAGCGACCCGATGGCCGGCGTCGCGCTGACCCCGCTCGCCGGTGGGGAGGCGTTCCAGTTCGCCTGCCCCGCGCCGGCCGGTGCCGACGCCTCGCTCGCGCACCTGCAGGAGGTGCTCGACTCGCGCGGCGCCACGGTCCGGCTGCACACCCTGACGTGGAGCACGGTGTGGCGGCCGAACGTCCGGCTCGCGGCGCGGTTCCGGGACGGGCGGGTGTTCCTCGCCGGCGACGCGGCGCACGTGCACCCGCCGACCGGCGGGCAGGGGCTCAACACGGGCGTGCAGGACGCGTACAACCTCGGCTGGAAGCTGGCCTCGGTGCTGCGCGGTGGGCCAGGGTCGCTGCTCGGCACCTACGAGGCGGAGCGGCGGCTGGTGGCCGAGGAGGTGCTCGGCCTGAGCACCCGGCTGATGGACAAGTACCGCGACGGCGATCCCGACGCGCACCGGCGCGGCGCGGACACCAAGCAGCTGGGCATCACCTACCGCGGTGGGCCGCTCGCGGTGGAACACCGGGCGGCGCCGGGGAAGGTACGGGCTGGGGACCGGGCGCCCGACGCGCCGGTGGTCGGGCCGTCCGGGCCGGTTCGGTTGTTCTCGCTGCTCGCCGGGACCGCCTGGACGCTGCTCGACTTCGGCGGGTCCGGCGCCGAGGTGGCCGGCGCGACGACGGTGTCGCTGGTGCGGGAGGGCGCCGGGTCCTATGTGGACGTCGAGGGGCATGCGTGGGCGGGCTACGACGTCGCCGACCGTGCGCTGGTGCTGGTTCGGCCGGACGGCTATGTCGGCCTGGTCGCGGACGATCCGTGGCGGCTGCCGGGGAGCGTGCACGACGTGTCAACTCAGGTTGACATCCTCGGGTAGCATGGACGGCATGTCACTGACGACCGTGAAGCGGACGATCCGCGGGCGGGTCCTGCGCCCGATCGTGGCGCGGGTGTTCCCCGGGGCGGTGGGCACCGACACCAGCCAGCCGTTGCCGGTGTCGGTGCCCGGATCCGGGGCGACCGTGGTGGTCACCGACCTGGGGGAAGGGCCGGCGATCCTGTTGGTACACCCCGGATCCACCACCGCCGCGGCCTGGGCCGGGTGTGCCGCGGCGCTCTCGGACCGGTTCCGGGTGCTGAGTCACGACCGGCCGACCTATCGGCGCGTCCCGGCCCTGCGCGGGGCCGCGGCGATGGACGCAGAGGTCGACGAGGTACTCGCGATCGCCGACGTCGCAATGGAACCGGTTCTTCTCGTTGGTCACTCCTCGGGCGGGGTCGTCGCGCTGGAGAGCGCACTCGCCGCACCCGAACGGTTCTCGGGGCTCGTCCTCTACGAGCCGCCGGTCGCGGTGGACGCTCCTCTCGGCGGGGATGCCCTTCGCCGGGCCAGATCCGCGCTCGACGCGGGCGCGCCCGGCCGGGCGATGGCCATCTTCGTGCGGGACATCTCCGGTGGCTCCCCTCTCCTGGCCCGGCTGTTCTCCCGGCGCTGGGCGGCCGCGCAGCTGGCGGACGCCGAGGCGATCGAGTCGCTGGGCGTGGGGCTGGACCGGTACGCCGGGCTCGACCTGCCCACGCTCCTCATCGGTGGCGAGCGCAGCCCGGCGCACCTGCGCGCGAGGCTCGACGCCCTGGCGGCGGTGCTGCCCCGGGTCGACCGCACGGTGATCCTGCCGGGGCAGGGCCACCTCGCGACCCTGCGGGCACCACACCTGGTGACCGCGGCGATCGCCTCGTTCGCCGACCGCGTCGCCTGACCGCCCGTCCTCGCGGGCCGCAGGCGAAGATCCCGGTCGTCGCGGGGGACGACCGGCGCCGACGGGCCGGGAGCCATGGGGCCGGGTAAGTCCGCGGTCATGACGCCATCCGCCAGGAGTCGATCTGAGGCAGGGTCGTCACGGCCGGGTCGTCCAGTTCCTCGCGCGGGTTCATCGGCGGGCGGTAGTCCCGCGGCGCGGGTGGCGGCGGGCCGTAGCCACCCGGCTGGGGGAGCAGGCCCTCGTAGTCGGTGCGGGTGAGCTGCTCGTAGTAGCCCGAACCGGTTCGTGGCTGCTCGTGGTAACCCGACCGGGAGGCCGCCGGCTCGTAGTAGCCGGACCGGGCGGCCGCCGGCTCCTGGTAGCCGGGCCTCGCCGGCGGCCGCTGGTAGCCCGGGCGGCCCGGCGACTGCTGGTAGCCGGATCGGGCGGCCGGACCGGTGTGATAGCCGGAGCGGGCCGCGACCGGTTCCTGGTAACCCGACCCGGCCGTTGGACTCGCGGGTCCTGAGTGTTGGACTCGCGGGTCCTGGGGGTTGGACTCGCGGGGCGTCTGGGTCTCGTAGGCCAGGGCCGACATCGCGGCGGACATCGGGGCCGAGGTCGGCGTCGCCACCGGGGCACGGTAGGCGGGCGGGACCGCGGGTGCGGCAGGGCGGGCCGGGCGCTTGGTCTCGGACTGCCTGCGCCGCATGGCTTCCGTGGTCTTCTTGTCCAGCTCCTTGGTCCACTTCAGCATGCCGCGCGGGCTGTCCCACGCCACCACGCCGACGAGCGAGCCGCCGGCCAGGTAGCCGGTGACCCGCGACGAGACCTGCTTCGAACCGGTCAGGGACACGGTGTCCTGCGCGAGCGCGGGGATCCCGGACGCCTGGATCCGCACCCCGTGCTGGTCGGACCAGAACCGCGGGAGCGGCGTGTAGGGCTTCGCGTCCTCGCGCCCGACGAGCAGGTTCTCCGCCGACGCGCGGCCCATCTCCACCGCGTTGATCCAGTGCTCGACGCGCCGGGGGACCGTGTCGAACCGCAGGTTCGGCCACCGGGCGACATCGCCGGCGACCACGATGTCCTCCGCGCCGAGCGCGTGGGTGGTCGGGTCGCACAGCACGCCGTCGTCGACGAACAGGCCCGAGCCGCGCAGCCAGTCCACCGCCGGCACCGCGCCGACGCCGAGCACGACGCAGTCGGCGACGACGACCTCGCCGGTGGACAGGTGCATGGTGACGCCGTCGGATCCGGTGCGCCAGTTGGTGACGGCGGCCTCGGTCACCAGCCGCACGCCGTGTGCCTCGTGCAGCGCGCTCACCGTCTCGCTCACGTCATGGCCCGGCACGTTCCGCAGCATCGCGTCTTCCCGCATGATGATCGTCGCGTCCCGGCCGAGCTCGCGGGCCGCCGAGGCGACCTCGCCGGAGAGCCAGCCGCCGCCGATCATGGCGACCCGGCCCTTGCTGGCGCGCAGGTTCTTCTGTATCCGGATCGCGTCGCCGATCGAGCGCATCACGTGCACCCGCGGGTCTTGCCGCGGCGCTCCGGGCAGGTGTCTTGGCTGCATGCCGGTGGCGATGACCAGACCGTCGTACTCGATCTCCTCGCCACCGGGCAGGAAGAGAAGGTGCTCCTCGGGGTCGAGCCGGGCCACCCGGGTGCGGTAGCGCCACACGGCGTCCAGGTCGGCGTACGGGAGCAGGAGGTCTTTCGGCCGGACCGCGCCCGTGAGCAGCTGCTTGGTCAGCGCCGGCCGGTGATAGGGCCGGAACGGCTCCTCGGTGAGGATCATCAGCTCGCCGGTGAAGCCGAGCTCACGCACGCGCTCGGCAGCGCGGAGACCGGCGGCCCCCGCGCCCACGACCACGATGCGTTCGCTTCTTTCCGCGCTCATCAAGCACGTCCTCCTCGGGTTGGGCTTTCCGCCTCCGCCAGCGCGATCGCGAGCGTCGGGCAGATGCGGGCCGCCGACCGCGCGTTCTCGAGCTCCCTCGGCGGGACGACCCGCCGGTAGCGCAGCCCCCCGCTGGGGGTGAGCTCGAACAGCTCGGGTGCCTCCGCCACACAGAACCCGTAGCGGCGGCACACGTCGTTGTTCACGCTCAGCTGGTTTCGCGTCGGCGGACGCTTGCGGCCGATCACGGCTCGTCCCCGAACAGACCGGTGCTCGACAGTGCCCGCGCCGGCACGAACCGCACCAGCGAGATGGTCACCGTCGGCACCAGCAGGGTGATGCCGATGAGCCACATGGTGGACAGCGAGCCGGAGTTGAGCGCGCCGAAGAACGCGTGGACGACGCCGCAGCCGAACGCGACGTAGCTGATCCGGTGGACGCCCAGCCACTGCCGGAAGCTCAGCCAGCGGCGCACACCGACGACGATCGACGCGGCCAGCATCCCCTCGAACGCGAGGATGCCGAGCGTGTGCTGAAGCTTGACACCACCGTTGAACGGCACGAACACCTCCCACGCGGTGAAGACCTCGACGCGCATGAAGAGAAGTGCGACGACATGGCTGAACGCGAACCCGAGGGTCAGCGTCCCCAACACCATGTGGCCGCTGCGCAGTGCCTGACGCCCCGCGAGGCGGTGCAGCCACCCGGTGGTGGTCAGCACCCCCCACGTGAGCGTCAGGCACATCAGCGCGTAGGTGAGTCGACCGGACACGGCGAACATCTCCCGGACACCTTGGTCGTGAGCGATGTCGCCGGTCTGGTCGACCACCTGTTGCAGCACGAACATTCCTCTACTGGGGCTATTTCTAGATCAGCACCGACTAGCTCAGCGCCGACCTCAGCACCGACGGCCCTGGTTGATGCACCGCACGGCGCGGTTCATCAGGTTCTGGGGCATCACGTTGACGAAGTCGCCGTGGTCGGTGACCGGGTTGTGCTTCTCGTCCGGGAAGGCATCCAGGACGAAGAGGCTGCCGCGCGGCACGTTGAAGGTCAACCGCATCTGCAGGGCCGGGACGGCCTGCTGACCCTCGGCACACCGGCCGCGCGCGTCCGGGAACGTGATGTGGTCGCGGTGGTTGGCGCTGTCGATGTTCTGACCGTCCCAGCAGCTCGGGAAGTCCAGGATGCGCTGGACGGAGCTGCCGCGCGGGCAGAGCGGGTACTTCGTGGTGATCCGGTTCCCGAAGCCGGTGCAGGTCCACTTCGCGTTGGCGTTCGCGCCGCCGTTGGTGGAGGCCTTGGCGTCACCGGTGATGACCCGGATGAACTGCGGCATCGCGACGACCGGCCCGGTGGCGTTGCCGCGGAACTGCAGCTGCGCTCGTGCCGGCGCCAGGATGGTGCCCTGGTTGTGCGGGTTCTCCTCGTCGACGACCTCGTCCTGACCCTCGGCCGCACGGATGCGGATCACCGGCCAGTAGTAGGTCGACAGGTCACCTGCGCGGCAGGTGGTGCCCGACGTGGCCAGGTTCTCGTTGGTGGAGTTGGCGTCGGCGGTCAGGTTGCCCACGTAGTCGTGCGTGTGGTGGGCACCGTTGCGAATACCCGGCGAGGTGATGAAGTTGTCCGGGTTGCGGTGCTCGTTCTCGTTGTTGCCGCAGCGGGACTCGAACGTGCCGCGCGAGGCGCCACGGCCGGGCCGTGCGTCCAGGTTCACCGGCGCGACGTTGCGAATGTTGATGTAGTCCTCCGGCGCGGGGCCGATCGGGTCGTCGCACTCCTCGTTGCCGAACTCGTCCTCGACGTCCTCGGCGGGGGGCTCGGGGGCCTGCATCGGCGGCGCGTCACCGGCCTCGTCCGGGGCCGCGTCGGGGTCCTCACCGGCGTTGGGGTCGACCGGGGGAGCCTCGGTCGGGTCCGGGGGAACCTCGTTGTCCGCAGGCGCCTCGGCCGCGGGGTCCTCGGCTGCCGGGTCCTCAGCGGCGGGGTCCTCGGCCGCGGGGTCCTCGACGGGCTGCTCCGGCTGCTCGGCCGGCTCCTGGACGGGCTTGGGGTGGCGCGGGTGGGCGGCCGCCGGGGCGGTCATGCCCATCGGGTCACCTTCCGCGGGGTCCTCCATGCCCGGGTCTTCCGCACCGGGGTCTTCCGCACCAGGATCCTCCGCGCCCGGGTCTTCCATGCCCGGGTCCTCAGCTGGTGGCTCCTCCGCCGGTGGTTCCTCGGCCGGTGGTTCCTCGGCGGGGGCCGAGCTCTCCGGCGGCGCCGTCTCCTCGGGCGGCGCGGACTCCTCGGGAGGGGGAGCGGTCTCGCTCGCGGGCGGGTCCTCGGGCAGACACACCGGGTTGACGACGGGCGCGGCCTGCCGGGCGGATGCGTTGCCCATGATGCCGACGGCGACCGTGGTTCCGATGATCGCCATCGCGGCTACACCCGCGACCGTCAGGCGTCGCCGGGTACGGCGCTGCATCTGGTGTCGTGGCATGGTTTTCCTCGCTGTTTCGTTGCTTTTGTGGAAATGGCGCTCGGTCAGTTCGAGCGGAGCAGGCGCAGTAGTCCGAGGGTCGCGGCGAACTCGACGACGCAGATCGCGACCACGAGGCCCACGTTCACCCCACCGTCTGTCTCGACGGCTGCGGGCACACTGATCGCGGAGATGGCCTGGATCTGGGTACTGGGCGGCGGCACCGACGTCGCCGGTGGCAGCGGGGCCACCACCGGAATCGCGGGCACCCGGGTCGATGACGCCTCCGCGTCACCCACCAAACCCGTGCCCTCCACCAGATCCAGCTGCGTCTCGATGACACCGGCCGCCTTCTTCGCGAAGGTTCGGACGGCGTCGTTCGTGGTGTTGGCGCGAACTTCGGCGATGAGCGGGAACACCTCGCCGTGCGCGGCACGCAGCAGGGTCGTGAACGCCGCGTCGTACGCGGCACCGGACAACACGGAAAGCTCGGCCACCTGGCCGAGCTGCTCCTCGTCGGCCTTGTTCTGCACGGAGACACCGAGCTTCCCGGCAAGGGCACGGAGTTCCGCGTCGAGTCCGACCTGGTCCGTCGCGACGTGGTCGGCGAGCTCCCTGATCTCCGCGCGCTCAGCGCGTTGCCGGGCCTGTTGCCCGGCCGGGATCACGAGAACGTCGGCCTTCCGCATCGCGACAAGAAGTCGCTGGTCGGACTCGCTGACCTGCTGCGGGCTGCCAGGCGCCGGCGGCGAGGGCTGTACCGCCGCCGGCGTCGGCCTGCCTGCTGATAGGGGTTGTGCGGTCGCGACCGGCGCGGCCATCCACCCCAAGGTCGCGGCGGCGACCGGGGTGAGTAGCGCCAGTAGCGCCGCGAATCGCATGTGTTTTCCTTTCTGGGACAAGGAATTTCCTGAGACACCAGCACGTGCGGTCACCAGCAGATACGGAGATCGGGGAATCGCGGTTCAATCACGACGACGTAACAAGTGTGATCTGGGTCACTCGACGAACCCTGGTGCCGGGGTCCAGGATGTCTCCCCGTGAGCCGGCGTCCGACCCCTAGACGGGTAGCCGCTGGCGCGGAAGGCGTCTCGGACAGGACCGGGGGTGGTTTCCCGGACAGAGACGAGGCGCTGGTCAGGATGATCCACCGCGAGTTCGGTGGCGCACTGTTCGGTCATGTCCTGCGACAGACCGGAAACGACCGTCAGTGGGCCGAGGATGTCGTGCAGGAGACTCTGGTCCGCGCCTGGCGCAACGCAGATCGACTAGACCGCGAGCCAGGAATGTTGCGCGCGTGGCTGTACACGGTCGCGCGTCGCATCGTGATCGACGGGAGGCGTAGCCACAGCGCGCGCCCACGGGAGGTGGATGTGGCGCCCCTTGCGCTCGTACCGGTTCCGGACCGGTCCGAGCAGTCGTTGTCGGCCATGGTGGTGGCCGACGCGTTACAGGGCTTGCGCGCGGAGCATCGCGAAGCGCTGGAGGAGACATATCTTCGGGATCGGACCGTCAACGAGGCTGCAAGCGTCCTCGGGGTCCCACCAGGTACCGTCAAGTCGCGGGTGTTCTACGCGCTTCGCGCACTGCGCCGTGTGCTCCGGGAGGGGGAGTGATAACCATGGCCTCGGAGCACGTCGATGTGGGTGCCTACGTCCTCGGCATTCTCGACCCGCCGGACGAGGCGAAGTTCGCCGAGCACTTCGCCGGATGTGCGCTGTGCCGGGCCGAGTACCGCGAGCTCGCGGACCTGCCCCGGCTGCTCGACCAGATGAAGCCGGCGGAGCCGGTGGCCAGCGAGGACGCGCTGAAGGGCGCGCTGGCCGAGATCGCCTCCGACAGACGAAAACGCGGTAGGAACCTGTGGCTCGCGGCAGCCGCGGTCGGGGTGCTCCTGGTGAGTGTGCCGCTGATGGTGTGGGGTGCCGGGAACGACGGCGCGCCCCCGGTCGCCGGCCCGACGGTCACGGTGTCCGCACCGGCCGAGCCGAGCGACACCACGGCCGTCGCGGGTGCGCGTACGTTGACCGCCACGGACCCGGCCACCGGGGCGACGGCGATCCTCACCGTGGACGGCGACAACGCCGCCACGACGGTGGACCTGCGGCTGTTCGCGGTCGCGGGTCCGGCCAAGGGCGAGCTGACCGCGGTCACCCGCACGGGCCACCGCGAGCTGGTGACCCCGTGGGAGATGGGCGTCGACCAGCCGACCAGCTCCGAGCGAGGGACGGTCGACATCCCGATGCGGGAGATCGTCGGCTTCGAGCTGCGCCAGACCGACGGGCCGGTGAAGCTGGACTTCTCCACCTGAGCCACCCGAGGTGAACATGCCCCACCCGGCGCGAGGAGCGGTCGCGCCGGGCGGTTCGCATTCTCAGGTGAGCTGGGGGCGCACCTCGTTCGCGATGACGGCCAGGTGGTCCAGGTCGGCCATGTCCATGATCTGCAGGTACGCCCGCGTCGCGCCGGCCCCGGCGTAGCGGCGGAGCTTCTCGGCCGCCTCGGCCGGGGTGCCGGCGACGCCGTTCGCCTTCAGCTCGGCGACCTCCCGGCCCTGCGCGGCCGCCCGGCGGGCGACCTCCGCGTCGTCCTTGCCCACGCACGCGGTCACCGCGCTCGAGAACACCATGCCCGGGGACCGGCCGGCCGCCGCGAGCGCCGAGCGAACCCGCTCGAACTGCGCGGCGGCGTCTTCCACGGACGCGAACGGGGTGTTGAACTCGGTGGCGTGCTTGGCGGCCAGCTCCGGGGTCCTGGTCCGGCCCATCCCGCCGACGATGACCGGCATCGGCGACTGCGCGGGCTTGGGCAGCGCGGGCGAGTCGGCCAGCGTGTAGTGCCGGCCGTCGTAGGAGAACGTCTCGCCGACGGGAGTGGCCCACAGGCCGGTCACGATGTCGAGCTGCTCGGCCAGCCGCGCGTGCCGCTGCTCGGGGAACGGGATGCCGTACGCGGTGTGCTCCGCCTCGAACCAGCCGGCGCCCAGGCCCAGCTCGACCCGCCCGCCGGACATCTGGTCGACCTGCGCCACCTGGATCGCCAACACCCCTGGCAGCCGGAACATCCCCGCGGTCACCATCGTGCCCAGCCGGATCGTGCCGGTCTCCCTGGCCAGCCCACCCAGCGTCACCCACGCGTCGGTCGGGCCCGGGAGACCGGACGCGTCACCCATCGCCAGGTAGTGGTCGGACCGGAAGAACCCGCTGAAGCCGAGCTCCTCGGCGGCCAGCGCGAGCCGCAGCTGCGTGTCGTAGGACGCCCCCTGCTGGGGCTCGATCATGATGCGAAGGTCCATGCCGCAATACCACCACACGGCCGGCCACCCGATGCCGCGCGGCCGGCTGGGCGACGGGTGACCGCCGTCATACGCATACATTCACTCGACGGGGGTATCCGACCGTCATGGCTGAACGGGACGACACCAGGTCCGACGTGAACGGGCCCTCTCGCGGGTCGCTGGTCACGTTCCTCCTCCAGGACAAGGAAGGGGAGCGTTTTCGTATCGGCGAGGTCGTCGGGCCGCTCGAGTCGGACCCGGTGAGCGGCGATGTCTGGGTCGGCGTGCGCACCTCGCACAAGGCCCTGCGCCAGTCGGTCCACCTCGTGGCCACCTCGTCGATCGTGCACGTCACACCGCCCGGCGGCCGCGCGCGCGGCGCCGCCTGAGACCGGAGCTCAGCCGAGCACGCGGTCCAGGTAGGCGTTGCCGAACTTGTCGCTCGGGTCGTGCTCGCGGCGCAGCTCGGCGAAGTCGGTCCATCTGGGATAGAGCGGGGCCAGGTCCCGGGCGGTGGCGGTGAAGCACTTCCCCCAGTGCGGGCGCGCGCCCAGCGGCAGCAGCGCCGCCTCGATGTCCGGCAGTACGGCGAACACACCGGCCGGGTCGAGATGCCAGGTGAAGTGGACCGCCACCGCGTCGCGGCCGTGGGCGCCGGAGAGCCACAGCTCGTCCGCGGCGATCGTGCGGATCTCGGTCACGTGCAGCAGCGGCGCCACCCGCTCGCCCATCGCGCGCACGCGGGTGAGCGCCTCGACGGCCCGGTCGCGTGGCACCAGGTACTCCGTCTGCAGCTCCTCGCCGCTGCTCGGCTTGTGGCCCATCCGGAAGTGCGGCAGCCGGTCCAGCCACGGGCCCGGCACGCCGCCCTGCTCGGTGACCGCCTCGACCGACTCGCCGGCGATCATGTGCAGCGGCACCGGTGACGGCGAGGCGCCGTACACGTCCGCGGGCGGTGTCGTGTCCGTCGACTTCACCCAGACCTGCAACGGCCCGGTCCACGTCGTGAACAGGCTGACGCTGTACCCGCACGCAAGTACCGCGTCCAGGTCCGCGAGCACCGGCGCCCACGGCACGTCCGGGTACACGTCCTGCCGCACGGCGAACGTCGTCCGCACATCGAGCGTCACCCGGACCACCACGCCGAGCGCGCCCAGCGCGACGACGCTGCCGGCGAACTCCTGGTCGCCGCGGGAAGTCCGGCGCAGCGTCCCGTCCGCGCCGACCAGCTCGACCGCGGCCACCGAGGTGGACAGGCAGCCGTTGCGCACGCCCGAGCCGTGGGTCCCGGTGGCGACCGCGCCGCCGACCGAGATGTGTGGCAGCGACGCCAGGTTCGCCAGCGCGAGGCCGCGTTCCTCCAGGACCGCCGCGAGCACCCCGTACCGGGTGCCGGCCGAGACCGTGACCGTGCTTCCCTCGACCACCACGTCCGGTGGGAGCGCCTCCGGTGAGACGGCCACCCCCGCGGTGTCGGCGACGTCGTTGAACGAGTGCCGCGAACCGAGCGCGCGCACCCGCGGGTTGTCGGCCACCACCCGCTGGATCTCGGCGATACTCGCCGGCCGCACGAACTCGGTGGCCGAGTAGGTCAGGTTTCCCGCCCAGTTGCGCTCCACCCGGCGATCATGCCTTGTTCACGCCTTGGCCGGCAGCAGGTACGCGAGTGACGCGCGGGCCGTGCCGGCCGGTGTGCCGTCGGCGACCGCGAGCAGCGCCGCCCGCCAGGCCGCGGCCAGCACCGCGCCGCCCGCGGTGTGCCGCTGCGGCAGCAGGGACCGCAGCGCGGCGGCCACCGGGTCGGGCCGGTCGGCGACCACGGGCTCGGCGAGGATCCGGCAGACCCCGAAGTGCACGGCCGCGTCGAACGCGACCAGCAGTGCCGCCCGCACGCCGGCCCGGCCGCGCCCGGCGGCCGCCGCGGCGCCGGCCGTCCGCTCGACGAGCCGGGTCTCCATCTCCTGACGTACCACCAGGTACAGCCCGAGCTTGGACCCGAAGTGGTGGTAGAGCGCGCCGGTGGTGACGCCGGCCTTGGCCGCCAGCTCGGTGACCGCGACCGCGTCGTAGCCGGAGGTCTCGAACAGGTGCACCGCGGCGTCGACCAGCCGCCGCTTCGCCGTACCTGGCAGGGGAATCGCGTCCATCGCCGACCAGCGTAGCCCAGCGACGTAACCTGTTGACGGGATTCCGTAATCCGATTATGTTCCGGCCATGAAGCTGACGTTCCTGTACCAACCCGTGAAGGACCTCTCCGCGAGCGTCGCGTTCTACCGGGACGTCCTCGGCCTGGACGAGAGCTGGCGGGAGGGCGACACCACCGCGGCGTTCGCGCTCCCTGGCACCGAGGTCGAGCTGATGCTGGACGTGCCGCCGGAGGACGGCCCGGAGTGGGCCGCGGGCGGCTTCTTCGCCGTCGACAGCGTCGACGACTTCGCCGCCGCGCACTCCGACATCAACTGGGTGGGCGCGGTCATCGACGTGCCGGGCGGCCGGTCGGCGTCGTTCCTCGACCCAGCCGGCAACTGCGTCCACCTGATGGACCAGAGCGGCTAGCCGACCCAGGCGCTGGGGGCGGCGGCGACGCGGAGAGCCGCGCGGATGACGCTCGTCGGGTCGCCGCGGTGGTAGACGCGCTCGCTGGGTTCGATGCCGTCGAGGAACTCCTGGTACCGGACGGCGTAGCCGAGGTGGGCGAGCGGCTCGGCCACCCGGAGCGCGCGCCGAGGTCGCGCGCCGGGCCGGTGTTCGGTCCAGGCGTCGACCCACGCGCGGGCGGCGGCCGGGCGGGTCGGCGCGGCGAGGTAGTCGCCGGCGCGCAGGCCGTCGAGCACGGGGTTGCCGAGGTGCGCGTCGGCGAAGTCCAGGACGACCGGCGGGCCGCCGGGGGTCGCGCGCCAGTTGCCGGGGTGGAAGTCGCCGTGCACCACCGTGTCCGGGAGACCGCAGTCGTCGAGCTCTGCCCAGCGGTCGGTGAGCAGGCGGGCTCGCGCGCGCTCGTCGGCGGTGAGGTCACCGTCGACCGGGCCGTCGAGGAGTGCCCGTACCTGATCGGCGGCGCGGCGTCGGTCCGGCAGAGGGAGCCGCGCGCCGGCGAGCGTGGCCTGGACGGCGACGAACCGGTGGACGGCGCTCGCGACGGACTCCTCGGTGGCGTGCCAGCAGTCCTCGCCGGGCAGGTGTTCGAGGAGCATCCGGTGGTCGCCGGCGGCCAGCACCGTCGGGACGAGCGTGGGGTCGTGCCGGGCGAAGGCGGCGATGACCGCGGGCTCGTCGGTGGCGAAGTGCGGGGTGGACTTGAGCCAGACGGGCCCCTCGCCGGTGGGGAGACGGAAGAGGCCGGCGAGGTTCCAGGTCCGGTGCTGCTCGACGGCACCGGTCACCGGCCGGCCCCGCGCGGCGAGCTCCGTGCGGGCCCAGCTGAGCAACTCGCGGAGCCCTTCGGCGGTGGCCCAGGGCGAGCGGAACCGGTGCGGTGAAAGAAGGTCGCCGGGGTACGGCTCGAGGCGGCGGGTCGGGCGCTCGGCCTCGACGTGGTAGGTGACGTGCCCGTCCCGGCCGCCCTCGCCGCCGTCGACGTGCAGCAGCCGCAGGACGAGCACCGGAACGCCGAGCTCGCGCCGCAGGACCGCGACGACCTGGCCGACCTCCGCCCACCATGCACTGTCCACAGTGAACGGCCCGAGGGCGCCGAGGCGCTTCCGCCCGCAGGTGACCACCGCGCTGACCGTTCGACCCATGCGGCCCAGTGTGCGGACGCCGCCCGCCGGCCCGCGACCGAGTTTCTACGGCCACGTCCCGGCGATCGCCGCGACCGCCGCCGCGCGGCCGGCCGGGTCGGTGCGCAGGGCCGGCGCCAGCTCGAGGTGGAGGAACGGCGTCCCGCGCTCGGTGGCCGCGATGCCCTGCACGTTGGTCGTCCCCTCGAGCTCCCCACCCGCGTCGACCCACCCGGCGCAGACCCGGAAACCTTGTGCCACCAAGGCATCGCGCAACGCCTCGTGCGCGGGCGTGACCGAGCCGGCGCCGGCGGAGGCCACCGCGTCCACCCCGGGCAGGCTCGCCGCCGCGTAGCCGTGGACCTGCACCTCCGGCGCGGCCAGCGCCGCGGCCCACACGTGGAACATCGAGTCGGTCCGGTGCGCCACGTCGGCCGCGCCCCCGCCCGCGTGCCGGTGCGCCCCGGCCAACAGCAGCGCCGACCCGGGCACGGCGCGGAACAGCTCGAGCCCCAGCTGCGCGGTCCGCAGGTCCGACTTGGGATGCGGCACCTCCACGACCAGCCGCGGCGCGCCGTCGGGGAGGACGACCGCGCCCCAGGACCGCTCGGTGTCCGCCCCGTCGGCGACAAGCGTGTACGGCCGGCCGTCGCCCACGCCGGGCGACACCGTGAAACCGAGTGCCGCCAACGAGTCCGTCGCCTCGCCGGCCAGCACCGCGCGCAACCCCAGCACCCCGGCTTCGAGCTCGGCCGGCAGCGGTGGCCGGTACGGGTCGGCGGCCTGCATGTCACCAACCCTGGCCGACAGCCACTTCTGCAGTCCCACGCCCACCAGCCTGCCACCCCGGACCAGCGGCCACGCCGTACGTTGGAGGCGTGGATGGGTCCGATGTGGATGCGGTGGTCATCGGGGCCGGGCACAACGGCCTGGTCGCGGCCAACGTGCTGGCCGACGCCGGCTGGCGGGTGCTCGTGCTCGAGGCGGCCGACGAGCCGGGCGGCTCGGTCCGGTCCGCGGAGATCACCGCGCCCGGCTACCTGAGCGACCTCTGCAGCGCGTTCTACCCGCTCGCCGCCGCGTCGCCGGCCATCCTCGACCTGGAGCTCGAGCGCTACGGCCTGCGCTGGCGGCACGCGCCCGCCGTGCTCGCGCACGTCTTCCCGGACGGCCGGCACGTGCGCATGTCGCGGGACCTCGACGGCACGGCCGCCTCGGTGGCCACCTTCGCCGAGTCGGACGCCGACGCGTGGCGCGCGGAGTTCGCGTACTGGCAGCGGGTCCGCGACGACCTGCTCGACGCGCTCCTGCGCCCCTTCCCGCCGGTGCGGGCCGGCGCGCGGCTGCTGCGGTCGCTGGGTGCGGGGGAGGCGCTGCGGCTGGTCAGGATGCTGACGCTGCCGGTGCGTACCTACGGCCGCGAGCGGTTCGCCGGCGACGGCGCGCGGGTCCTGCTCGCCGGCAGCGCCATGCACACCGACCTCGGGCCGGACAACGCCGGCAGCGGGGTCTTCGGGTGGCTCCTGGCCATGCTCGGCCAGGAGGTCGGCTTCCCGGTGCCCGAGGGCGGCGCCGGCCGGATCACCGACGCGCTCGTGCGCAGGCTGTCCGCGCGGGACGGTCGGGTCGACTGCGGCCGGCCGGTCACCGGCGTGCTGGTCGCCGGCGGGCGGGCGGTGGGTGTGCGGGACGCGTTCGGGGAGGCGGTCCGGGCGCGCCGCGCGGTGCTCGCCGACGTGCCCGCGCCGGTGCTGTACCGCGACCTGGTCGGCGAGTCGCACCTGCCGGCGCGGCTCGTGGCGGACCTGGCGAACTTCCACTGGGACGACGGCACGGTCAAGGTCGACTGGGCGCTGTCCGGCCCGATCCCGTGGGCGGCTCCGGCGGTCGGCGAGGCCGGCACCGTGCATCTCGGCGCCGACCTCGACGGGCTGTCCGGGGTCGCCACCGACCTGGCGTGCGGCCGGGTGCCGCGCACGCCGTTCCTGCTGCTGGGCCAGATGACCACCGCGGACCCGACGCGGTCGCCCGCCGGCACCGAGTCGGTGTGGGCGTACACCCATGTACCGCGCGGCGAGCAGTGGTCGCAGACCCGGCTGCGGCGCCGCGCGGACCGGGTCGAGCAGGTCGTCGAGGCCCACGCGCCCGGGTTCCGGGACCGGATCGTGGGCCGGGCCGTCGCCGGACCGGCCGAGCTGCGGGCACACAACCCGAGCCTGGTCGAGGGCGCGATCAACGCCGGCACGTCGGCGATCCACCAGCAGCTGGTGTTCCGCCCGGTCCCGGGCCTCGGCCGCGCCGACACCCCGGTGGACCGGCTGTACCTGGCCGGCGCGTCGGCCCACCCGGGCGGCGGCGTCCACGGCGCGGCCGGCGCGAACGCCGCCCGCGCCGCCCTGGCCCGCGACGGCCGGCTGGGCACCGGCTACCGCACCCTGATCCAGACCCTGCACCGCGCCGTCTACTGACCCCGCGAGTCCAACGTTCCGGACCCGCGAGTCCAACACTCGGAACCCGCGAGTCCCTGTCAGGGCCCGTGCGGGCGCCGTGTCGCCTCCCGCTCGACCACCCCCGTCAGCACGTGCTGCTGGCCGAACGTCCACGCGTTCGTGGCGAGGACGTACAGCAGCACCGCGATCGGCACCGGGAAGAACGCGCCGGACACCAGGATGCCCACCGGCGCCAGGTACATCATCAGCCGGCTCACGGTCGCCACCTGCGGGTTCGCCGGCTCGGTCCGGCGCAGCGACGCGCGCATCGTCAGGAACGTCGCCAC
This sequence comes from Actinophytocola sp., assembly GCF_009379765.1. Lineage (GTDB taxonomy): Bacteria > Actinomycetota > Actinomycetes > Mycobacteriales > Pseudonocardiaceae > Actinophytocola. The sequence goes on along the minus strand of NZ_WHTD01000095.1, from coordinate 12,167 downwards.
CCCGGCGAGAACCATCAGCGGCACGCCGACGGCGATCATGTGCGCCGTGGAGGTGCCGAACGCGACCAGGTCGGCCGTGGGCTGGCTGATCCAGTTGCCGAGCTTCGCGCCGAAGATGTCCGCGTTCAGGAACGACGTCACACCGGCCCGGTCGAACACGTGGTTCGACGTGGCGCCCGGGATGAAGTCACGCAGCACCCAGTACAGGCTGAGGAACACGGGGATCTGCAGCAGCGCCGGCAGGCAGCCGCCGAGCGGGCTGACGCCGTTGTCCGCGTACAGCTTCTGGGTCTCGCGCGCCAGCCGCTGCCGGTCCTTGCGGTACTTCGTGCGGAGCTTCTCCAACTGCGGGGCGAGCGCGCGGGTGCGGCGCGCGGACCGCAGCTGGCCGAGCGCGGGCCTGATCAGCAGCGCCCGCACGGTGAACACCAGGAACACCACCGCGAGCGTCCAGGCGAGCCCGCTGTCCGGCCCGAGCGGGCCGGCGAAGGCGGTGTGCCAGAACCAGAGGATGGCCGAGACAGGGTAGAGCAGGAAGTCGAACATGCAGCACTCCGAAATGCCATGAGGTGAATGTGGACATACGGAAACGGCTGCATGCCGAGGGAAACCGGCGTCAGGCCGGTCGGGTCACGCAGCCGTGCTGCGTGCTGTCGGTGCTCGCGGTCGGGTGCGGCCCGGCGCGTCCGGGTCGCGCAGCCGCAGGAACGCGGCCTGCCACGCGTACTCCCGCAGCCTGCCGGTGCGCACCCGCGCGGGCGCCGCACCGGGCACGAGGTGCACGAGCACCACGCAGGCGGTGGCGAGCCCCGCGGCGACGGCGAGACCCGCGGTGAGGGCGCCCAGCGGGCCGACCGAGCCGGCCGCGGGCAGCACCACGAAGAGTGCGGGCAGCAATACGGCCAGCGCAACGCGCAGCCGCAGCCCCAGCTCACTCCTCGTCACCACGCCACGACAGTACCGCGTTACCTACCCGCTCCGGCCTGGACACTAGGTAGCCCGTACCGGTTCGGCGCACCGTCGCGGGCCCATGGAACGTCCTGGTCCCACTGGCGACGCACTGGCGCCCGGACCTGGTGGTGCACGAGCCGTCCGAGTTCGCCGGTGCGCTGGCCGCGGCGTGCACGGCACGCGGCACGCGGTGCACGGTCTGGGCTCGTGGGCCCCGGGACCTGGGTAAGCACGAGCACCGCCGGCAGCGTGGCGGTCCGCCGGGCCACGACCAGCACGGTCGGCGTCCCGCCGGCTCCCTCCTACCGTGGCGGCCCCCGGTTGTCGGCGGTCGCGGTGCCGCCGTGACGGACCTGTGAGATGGACCTCGTGGCCGGTCTCGACCACCGCCGCGCGGTTATCACCCGGGTGATATCGGCTCGGGCAGGTTTGGCCTGGTCCAGGACCGGGCAGCCAGGGCGTCAGGCGGGACCCAGCGGGGTCCGGCAGGGGAGAGGAGAGCGGGATGGGCATTTTCGACAAGGCCAAGGACAAGGCCGAACAGCTGGTCGGCGAGGCCAAGGAGCGCCTCGGCCACGCGACCGACGACGAGGACCTGGAGGACGCCGGCAAGCGCGACCAGCTGAGCGGCGAGGCCAAGGAAGCCGGGCACGACCTGCGGGACAAGGCGGCGGGCACGATGGACGACGCCAAGGATCGGCTGCAGGGCGACAAGTAGCCGGAGTGCGCCGGGCGCGGGAGTGCGTCGCCCGGAGATACGGACACCGGTGAAACCACGGAGGTCGGCGGAGTGTCCCGCCGGCCTCCGCGCACTGCTCCCTCTACGGGCTCTCACCGCGCCTGGGCGACGACGACGGGTTGGTAGTAGCCGGACTCATCGGGAAAGAGCCATCGGACGTCCGCGAAGCCGGCTGTCGACAGCGCGGCGGTGAGCTCGTCGCGCAGCAGTGCCCGGTAGGTGGTCGAGCGGACCGCCGCCGCCCACTCCGGACCTTCGCGGCGCAGGCAGAACACGTGGATCTCGACGGTCCGGTGGTCCGCGGACCACTGCCAGGCCTGGCCCACGATCCGCCGCCGGCCGTCCACGTCGTGCACCGCGGGCATGACTCCGGCCACCTGGTCGCGGACGATCGCGTCGTAGTCCCTGGTGCTGGCCAGGAACAGCCCACCCGGGTCGAGCAGGCCGCGGATCGAGCGCAGCGCCGCGGCGAGGTCGGCGTCGGTGAGCAGGTGCGGCAGCGAGTTGTCGCACGAGACGACCGCGTCGAACGGCCGGTCCGCGGGCGGGAGCGCGCGGACGTCGGCCACCGACAGGGCGAGCTCGATGCCGCGGTCGCGGGCCTCGGTCCGGGCCCGCGCGACGGCCGCCGCGCTGAGGTCCGAGCCGGCCACCCGGAACCCTTGGGCGGCAAGGGGAAGTGCTTGGGTGCCGATGCCGCAGGTGCAGTCCGCCACCCGGGCCGGCGGGTGGATCCCGTGCCGGCGCAACAGCTCGCCGAGCACGTCACCCTGGTGCTGGGCACTCGCCCACCAGTCGCGGAACATCAGGTGGTAGTCGCCCGCGAGGTCGCCGTAGAACGTGCGCGGGTCGACCACCGCGCTACTTCCCCGACGGTGGGGCCACGTGCGGCAGCAGCACGGCCACCCCGGCGATCTGGTCGAGGAGGGCGTCGCTCTGCCGGCCGGTCACCGGCTCGGCCTCGGCCACCACGGCGAGCGTGCCCTGCCGGCGGGAGCGGTAGTGCTGGCCGGACAACCGGACGTCCGGGATGCCGGCGGTCGCGCCGGGCAGCGGGTTGATCTGGCCGGTGCCCCAGATGTCGTCGATGCGCCGGAACTCGCTCGCCTGCGCCGGGGTGGGGAAGTCGACCCAGGCGACGGCGACCGCGATGGTGCCGCCGCGCGAGTCGCGGATGGTGAACAGCAGCCGGTCCAGCGTCCGGCACGGGGTGCGAAGCAGGTAGTCGCGCACCTGCCCGTGGGCGTTGGCGGCGCAGTCGGTGTCGCGGCGGCGCCCGCTCGGGCCGGCCTGCATGCCCATGGCCTGGGACGCGGCGACGAGGTCGCCGCGCTGGGCCGCCGCCTGGCTCGCGGGCAGGCCGCTCGCCGATGCCGGGGTGGTCGTGCCGGGCGCGGCGTCCTGCTCCTCGCCGGCGTTGGCGACGACGAGGGCGAGCACGGCGGCCCCGAGAACGAGGCCGCCCGGCCGCTTGGCCACGGTTGGTCCTCCCGTTGGTCCTCCCGTCCCTTTGTATCCGCCGACTGCGGCGGGTCGCGACGTAGTCGGGGACAAAGGGTCCGAATGGCCGATCGGCAACTGCCGACAACTCGCGAGTAACAACGGTGCCCGGTTCCACGACGTATCGTGTCGTGGAGGGTACGGAGGGAGAGTTTGCGCAGCTCATGGCGCTGTTCGCGGCATGGCGGGCGGACATCGACGCGGAGCCGTTCGCCTACGCCGAGCACGATCTCCTGCGCTACTGGCGACGGCCGGAGTGCGTGCGCCTCGACCACCGCATCCGGCTGACGTTCACACCGTGCCCACCGACCGCGACCGGGTCGAGGCCACCCGCCCCGCGGTGACCGGTGTTCCGTGGGGATTCGTCGCACGATGTGGTCGGTCGCACGATGTGGTCAGAGTGGTGACCGAGCGGAAGCGGTGTGTGGCGGCCGTCAAGGATTCCGGCCGCCACATCTGGTAACCGCGCGACCGCCGTCGGTGGGGGTCATCGACCTGCCCTTTCTTCCTGACTGAGAAGAATTCAGCTCTTCTTCGCGCGGGAACGCCGCTTCGGCGCGCCGTTGGTGGTCGCCTTCGTCTTCTCGTCGGCCTGAGCCTGGCGGTAGGACTCGGCCACGTGCGAGGGAATGCGGCCGCGCGCGGCCAGCTCGATGCCGTTAGCCTGGGCCCATTCCCGAATCTGGCCGGCGTCGTTGTTGGCCGCGCCGCCTGTGCCGCCCGGCCGCCCGCCACGCCTCACCCGACCGCCCGTCCGGCGGGCCGAGCCGACGTAGTCAGCCAGGACGTCGCGAAGCCGATCTGCGTTGGATTCGGTGAGATCGATCTCATATGTCACTCCATCCAGCCCGAACTGGACAGTGGTGACGTCGTCCGAGCTCGTGCCGTCCAGGTCGTCAATGAGCTGGACAAGTACCTTCTGTGCCATGGTTGTGCTCCCGTTACGGTGGTGATGCATGCAGACCAGGTGGTTTGTTAGTGCGCACCGTATCCCACGGGAGCCCGTCATGTCATGAGTTGATCTGCGAACTCAACTTGCGAAATGGTGAATCTCTCGTTCGAGGAAATCAATTCGTGACTGTGGCGTCGCGCCCATGGCCCCGACGATGTGTGCGATCGTACTCGACCTCGCCGTGGGGAGACTTTTCCGCGCGTCCCCGAATCGGGTGTGTCGGGGCAGTGGATGTCGACCCGTCCGGATATCGGCCGGCCGGTATCCAGTCGCCGAGGGTGCGCAGTTCACCGGTGGTCCGCCGGTGAGGTCCACTCAGGACGCGGATAACAGGTCCAGCCGGTAGGTGAGCGCCACCAGGTCACCGCCGACGGCGTAGTGGTCGGACACCGATATGTCCCAATCCGGCGCACGCTGGTAGCCGAGGTGCTCGTACAGCCGGATCGCGTCGGGCATGAAGCCGAACGTGTGCAGGCTCAGCGCCGCGGCCGCGCCCGAGGCGAGACGGGTGCAGTGGGCCATGAGCGCGCGGGCGACGCCGTCCCGCCGGGCCGGCGGGTGCACGGCCACCCCCCGGACCCACGCCCAGTTCTCGGGTAAGGGCACCTCCTCGACCTTGCCGGCAGGGTAGTAGCGGGCGGTGCCGACGATCCGGTCGTCGGCGAGCGCGACCAGCGTGCTGGCCCGGCCCGCCGACACGTCGATGTCGACGAGATCGTGCACGTAATGCTCGAACAGGGCGGCCGGCATCTCGCCGGCGTACTGCCCGTAGGCGGTGGTGAGCAGCGCACGGATCTCGTCGTGCTCAGCGGGATGGGCCTCGCGGACGTTCATGCCGCTGTTCTACCAAGTGCCACCGACAAAAGGCATCGGCAGTGCGGTGTGGACGTGGTTGGTGCGGGCCGGGTGCAAAAGGCGAATGGGGAAGTGCACAGTGGTGATCGCTGCGAGCTGAACCGCTCGCGCCCGTGGTGGCGCCGCGGGCATGCTGGGCGGCATGACGACCACCCGACTGGACGGGGCCATCCGGCTGCCCGACGGCGCCTGGGTCCGGGGGCGGGGCCTGCGCGACCCGGCTCCGCAAGGGCCGGCGCCCGACTTCGGGCTGTACCTGGGCTCCAGGCGGCTCTGGCTGCGGCACGGGCCGGACCTGGCGTGGCCGCAGCGGTGGATCGACTGGCCGGACTTCCTGCTGCCGGTCCACCGGGGCCGGGCCGTCGAGCAGATCCGCGCACGAGCGGGCCCGCGGGGGCGAGCGGGTCGAGGTCGCGTGCGATGGCGGGGTGGGGCGGACCGGCACGGTCCTCGCCTGCCTCGCCGTGCTCGCCGGGGTTTCCGCGGCCGAGGCCGTCCCGTGGGCGCGGGCGAACTACCACCCGCGGGCCGTCGAGACGCCCTGGCAGCGGGCCTGGATCCGGCGCTTCCCCGCGCCGCCTCCCACGGGCGGCGTAGCGTCGGGCGGGTGACGACTGCGGAGCTGCTCACCGACGCGTTCGGCCGGATCCACGGCATTGTCCACCGGGTGGTCGGCGGCCTGTCCGCCGACGAGCTCACCCACCGGGTCGGCGGGGAGGCCAACTCGATCGCCTGGCTCGTGTGGCACCTGACCCGGATCCAGGACGACCACATCGCCGACGTCGCCGGCACCGAGCAGGCATGGACGGCCGACGGCTGGGCCGAGCGGTTCGGCCTGTCCTTCGACACGGGCGACACCGGCTACGGGCACAGCTCGGCCGACGTCGCCGAGGTGCGGGTCGAGGCCGACCTCCTCGCCGGCTACCACGACGCCGTGCACGAGCGGACCGTCGCCTACGTCAAGGGCCTCGTCGACGCCGACCTCACCCGCGTCGTCGACCGGAACTGGGATCCGCCGGTGACGCTGGGCGTGCGGCTGGTGAGCGTCGTCTCCGACGACCTGCAGCACGCCGGTCAGGCGGCGTTCGTGCGCGGCCTGCTTCACTGACGGTCACCACCGGGTGACCACGCGCTCGCGAACCGAAATTCGCCGGATGGTGTTGCATCCGGCGAAAATGAAATGGTGAACGCCCCGCAACGACATAAGGCATGCCCTCGACCCCCTATTGAGCTCCTTTGTGGAGTTTGCAGTCATGGGGGTTGTTCGATGAAAGGTATGCCTATGCGTGCCAAGCGTTCTCGACTTGCCGCGGGTCTCGTCGCGGTCGGCACGGTGTGTTCCGTCCTGGTCACGCCCGGCGTGGCCCAGGCGCATTCCGGGATGACGACTGTCGTGGGTGGACTCGACAATCCACGTGGTCTCACGATCGGCCCGGACGGTCACTCTACGTGGCCGCGGCCGGCCGCGGTGGCCCCGCGCCGTGCTTCCCGGGACCGGAGGGCCCCGAGGTGTGCTTCGGCACGAGCGGCGCCATCAGCAAGATCAGCCACGGCCGGGCGTACCGGGTCGTGAAGGGCCTGCCCTCGATCGCGGAGGCGGGCGGCCTCAACGCCATCGGACCGTCCGATGTGTCCGTCCGGCACGGCGACCGGTACTTCACGGTCGGGCTCGGCGCCGATCCCGCGATCCGCGCGAACCTGCCGCGGGTCGGCCAGCAGGCGTCCGGCTGGCTGCTGCGCGACAAGAGGCACGGCGGCTGGCGGCAGGTCGCCGACGTCGCCGGCTTCGAGGCCGAGGCCAACCCGGACGGCGGGCTGCCGGACGGCAACCCGCAGTCGGTGCTGGCGACCGGCGACGGCCGGATCGTGGCCGACGCCGGCGGCAACTCACTCGTGCGGGTGTCCTCGCGCGGCAGAGTGTCGACGGTCGCGGTCTTCCCGGACCAGATGGTCGACGCGCCGCCGTTCCTCGGACTGCCGCCGGGCACGAAGATCCCGAGCCAGGCCGTCCCGACCTCGGTCGTGCGCGGTCCGGACGGGGCGTACTACGTCGGCACGCTGACCGGGTTCCCGTTCCAGCCCGGGTCGGCCCGCGTTTTCCGAGTGGTGCCGGGCAAGGCGCCGACGGTGTACGCGAGCGGCTTCACCAACATCATCGACATCGCCTTCGGGCCGGACGGCAAGCTGTACGTGCTCGAGATCGCGCACAACGGCCTGCTGTCGGGTGACCCGACCGGCGCGCTGATCAGGGTGGGCCGGGGCGGCTCCCAGAAGATCGTGGCGAGCGCGGGCCTCACCGCCCCGGGCGGCCTCGCGATCAAGGGCCGGTCGGCCTATGTGTCGAACTGCGGCACGTGCGCCGGCACCGGTTCGGTCGTGCGGATCCCCTTGCACTGACCGGGGTACGCGGCGCCCGGCCGGCACCTGCCGACCGGGCGCTGTCCGTCACCGACCGATCGCGTCGATCTCCTTGAGCAGCACGGACTTTCGCGCGTCGTCGAGGAACGAGGCGTGCACCGCGTTGCGGGCCAGCTGGGTCACCTCGGCCTTGGTGAGGCCGAGGGTTTCGGCCACCGCCAGGTACTCGCCCTCCAGGGTGGTGCCGAACATCGGTGGGTCGTCGGTGTTGAGGGTGACCACCAGGCCGTGGTCGAGCATGCGGCGCACGGGATGCGCCGCGATGGACGCCACCTGCCGGGTGCGCACGTTGGACGTCGGGCACACCTCGACCGGGATGCGGTGCTCGGCAAGGTAGGCCAGCAGCGCCGGGTCCGCCGTGGCCGACGTGCCGTGGCCGATCCGCTCCGCGCCCAGGTCGTGCACCGCCGACCACACCGTGGCCGGGCCGGTGGTCTCGCCCGCGTGCGGCACACTGCGCAGGCCGGCCTCCCGCGCCGCGGTGAAGAACGGCGCGAACCGCGCCCGGCCGACGCCGATCTCCGGCCCGCCGAGGCCGAGGCCGACGAGCCCGGCCGGCCGGTTCCGCAAGGCGAACACCAGCGTCTCCCGGCCGGCCGTCACCCCCTTCTCGCCGGGGATGTCGAAGATCCACGCGAGGTCGACGCCGTGCCGGGCGGCGGCCGTGGCGCGCCCGGTGGTGAGCCCGGCCAGCAGCTCGTCGCCCGGCATGCCGTCGACGATGTGGTTGTACGGGGTGACGGTCACCTCGGCGTAGCGGACGTTCTGCCGCGCCAGCTCGGCCGCGAGGCCGGTGACCAGCATGGCGATGTCGTGCCGGTCGCGCATCATCGACTGGACCGCCCAGTACACCGTGCGGAAGTGGTCGAAGTCGCGGAAGGTGTAGAACCGCGTCAGCTCGGCGCGGTCGGTGGGCACGCCGGCCTCGGGGTGGCGCCGGGCCAGCGCCAGGACGGTGTCGACGCCGGCCGACCCGACGAGGTGGACGTGCAGCTCGACCTTGGGCAGGGCGTGGATGAGCTCGCGCATGGGTGTGCTCCCTGGACGAAGTGACGGAGGTGTGCGAGGTGGACCGGGCGACTCAGGGAGCGAGGTCGCCGCGTTCGGTGTCACTGCCGTAGAGCGGCAGCTTGAACTCCGTCACCCCGTCACCCTAACCGGACCCGGCAACCGGCACCCCGTGTCGCCCCTTCACGTCGGCGTGTCACCCCCTCACGTCGTCGTGTCGTCTCTTCACGTCGCTGTGTCGCCCTTTCACGTCGCTGACCCGACTCGGTGCGGCGTAGCGCGGGCGCGCGGCACCGCGAAGGGCTCGCCGCATGGCAACGCCACCGGGCGACACGTCTACGTGGCTGGACGACTCGTCTACGTGGCGGGTCGACACGGCGTCGCCACGGGGCGACACAGCGACGTGAGGGGTCGACACGGCGACGTAGCGGGGCGACACGGCGACGTGGGGGGTCGGCACGGCGACGGTGGGGGCGACGCGGTCGGGCTGGTGGCGGGTTTGTCGGCTATGACGCCCTGCGACCGCTTGACTACGGAGGAAATATGGTCTAGACCATAGATGTGGTCTGGACCACATCTCCGGAGTTTTCCCTGCATCCCGGGAGATGACATGAGTCTGAAACGAAGAATGGCCGTGCTCGCGGCCGCCGTCGGCCTCGCCCCGCTGAGCCTGGTGATCCTGCCGGCGGCCACGGCCAGCGCGCACGGCTACATCTCGACGCCGCCGAGCCGGCAGGCGCAGTGCGCGCAAGGAACCGTGTCCTGCGGTGACATCAAGTACGAGCCGCAGAGCGTGGAAGGCCCCAAGGGGCTGCGCAGCTGCAACGGCGGGGTCGACCGGTTCGCCGAGCTCAACGACGACAGCAAGCCCTGGCGGGCCACGTCGGTCGGCAGCACGGTGACGTTCACCTGGACGTTCACCGCGCGGCACGCCACCCAGAACTTCGAGTACTTCCTCGGCAACACCCGGGTGGCCGTGTTCCCGCTCAACAACCAGCAGCCGCCGCCGACGCTGTCGCACACGGTGGACCTCGGCAGCGCGTCGGGCCGGCAGAAGCTGCTGGCGGTCTGGAACGTCGGCGACACGGTCAACGCGTTCTACTCGTGCGTCGACCTCCAGATCGGTGGCGGAGGCGGAGACCCGCCGCCGACCGACCCGCCGCCGACGGACCCGCCACCCACCGACCCACCGCCGGACGGTGGCACGTGGGCGGCCGGCACCGCCTACGCGGTCGGCGCGCAGGTGACCTACGGCGGGCAGTCCTACCGCTGCCTGCAGAGCCACACCGCGCTGCCCGGCTGGGAGCCCTCGAGCACCCCGGCGCTGTGGCAGGCCCTGTAGGACGAGCCGGCCGGCCCGTGGTTTCCCCAGCGGGTCGGCCGGTAACCAGGCCGGCAGACGGGAGGGTGCTCATGAAGCGTCTCCTGCTGGTTGCCGCCGTGCTGTTGCTCGCGGGCTGCGGCACCCCGGTCACCGCGACCACCGGCACGGTCGAGAGCGCGCCGCCGCTTCCCGGCAACTTCAACGACACCGACGTGATGTTCCTGCAGATGATGGTCCCGCATCACGAGCAGGGCGTGCGGATGGCGCGGTTGGCGCAGACCCGGGCGGCCGCTGTCGAGGTCCGCGACCTCGCCGCGGCGGTCGTGGCCACCCAGACCGACGAGGTCGAGGACATGACGGCCTGGCTGCGCGCCTGGAACCAGCCGATCGAGGCCGATCCCGACGCGCACGCGCACGCCGGCCACGGCGGGATGAGGATGACCGACCCGGCGGTGGTGGCGTCCCTTGCCGACACCCCGGCCGCGGCGTTCGACCGGACGTTCCTGAACCTGTTCACCGGCCACCAGCACGGTGCGGTGGAACTGGCCCGCATGGAGACCGGCGACGGCAAGGACCCACAGGCCAGGGAGCTGGCGTCGCGGATCGTCGAGTCCCGCACGGCGCAGGTCCGGCAGATGGCGCGGCTGCTGGACACCTAGTGTCGCGTGACCCTGAAACCTTTACGCCGCTGCGGCCAACAGCGGCCCCTGTCTGTGTTACGACGTTGGAGAAACGCCCAAGTACATCCAGTACGAGCGGCTTTCCTCCGCCTTGCCAGGAACCACGTGGATCCACAGCGGACGCAAAGGAACAGGATCACGCGACACTAGCCACGGCAGGTGGACGCCGAACCGACCGGTGAGGGCACCGGTCGGCTCGGTCTGTGCCCGCGTAGGCCGGCTCAGAACCGGTAGTCCTCGAGGTCGATGTCGGTCGCGAACCTGTCGGTGAGCCTCAGCATGAGGCGCAGCAGGAAGCGTGACGTGAAGGTCCAGTTCCGCAGGCGCATCCTCAGCCTGGTCGGCGGGGCGAGGAACGGGCCCGCACTGCCCTGCTTCGAGATCTTGGCGTAGCCGCGGAACTTCTCCTCGTACTGCCGGAACGCGACGCGGTGGTCGCCGCCGGCCGCGCGCAGCTCGCCTGCCAGGACGTAGGCGCCGACGATGGCGAGGCCGGTGCCGAAGCCGCCGAGCGTGTTGCCGTACGCGGCGTCGCCGAGGAGCACGACCCGGCCGGTGGCGTAGCGGTCGACGACGACCCGGCTCAGCGAGTCGAGGTAGATGTCGCTCGCCCGCGGGACCGTGGCCATCAGCTCGGGCAGCCGCCAGCCGCCGCCCTTGTAGGCCGCCATGAGGAGCTTCTTCTGCTGCTCGGGGTCGTAGCGGTCGTAGCTGAGCGGCTCGGAGGCGAAGACGAAGAACGCCGGTGCCTTGGGGCCGCCGACCGCGGCCATGCGGCCGGGCTCGTTGTACATGACCGCGGCGCCGTCGTTGTCGCCGTCGGTCCCGCCCAGGTCGGCGAGCGCGTAGTAGTAGCCGAGGTGGCGGACGTAGTCGCTCTCCGGGCCGAACGCGAGGCGGCGGACGTTCGAGTGGATGCCGTCGGCGCCGACGACGAGGTCGAAGGTGCGCGGGGCGCCGCGCTCGAACGTGACGTGCACGCCGCTCGCGGTCTCGGTGAGCGAGGTGATCGAGTCGCCGAAGACGTACTCGCAGGTGTCCTTGGTGCGCTCGTACAGGAGCTCGGCCAGGTCGCCGCGGCGGATCTCGAGCTCGCCGCCGGTGAACTCGCCGGGGATGACCGCGAGAGGCTTCTCGTCGGCGTCGATGACGGTCTGGTCGTGGCCGCCGGTCTGGCGCCGGCGCACCTCGTCGAGGATGCCCATGCGCTCGAGAACGGTGCGGTGGGTGGCGCCCTTGAAGTCCACGGCCTGGCCGCCGGGCCGCGGGGTGGCCGCCTTCTCGACGACGGTGACCGTGCAGCCGTAGCGGGCGAGCCACAGGGCGAGGGCCGGGCCGGCGATGCTCGCGCCGGAGATGAGGACCGTGGTGTTCTTCATGCCGTTCATGGCCAGAAGGCTCGCCGGGCGCGTTGTCGGTTCGCTGTCGGTTCGCTGACAGCCCTTGGGCCGGCTGTCAGGCTTCCGTCAAGTCGCCCGATCCCGCGAGTCCCCGTCAGCGGTCGGGGTGGAGGGTGGCCAGGGCCTGGTCGGGGGTCATCGCGGCGCCGCGCGCGTAGGCCTGCGCGAACGCTTGCGCGCCGGCGAGGTCGCGGGCGGCTGCGGCGACCCGGGCCACGTCCGGGTCGCCGGTGAGCGCGGTGCCCCGCAGTGCGACCGCGACGCCGAGCAGCAGCGCGGCCCGCTCGGCGCCGTCGGTGAGCAGGGCCGCGCCGGCCAGGCCCTCCACCGCGCCGGCCAG
>NZ_WHTD01000244.1 GCF_009379765.1 Actinophytocola sp. | reverse complement strand
CTCGGCGGTCGCGCCGGCCCGCGCGGCCCTGGCCCGCAGCGCCCGCGCGATCGGCCCGCCGCCGGCCGTCCCGGCGAGTGCCGCGCCGAACTGCCATCCGGTGACCGGCTTGGCCTTCGAGTGGCCGTCCGGCCGCGGCGGTGCCCCGCACAGGCGGCCGACGAGCGCCTCGACGGACTCGCCGAACCGGTCGTTGAAAGCCCAGCCCTGGGTGACGCCGTGGTCGGACAGGACGACGAGCTTGTACCGGCGCGGCGCGAGCTGGGCCGCCCGGTGCAGCCGGCCGATCTGCTGGTCGATGGCGCGGATGACGGCCAGCGCGTCGAACCGCTCGATGCCGGTGTGGTGGGCGACCTCGTCGTAGCCGAGGAAGTCCGCGTAGACGGCCGGCCGGCCGGCGAGCATGTCGCCGATGATCGCCGAGACGACGAGATCCCTGGCGATGACCGTGGTGCCGGCCCGCGCGAACGGGTAGAACCCGCCCCGCTTGACCCGCGGGCGCACCCCGGCGCGGCGCTGGCGCACGGACGCCGAGATCTCGCGCAGGACGTCGACGAGGGCGGCGCCGAACGTCCGCATCACGTTCACCGGGTTGGCGAAGTAGGCGTAGTACCCGTCGCCGGTGCGCGTGCGGGGCCGGCGCGGGCTCGACGGCGTGAGCAGCGGCACCGCGCTCATCGTGAGGCTCGCGTGGGCCGCGTCGCCGGTGAACAGGCCGCCGCGCGCGGCGCCGCCGCCGGCGAGCAGCCCCCGGCCGTCGGAGTGCCGCCGCTCGATCTCCGCGGCGTCCGCCGGGTGCGCGCAGGCCATCACGTGGTCACGATCCTTTTCATACCAACGGAAGCCGAGGATGTCGTCGTTGGACCCGTGTAGCAGACCGCACACGCTCGCGCCGGTCTGCGAGCTCCAGTCGCAGTGCCAGTCGGTGAGCACGTGGCTGCCCTCGGCCAGCCAGCTCGCGAGCGTCGGCAGGTCGCCGTCGCGGACGGCGCGGCGTGCGGTGTCGTAGCCCAGCCCGTCGATCTGCAGCAGCAGCACGCCCGGCGGCTCGTCCCCGTCGTCGCCCCCGCCCCGCCGGAACCGCCGGGCCGCGCGTCGGAAGAACACCTCGTCCTCGTCGAGTGCGAGCGCGCTGCTGACCAGCGCCGCCACCGCCGACATGACGATCGCGACGACCACCGCGGTGCGCAGGTTCGCGATCATCACGCCCGGCACGGCGAAGGAGATCCCCAGGATCCCGGCGCCGAGCAGCAGGAACGAGCCGATGCCGAGGGTGAACACCGCGACCGGCAGCGCCACCCGCAGGATCAGCGGCCACACCACCGCGCTCAGCACGCCGAACATCGCGGCGAACACCGTGGGCTGCCACCACCGCGGCATCGCGAAGTCGTCGAGCCACAGGTCGAGCAGGTGCAGCGCGACCGCGACGAGCACCCACACCAGCACGAGGCGGGCGACAAGGCGCCTGCCGCGCAGCAGCCGTCCGGTTTCGGTCATGTCCGGGTGACCGTCTCCGCGCGGCCGCGTTCCCTGCGCCGTTCCCTGCGCCGCGACAGCCAGGTGGTGAGCAGCGTGACCGCGAGGACGAGCAGGGCCGCGATGAGCGTCGCGATCAGCGGGTTGTCGAAGAGCCCGCCGCTCAGCACGCCCAGTGCCGCGTACGCCACCGCCCACAGCAGGCACGCGCCCGTGGCGGCCGGCACCAGGCGCCGCCACGGGTAGTCGAGGGCGCCAGCGGCGAGCAGCACCGGGATGCGCCCCGCGGGCACCAGCCGGCCGATCACGACGAGCTGCCAGCCGCGCTTGGTGAACCTGTCCCGCGCGGAGGCGAGCCGCTCCTCGGACTGCCGGCGCGCGAACCAGCGGGTCATGGGACCCCGGCCACCCCGCCCGGCGGCGAACGTCACGAGGTCGCCGATCAGCGCCGCGACCGTCGAGATCAGGACGACGAGCACGAGGTTGAGATGGTCGGTGGTCGTCGCGACCGCCGCCGCGGCGCCCACGATCGCGCCGGTCGGCACCACGGGCACGATCGAGCCAAGCAGCACGCCGCCGAAGAGAACCGGGTAGCCGATGGCCGACGGGTCCGTCCAGTCCAGAACGTTCATCCGCGCGTGCCGCGGGCGAGGTCGGGGAGGGCGACGTCCTCGCCGGGCTGGGTGACGACGACGCGGGTCGGTGAGCCGGCGGCCTCGGCCGCGAACTCGCGCGGCGGGTCGACGAGCAGGCGGCGCATGCGGGCGCCGTGCCGGCCGGGGGCTCGGGGAAGGCCGGCGAGGGCGAGCGTGCCCCAGTGCACGGGAACGGCGACGCGCGGCCGGAGCAGGTCGAGCGCCTCGGCGGCGCGGGCCGGAGTGAGGTGGCCGGGACCCAGCGTCGGCCCCCAGCCCCAGACCGGGAGCAGGGCGACGTCGATGTCGCCGAACCCGGCCATCTCCGGGAAGAGGTCGGTGTCCCCGGCGGCATAGACCGTGGTGTCCGCGCCCTCGATGAGATGGCCCATCGCCTCGGCCTGCGGGCCGCGGGTGGATCGCGGGCCCCAGCGGTGGCCGGAGTGCGCGGCCGGCACCCCGGTGACGCGGAGGTCGCCGTCGACGAGCTCCTCGCCGGGCGCGAGCTCGTCGACGTTGCGGACGCCCTTGGACCGCAGCCAGTCGCCGGCCCCGCGCGGGACGACGACCCGCACGTGCTGGCCGAGCAGCCGCAGCGACGGCAGGTGCACGTGGTCGCCGTGCAGGTGGGACAGCAGGACGAGGTCGACGTCGGCGCGGTCGGCCGGTGTGCTCGAGGACGTGACGCGGGTCAGCGCGGAGACCCGGTCGGTGAGCACGGGATCGGTGAGCACGACCCGCCCGGCCAGCTCCACCCGCACGGTGGAGTGGCCGACGAAGCGCAGGCCGAGGGGAGACACGTTGCCGAGTATTCCAACCCGCGGCCGTTCTGGCAGCCCTCAGGGGTGGCGACCCCGCGAGTCCGCCGGGGACCGGGGACTCGCGGGGTCAGGGGCGGCGCTCGGGTGTGGTGCGGCGGCGACGGCTGGTGAGCATGACGACCTGCGCGAGGGCGAGGAGGAAGGCGAGCGCGGCACAGCCGTAGCCGAGGCCTGCCCCGGTGGCGACGGCCGCCAGCGTCGCCAAGCTCGCGGCCCTGCTCGGCGGATCCCATCGGTATGGCCGAGCCGTTCCGGGCGAGTGGACGCGGCGAGCGCGGCGAAGCCGAGTGGGGTGATCAGGCCGGTGCCCGCGCCGACCCGGTCGGCGATGGCGCCGAACACGGGGTTGAGCAGCACCTCCGCCCCGTCGTAGAGCGCCAGCAGCCCGCCGAGCACCGGCAGTGAGGTCACCGCGTCGTCGGAGTGTCCGCCGAGGCTGGCCGCGACGCCGTGCGCGCCGAAGGCCGTGGTGAACCCGGCGGCGCAACGCGGCCACATCCGTCCCCACGCGCTCGCTCACCCATGCTATGGTCGACCAGATACCCCATAGGGGTATGGAGAGGAGTCGAGAGATGTCGACCGAACACAAGCCGGGGGCCGGTTGGGGGATGGCCGTGTCGGCCACGCTGCACTGCCTCACCGGCTGTGCGATCGGCGAGGTGCTCGGCATGGTGATCGGCACCGCGCTGGGCTGGGGCACCCTCGCCACCGTCGTGCTCGCGATCGCGCTGGCGTTCGTCTTCGGCTACGCGCTGACCATGCGTGGCGTGCTACGCGCGGGTGTCGGCTTCCGGCGGGCGCTGCGGGTGGCGCTCGCGGCCGACACCGTGTCGATCGCGGTGATGGAGATCGTCGACAACGCGGTGATAGTCGGGGTTCCCGGCGCGATGGACGCGGGTCTTGCCGACTGGCTGTTCTGGGGCGCGCTCGCGTTCTCCCTGGCGGTCGCGTTCGTGCTGACCGTGCCGGTGAACAAGTGGCTCATCGGCCGCGGCAGCGGCCACGCGGTCATGCACGAGTACCACCACTGACGGATCTCCACGGTCCGCGGACCGTGGAGATCCGGGTCAGTCGGCCAGGGCCGGGGCGGGGGAGCGGCGGGACCGCCAGACCGTCGCGCCGAGGGCCAGCCACGCGATGGCCGAGCCCGCGGTCATCGTGACCGCCATGGCCGGGCCGTCGTTCCCGAAGACGCCCACCAGGGGAGCGATCAGCGCGCCCAGCCCGAACTGGGCCGCGCCCAGCAGGGCCGCCGCCGTGCCGGCCGCCTCGCCGTGCCGGGACAGGGCGAGCGCCGGCGCGTTCGGGAGTACGAAACCGATGGCGCCCAGCAGGAGGAACAGCGGGATGACGAAGCCGACCAAGCCGCCGCCCGCCACCGCGAGCAGGGTCAGGACCAGGCCCGACACCACCGCCGCGGCTAGGGCGTAGAACACGATCCGCTCCGGCGAGTACCGGTTGAGCAGCACCACGTTCAGCTGCGACGCCCCGATGATCGCGACCGCGCCGATGCCGAACACCAGGCCGAACTGCTGCTGGTTGAGGCCGTACCCGTCCTGCAGCACGAACGACGAACCCGACACGTAGGAGAACAGCGCCGACATTCCCAGCGCGGCCACCAGCGCCAGCACCACGAACTGACGGTCCGTCACCAGCGACCGGTACGTCCGCAGCACCGGGCCGAGCGCGCCGGTCCGGCGCCGCGACACCGGCAGCGTCTCCTTCAGCAGGAAGATCGCCACCAGCATCAGCGCCACCCCGAGCACCGCCAGCACCGCGAACACCCCGCGCCACGAACCGGTCAGCAGGACCGCCGCGCCGATCGTCGGGGCCAGGATCGGGGCCGCGCCCATCACGAGCATCAGCCGGGACAGGGCCGTGGCCGCCGCGCGGCCGGTGAACAGGTCGCGCACCACGGCCAGCGCCACCACCATGGCCGCCGCCGCGCCGACGCCCTGCAGCAGCCGCAGCACGCCGAGCACCGCCACGTTCGGCGCGACGAGGCACAGCAGCGACGCGACGACGTGCACCGCGGTGCCGAGGATGAGCGGCCGCTTGCGGCCGACGGCGTCGGACAGCGGGCCGATGACCAGCTGGCCGAGCCCCAGCCCGAGCAGCGTGCCGGTGAGCGTGAGCTGCACCGCCGAGGACGTGGTGAGGAGGTCGTCGGCGATGGCCGGCAGGGCCGGCAGGTACATGTCGATCGTGAGCGGGCCGAGTGCGATCAGCGACCCGAGCACGAGGATGACCCGCACCCTGGCGAGCCCGGTGGGCGGCTCCGGCGAGTCGGACGGCGTCGGTGCGGGGGTGGGGCGTGCCGGGGACAGCGTGGCGCGATCCATCAACGGCCTTTCGGAAGGGGGACCCAGGAACTGACGTCGTCGTCAGCTCAGGTCAGCAAACCTCCCGCACGGTTTGTTCCCCGCGTCCCACCAGATGAGAGCGCTAACGCCGCCAGGACGTGCGCTGCCGGACCCGGTGGCCGACCAGCGCCGCGACCAGCGCGATGCCGATGCCGAGCAGCCACAGCCGCTCGGTCTCGGCCACGTGGTTGCCGATGAACGCCATCAGGAACATCGCGATCGCGGAGATCCAGCCGCCGATCTCGCGGCCACGCGGGAACCGGCCGTGCCAACCCCACTCAGCGGACGGCTCCTCGTGCGGGTCGACCGCGTTCTTCGGCCGCTTCTCCAGCTGTGAGCCAGCCACGTTCCCTCCCGGCACCTCTTGATCCTTGTCGCACATGCTCCCACACCGCCCCGACACCCTCCGCGCACCATGCGGGAGCGGCCCGGGAGCGCCGCTCCCGCACCGTGCGCGAGCGGCCCGGACCGATCGGGAAGAATGGGTGCCGACATGACCAGACGTACCGTTCTTGTTCTCGGCTCCACGGGCTCCGTCGGCGTCCAGGCCCTCGACGTCCTCGCGGCCAACCCCGACCGGTTCGACGTGGTCGGCGTGGCGGCCGGCGGCAGCGACCCGGCGACCCTGGCGGCCCAGACCATCGCCTCCGGCGCAGGGTCGGTCGCCGTCTCCCGCTCGACCGCCGCCGAGGACGTGCAGCTCGCGCTGTACGCCGAGGCCAAGCGGCGCGGTTACGAGCAGGGCGCGTTCGGCATGCCGCGCATCCTCGCCGGCCCGGACGCGGTGGCCGAGCTCATCGACACCACCCCGGCCGACATCGTGCTCAACGCGATCACCGGCTCCATCGGCCTCGAGCCGACCCTGCGCGCGCTCGGCACCGGCGCCACCTTGGCACTCGCCAACAAGGAGTCGCTGATCGCGGGCGGTCCGCTGGTGCTGCGGGCGGCGCGGCCTGGCCAGATCGTGCCGGTCGACTCCGAGCACTCCGCCATCGCGCAGTGCCTGCGCGGCGGGCACGCGGCGGAGGTCGAGCGGTTGGTGCTCACCGCGTCGGGCGGCCCGTTCCGCGGCCGGCGGCGCGCGGACCTGGCCGATGTCTCGGTCGCCGCCGCGATGGCGCACCCGACCTGGGACATGGGCCCGGTCATCACGATCAACTCGGCCACCCTGGTCAACAAGGGCCTCGAGCTCATCGAGGCGCACCTGCTGTTCGACGTGCCCTACGAGCGGATCGACGTCGTGGTGCACCCGCAGTCGATGATCCACTCGATGGTCACCTTCACCGACGGCTCCACCCTCGCCCAGGCCAGCCCGCCGGACATGCGGCTGCCGATCGCGCTGGCCCTGGGCTGGCCGGACCGGGTGCCCGGGGCCGCGCGGTCCGCCACGTTCGCGGAGCCGACCGCGTGGACGTTCGAGCCGCTGGACCACGAGACGTTCCCGGCCGTGCGGCTGGCCCGGCAGGCGGGCGAGGCGGGTGGCTGCCTGCCCGCCGTGTACAACGCGGCCAACGAGGAGGCGGTCACCGCCTTCGCGGAAGGACACACGGCCTTCACCGACATTGTGGACACTGTGCACCGAGTGCTCGACGACGCGGACGGCTGGCACACCGAGCCGTCCGGGGTCGAGGAGGTACTCGCCGCGGAGAGCTGGGCACGAGCCCAGGCCAGGCAGCGGCTCGGGGCAACGGTTGAGCTCGGCACCACCGGGCAGGGAGAGGACTGACGACGTGCTCGCGTGGATCCTGGGGATCATCCTTTTCGCGCTCGGTATCTGCATATCCGTCGCGCTGCACGAGGCCGGCCACATGGGCGCGGCCAAGATGTTCGGGATGCGGGTCCGCCGCTACTTCGTCGGCTTCGGCCCCACGATCTGGTCGTTTCGCCGTGGCGACACCGAGTACGGCCTGAAGGCCATCCCGGCCGGCGGCTTCTGCGACATCGCCGGCATGACCGCCCTCGACGAGGTGACGCCCGAGGAGGCGCCGCGGGCGATGTGGCGTTACGCCACGTGGAAGCGCTTCGTCGTGATGGTGGCCGGCTCGGTCACGCACTTCATCGTCGGCTTCGTCATCCTCTACCTGATGGCGGTCACGATGGGCCTGCCGAACCTGAGCTTCGACGTGAACACGGTGCGGCCCGAGGTCGGCACGGTCAACGACTGCGTGGTGGACAAGGGCGCCACGTCGAGCGACGGCTGCGAGTCCGGAGCGGCCGCGCCCGCCAAGGACGCCGGCCTGCGCCCCGGCGACGTCGTCCAGTCGGTCGACGGGACGCCGACGCCGACCTGGGAGGACATGGTCGGCAAGGTCGAGGGCCTGTCCGGGCCGGCGGAGTTCGTGGTCCGGCGGGGGAGCGAGACGCTCACCCTGACCGTCGACGTGGCCCAGGTGACCGGCGCCGACGGTGGCAAGGCCGGCGCGATCGGGGTGTCCGTCGCGCTGCCGCCGGCGATGAACACCTACGGCGCGCTCGACGCGTTCGGCGGCGCGGCGAGCTTCACCGGCGACATGTTCGTCGGCGTGTGGAACGGTCTGCTGGCGTTCCCGGAGAAGATCCCGAAGGTCATCGAGGCGATCGGGGGCGGGGAGCGGGACCCGGAGACCCCGGTCAGCGTGGTCGGCGCCAGCATCATCGGCGGCGACGCGGTGGAGCGCGGCCTGTGGGTGATGTTCCTGCTGCTGCTCGCCACGCTGAACTTCTTCATCGGCGTGTTCAACCTGCTGCCGCTGCTGCCGCTGGACGGCGGGCACATCGCGGTCCTGTTCTACGAGAAGATCCGGGACTGGCTGCGGTCGCTGCGGGGCAAGCCGGCGGGTGGTCCGGTCGACTACTCCAAGTTGTCGGCCGTGACGATGGTGTTCGTCCTCATCGGTGGCGCGGTCGTGTTGTTGACCGTCACAGCCGA
Organism: Actinophytocola sp.; assembly: GCF_009379765.1. Taxonomy (GTDB): domain Bacteria; phylum Actinomycetota; class Actinomycetes; order Mycobacteriales; family Pseudonocardiaceae; genus Actinophytocola. The sequence goes on along the minus strand of NZ_WHTD01000244.1, from coordinate 892 downwards.
CATCGTGAACCCGATCCGAATACCCCAGTAAGCTGTTGTCGTGACCGAAGGCATCATGCTGGGCATGCCCGCGACTCCGCCGCCCGTGCTGGCGGAGCGCCGCATGACCAGGCAGCTGATGGTCGGCGGTGTCGGGGTCGGCAGCGAGCACCCCATCTCGGTGCAGTCGATGACGACCACGGTCACCGCGGATGTCAACGCCACGTTGCAGCAGATCGCCGAGCTCACCGCGGCCGGCTGCGACATCGTGCGGGTGGCCTGCCCGTCCCAGGACGACGCCGAGGCGCTGCCGGCCATCGCCTCGAAGTCGCAGATCCCGGTGATCGCCGACATCCACTTCCAGCCGAGGTACGTGTTCGCCGCCATCGAGGCCGGCTGCAAGGCGGTCCGGGTGAACCCGGGCAACATCAAGAAGTTCGACGACAAGGTGAAGGAGATCGCCGCGGCCGCGCGCGACCACGGCACCCCGATCCGGATCGGCGTCAACGCCGGCTCGCTCGACCCGCGGCTGCTCGCCAAGTACGGCAAGGCCACGCCCGAGGCGCTGGCCGAGTCGGCGCTGTGGGAGGCGTCGCTGTTCGCCGAGCACGACTTCCACGACATCAAGATCTCGGTCAAGCACAACGACCCGGTGGTCATGGTGCGCGCCTACGAGATCCTCGCCGAGCAGTGCGACTACCCGCCGCACCTCGGCGTCACCGAGGCCGGCCCGGCGTTCCAGGGCACGATCAAGTCCGCGGTGGCCTTCGGGGCCCTGCTCCGTCAGGGCATCGGCGACACGATCCGGGTGTCGCTGTCCGCGCCGCCGGTCGAGGAGGTGAAGGTCGGCACGCAGATCCTGCAGTCGCTGAACCTTCGGCCGCGCAAGCTGGAGATCGTGTCGTGCCCGTCG
>NZ_WHTD01000183.1 GCF_009379765.1 Actinophytocola sp. | reverse complement strand
TGGCACCCGGGCTCCTTCTTTGACCACGTCCTTGGCGTAAGCACCTGAGAACGTAGCGAGAAGGAGCCCTCCTTCATGATCAGGGCCGGAAACTCACAGGTCACAGACCAGCACGCCTCACTCCAGACGAACTACACCCAACGCGAACAACTCTCGGAGGAGCGGAACCCCGAACGACATGATCATCGCGAGGGCCGCTGAGGAGCTTCTCGATCGCGTGGTGATCATCGATGAGAACTAGGAACGGTGACACATGACGACCGCAGTCGATCATCGGGCGGAAATGATTCAGCGCGTGCTCGGGGACGAGCTGCGCAACGAGCGCAAGGGCCTGGGCTGGACTCGCCGCGACCTGGCCGCAGCGCTTGGGCAGGACATCTCTCTTCAGACGCTCGCGACCTACGAACTGGGCACCCGGCAGTGCGGCGTTGTGCGGCTGTGGGAGCTGACCGAAGCGCTGAAGACCTCGCTGCCGGAGCTGTGGTCGCGGGTGATGGACCGCATCGGCGACGAAGGCCAGGTGTCCGGGCTGACCATCGACCTGCAAGCGGCGGCGAAGACCACGTTGGCCAAACTCGGGCCGCTGGCGCGGTGGGCCAAGACCTGTCTGCGCACCCTGCCGGACGGTCAGCAGCCCGTCGTGCGGCTGGACCGGGCGGCGCTGGAGTCGATGGCCGAGCTGTGCGGGACCGACACCACCGATCTGGTGCACCGGCTCCAGGACCGCCGCGCCGGGCTGACCAACCGTCGCCTGGCTGACCAATGATTACGCCTCGTATCCATTCGCCGACCTTTGCCGCGCGCATGTCGGCGAAACAGCTGGCACCCGAGCGAACCTGACCCGGATCGGAGGCCGAGTTCGCCCGCGTGCGGGCACGGTTGACGGGTGACGGATCGGAAAGCCCCGGTGAGCGTGACGACTTCCCCGATCGTCACGTCCGCCGGCAACTCGTCGGTCGGAGCGTAGTCGGACCGACCGGCGAGATCACGTCCTGGAGTGGGGAACGCGAGCGGCCTGGAACTCAGGCCACGCTGAGAGGAGCCTCCTGTGCACGACCTGATCGCCAGCCAGTTCCTTGACGACTACCTCCTGTTGCGCCCTGGCAGCCCAAGCGGGATCAAGATCGGCTCCCGCCGCCATCACGAACTGGAGCAAGCCCCCGGCGAGCCGTGTCCCACATGGCTGGTCGACGCGGCACGGCGGCGCTGGCCCGACCTCGACCTGACCGACCGGAGCGTCGACCAGGCCGTGCTCGTCCGTTCGGTCTCGCCGTTCGGGTACGGGCGAGCGTCCTATGAGCTGAACCTGGGCTGCAACTACGACTGCGAGCACTGCTACCTGGGCTTGAAGAAGTTCGAGGGGCTGTCCTGGCCGGATCGTGAACGTCTGCTGCACATCATGCGCGACGCCGGAGTGCTGTGGTTGCAGCTCACCGGAGGCGAACCGCTGATCGACAAGCTGTTCCTCGACGTGTACCGGCTTGCGTTCGAGCTGGGCATGATGCTCTCCATCTCCTCGAACGGCTCGCGGCTGCACAACCCGGCGATCCTGGAGATGCTGACCACGCTGCGCCCGTACCGGATGACGATCAGCGTCTACGGCGCGACTGCCGAGAGCTACGACGGGCTGACCCGTCGTCGCGGGTCGTTCGACAAGTTCATGAAGGGCATGACCGCCGCGAACGAGGCCCGGCCTGCCGATGAACCTCAACCTGATCGTCACGAACACCAACGCGCACGAGGTCGAGGACATGAAGGCGCTGGCCGAGCAGTTCGGCCTGCCGTACCACGTGTTCTCCAACATGTCCCCGACGATCTACGGCGGGGCCGAGTCGCTGCCCGCCCAGTCGCAGGAGTACCTGCGCAAGCGCAAGCCGTTCACCGGGTGCAGCGCCGGCCACACCTTCTTCCACGTCGACCCGCACGGCATGGCCAGCATCTGCAAGGTCGGCCGCGACCCGCAGATCCCGCTCATGGACGAAGGCGTCGAGGGGCTGACGCGGCTCGGCGGGATCGCCGACGGACTGCTGCTGCGCCAGGGCGGATGCACCGGGTGCCAGCTGCAAGGCACCTGTGGTACGTGCATGCCGCTGGTGACGCTCTACCGCAAGGCCAAGGCGCCGCTGTCCGCCTACTGCCAACACGGGTCCTGACCGCCGAGTTCGGAGAGGAGGTGATCGCAATGACCGCTGTCCTGGTGGAACTCAAGCCCCCGTCGACGGGGAGCGACGAGCTGGAGTTCGTCGAAGACCTCGACGTGCTGGTCGAGTCGTCCAAGTGCAGCTGCAACGCGGGCGACGACAACCCGTACTGATCCCGATGAGGTGGGCATCGGCGTGTCCGCACGCTGGTGCCCACCGCGCGGTTCTAGCCTCCCGGCATGCAGTTGCGGGCAGACTGGTTGAGCCGCGTGTTGAGCGTTCCTTACGTGCCGATCCTCGGGCCGGCGCACCCCGACCAGTTCAATGCGGAGATGTTCACCGACGTGTTCGCCGACATCCTCACCGCCAGCAGCACCGGCACCACGCTGCCGTTCGACAAGGACCGCCGCTGGTCGCCACGAAAGACCGACACCATACTCATCGACGAGGTCGTGCACCGACCCGACCACACGATCATCCCCGTCCTGTCGCGACGCGGCAGCGGCACCGTCAAGACCTTCTACTACGGCCACAACCCTGACCTGGACGCGCTCCGGGCCGCCACTCGACGCTGCTGCACCACGTACGGTGCCGCCAACGGGCGAGTCGTCTGGTTCGACACCGACGAGGCCGCGGACGCCGACCGCACGCGAGTCCTGCTCAAGGAGTTCACCCACGACCAGCCCGACACCCCAGCCGGCGAGCACACCGTCGGCGAACTGGATGCCTGCGCGCCTGACGTCGCCGCCTCGTTCGAGGCGTTCGCGCACGCCATGGCCGACCACGGGTTCGACTTCCTCCACCGACGCCGCAGCGCGGGACGGTTCGACGGGCCGGTCCTGGTCAGCGAGGTGGACGGCGCCGTCGTCGGCGCGATCGGACCGCTGACGATCATGCCGGACCGGTCAGGCTCCCGGATGCTGCTGCCGCAATACTTCGGCGTGCTGCCCGGCCAGCGCGGCAACAGCCACGGTCGGGCGCTGTGGCGCGCAGCCGAGCGGTGGGGAACCCAGCACCAGGCCGACTACCAGCTCTTGCAAACTCGCGCCGGCTACGCCTCCGACCGGCTGTTCCTCTCCGAAGGGCTGCGCTCGCTCGGCTTCGCCGCCACGGTCGCCGCGTGACCCCGACGACCGGCTCGGCCGCGCACGGCATGACGCCGGTCGCGGCGCGGGCCGACTGGAACGACCTGCCCGAGCGAGTCCGCGCGGCCGTCCAGGAACACACGGGCGACGTGCACCAGGTCAGCACGATCAGCCGCGGTCTCAACGCGGCGTTCACCGCACGTCTGCGCACCGACTCCGGCATGGTGTTCACCAAGGGCGTGCCTACCGACCGCGCCGCCGCCCAGCGTCGAGAAGCGGACATCAACCAGCACGTCCAGCCGATCGCGCCCCGACTGCTCTGGCAGATCGACACCGGAGGCTGGCACGTGCTCGGGTTCGAGCACCTCAACGGCCGTCCCGCCGACCTCGGACCCGAATCGACCGACCTACTCGCCGTCGCGTGTGTGCTCGGCGAACTGGCCGAGTTGGAGTCACCGAACGTCGCATGCAGGCGGGTCGAGGATCGATGGGCTGACGCCGCCCAGAACGCCGGAGCTGACGCTGGTCTCCTGGCGGGAGATCAACTGCTGCACACCGACCTCAACCCGCACAACATCCTGATCACCGATGCCGGCGTGCGGATCGTGGACTGGTCCTGGCCAACCCTGGGAGCCGCGTGGATCGACACAGCCTGCGCCGCGCTCTGGCTCATCGCCGAGGGCCACACCCCAGCCGACGCCGAAGCCTGGGCATCCGGGATTCCCATCTGGACTAACGGCACGGCAGACGCGCTCGACGCCTTCGCCGCGATCAACGCCGGACTCTGGGGTCAGATCGCCGAGGCCGAACCACGCCCCTGGAAGCTACGCCTGCACGGCGCCGCGACGGCATTGCTCGAACACCGCCGCCGGTAGACGCTCTCGACGATTTGCTCACGCCGCTGACCTCGTGTAACAGTACGCAGTGTCACGGTCGGAGAAAGTGTGGGGCCGGGAGGACTCGAACCCCCGCTCGCCGACGCGCGGCGATCAGACTCGCCCTGGTCGGTGCTCTCTCCATCACTGCGCTTGCGGCCCCGATGGGTCAGTCTTGCTTGTCTCGGCGTGCGCGTTCGATGTCCATCTGGGCCTTGTGCTCCAGGACGATCTGTTCACGCAGGACGTAGATCCGTCCCACCATGACGGCCGGCAGCTTGTCCTCCTCGATCAGTTGCCAGATTCGCTGGCGCACAACCCCGAGCATTTCGGCGGCCTCGGTCATGCCGACCAGGCGCGGGATCTCGGGATCACGGCGCATATGTGGACTCTCCCCGGTGTCGACGACATCGGGAATCGTGCCATTGCCGGCTGGAAGGTTGTCTAGCAGCGTCTGCTCATGCTCGGCTGAGGTCATCACGAGCCTCACCAGGGCCGGGTGATCTTGCGGATGACGTAGGCCAGGAAGGCGTCTCGGTCGGTCGCACGCAGCTCGCGGCTGCCAGCACACGATCTCGACGCGACCAGCAGCTGGCGCCGGCTGGTCATGAATCCGGACCCCGCAGTCGTCGGCGTCGCGCGGCGGGGCGCTCGCCGGCGAGCCGGGCGGCGACTGGACGGCCCTGCTCGACGCATTCCCCGCACGCCGGCCGCCAAAACGCCTGCTCTGGGACATCCTGTCGATCGCGACGGGCGAGATCGAGTGCAACGTCCCGGGCCTGGCGCCGCAACTGCGCAAAGTGGACGCCGAGGCATGGCGCCTGCCGGCAGTGATGACATGACGACGCACTCGGCGAACGCGACAGTCCCCCAGTGGGTCGCGGCGGGCGACCTGGTGTACCGGACGCCGCCGCGGGTGAGGTTCACCAGCGCGGCCGGCAACTGGCTCCACGACGAGGACGGCCGCGAGTACCTCGACGCCGAAGCGGCCAATGGCGCGGCGTCGTGGGGGTACGACGCCGGCATCCTGCGGGAGGCGTGCGAGCTCGCGGCGCGCATGCCGGGGCTGCCGTCGTTCTGCGAGTCCGATCTCCGGGTCCGCGTGCTGGCGCGGCTCGAGGAGCGCATCGCCCGGGCCGTTGGGCGCGCCGGGCCGGGTCGCGGTCGAGCTCGGTGGCGCGCAGGGCATTGAGATGGCCATGCGCATCGTCGCGGCCAATCGCGGCCCCGCCCCGGTGCTGACGTTCCAGGGCGGCTATCACGGTCGATCACCGTTCACCGCGCACCTGAGCGCCAGCAGCAGGTACCGCGCCGCGCAGCCGTGGTCGGGCCCCGAAGTGGTGCGGCTGCCCTCCCCTGACTGCACCACCTGCCCACACCAGCCTGCGGGAGGCGGCTGCAACCCGGGGTGCGCGGCGGCGATCGAACGGCTCGGGGTCGACGACTCACTCGGCGTGCCGCCGCAGGTGGGTGCGCTGGTGATCGAGCCCCTGCTGAACGTCGGCGGCTTCGTGCTGCCGGACTCGAACCACCTGCGCCGGGTGGTCGACCACGTGCGTGCGCTCGGCGGGCTCATCGTCGTCGACGAGATCTTCACCGGACTGCACCGATTCGGCCCGGAGTGGGGTTTCCAGCTGCACGGCATCGAGCCGGACATCGTGGTCGCGAGCAAGGCTCTGACCAACGGGGTGACGCCGCTCAGCTGCGTGTGGGCCCGGGAGCCCCTCGCGGCGCCGGACGTGTTCCCGCCCGGCAGTCACTCGTCCACCTTTGCCGGGAACCCGCTCGCGCTCGCGGTGGTGGACGTCGTCCTGGACCGGTGGGACCGGTGGAACTGCGCGGCGCGGGACGTGGCCGAGCTCGACACGTTGCTGGCCACCGCGTTGCGCCCGCTGACCGCGCAGGACCTCGTGCGGGACGTACGGGTCGTCGGCGGGCTGGCCGCGGTCGAGCTCACCGGCCCACACGCGGCACGCGTTCGTGCCGCGGCCGCATGCCCGAGCGGGGATCGGCCGGGCCTGCTGCTGGCGAGCACGGGCATGGCTCCGTCGACCGTCGCCGTACATCCCCCACCGCGTGATCGAAGCGCAGCACCCGCAGTAATGCCATACCACCAACGGTCGGCCGCGACCGCCGGCTGTGCGGACCCGTGGAACGGACCGAGGAGGTGATGACACCCGGGTCAGGCCGGATGTGGGTACGCCACCATCAGGGCCGCCACTATCAGGGCCGCCACCGTCTCGGCCGCCTCTGTCAGGACCGCCAGCGGACGGCGGCGGCCGCGGCGAAGTCACCGGCGTGCGCGAAGCCCGCCAGCACCACCAGGTCGCCGTCGTGGATCCGACCGTCGCGAACGGCCTCGGCGAACGTCACCGGCGCGCCCGCGCCGTAGAGGTTCCCGAGCCTGTCGAACGTGTCGAGGTGGCGTCCCGGTTCCAGCCCGAGCGCGTCCCGCCACGTGCGCAGGAAGATCCGGTTCGGCTGGTTGGTGATCAGCACGTCGATGTCCGCCGGGCTCACGGTGATCCGCTTGCACAGGTCGTTGACCACGTCCGGCACCAGCGCGTTGCCCCGCCCGATGATCTCCGCGGTCTTGTCCTCGGCGAACCGCACGTCCAGCTCGCCCTGGCCGGGCTCCCAGAACCTGCGACCGTCCGATGTGGCCGGACCGAGGTCCGTGGCGACCGAGGGCGTGTTCCGGGTCTCGACCCCCAGTAGCGGAGAGTGCCCGCCTGCCGTCACGTACGCCACGCCGCAGCCGTCGCCCGGGACCGCCGCGTGCGGTGCTGTCCGCACCCCGGGCTGGGCGAACACCTGGCCGGCGGTGTTCTGCACGTTGCAGATCAGCGCGGTGCGTGCCTCGCCGCCGGCGATGAGCGTGCGGGCCAGCTTCAACATGTACGGGAACGACGCGCAGCCGCCGTTGTGCAGGTCGATGATCCACTCGGGGACGCAACCGAGCAGGTCCGCCGCCTCCGCGCCGCAGCCGGTGAACAGCCCGTCCGGCAGGAGCACGTTGGTGATCAGCACGTCGACGTTGCCAGCGGGGCTGATCCCGCGCCGCTCGAACATCGGCAGCGCGGCGTCACGGATCATCTCCGCCGCCCGCTCACCCGGCGCCACGTGCCGCCGGGTGCGAGGCTGGCGGAACAGCGGGCTGTTCGACATCGGGTCGTCCGGGATGGTGTCGCCGTAGAAGAAGTCGAGACCGACCTCGGCGGCCGGCAGGTAGCTGCCGAGTCCCATCACGCTCACCGAACTCATCGCCCGAGCCCCTTACTCGTGAATTGTCTGCGGTCCCATTGTGCCCAGTGGCCTCTCAAGCCTCGGTCGTGTCGGCGCGGACGATTCTGGTGCCCACCGCCGATTACGCGGGAGAATTACGGAAACACGCAGTGCGACAATTACCAGGACGGAGACGAGTACATGGCACCACGAACCACCACCGACATCGAGGAATTCGTCCGGGACGCGTACCGGGCCATGGAGACCGTCGACGTCGACCGGGTACGGACGATGCTCAGCGACGACCTGCAGGCCGTCGACGGCCTGATGCGCACCTGGAAGCGCGGCCTCGGCGAGGTCGGCCAGCACCTGGCGGCGCTCGAGTCATCGCTCCAGCGCTGGGGTTCAGAGCTCGGCGACATGGTGGTCCGCGACTACGGCGACACCGCGATCGCCACCTACCTGGTCGAGGAGAGGTACTCCTTCGCCGGGCAGGACTACCTGGACGTCGCGCCAACCACGATGGTGTTGCGCCGCGTCGACGGCGACTGGAAGATCGTCCTCTTCCAGTCGGTGCCGATGCCACCCGAGAAGTGACATTCCCGACGTAATACTACGTCCACTCGAGACCTGGTCGGATGTGCACGGTCGATTCTGGCGCTGATCCGATGCGCGGGTGACCATTCCGCCAACCCACCCAACGGGAAAGGGCGGAAACCATGACACAGTCAATGGCGCAAACAATGGCACAGCAGACCGGCACCAGCATCGAGGAATTCGTTCGCGAGGCCTACGAGGCCATGGAGGCACTCGACGTCACCCGCGTGGCGACCATGCTCGCCGCCGACATGCAGGCCGTCGACGGCGTGATGCGGACCTGGAAGCGCGGCCTCGGCGAGATCGGCGCGCACCTGGCCACCCTCGAGTCGTCCCTGACCGACGAGGTCTCCGAGATTCGCGACATGGGGATCCGCGAGTACGGCGACACGGCCGTCGCCACCTATGTCGTCGAGCAGCGGTACACCTTCGCCGGCAAGCGGCACGAGGACATCGCGCCGACCACGATGGTGCTGCGCCGGATCGACGGGAGCTGGAAGATCGCGCTGTTCCACTCTGTGCCGCTCGCGCCCGAGAGCTGAAGTTCCCGACGACAGTGGCCGGGATGCCGACGAGGGCATCCCGGCCACTGTCGGGTGGGAGCGGGTCAGACGTCCGCGGGCAGCGCCGGCATCGCGGTCTGCTCCGGCCACTCCGGCACGTTCAGCACCTCGACCACCGCCGCCGACCACGAGAACCCGCCGCCCGCGCCCACCAGCAGCACGTGCTGGCCGGCCGACACCCGCTTCGCCTCGACCAGCCGGGCCACCGCCGCCAGCTGGTCGCCGCCGCCGAGGTGCCCGGTGTGCGCACCCCAGTCCATCAGCGTCCGCTCCGGCACCAGCCCCAGGTGCCCGAGGTACTGCGCCGCGATCACGTGCCGACCCAGGTTCGGCAGCACGACCACCGCCATGTCGTCCATCGACCGCCCGGCATCCGCGAGCGCACCCTCCACAACGGACTTCACCCCGGCGGACGACCGCTCGATCACCGACGGCAGCCCGACCTCGGTGACGTAGTCGGTCTTGGTCCGCCGCACGTCCACCGCCACCTCGCCCGGGTGGTCGCTGAACGCGACGTTGCCCCGGTGCAGCTGCTCCAGCGACGCCTCTGTCCACGTCCGCATCGACAGCACCCGCGCGAACCCGGCCGACGCCGACAGCACCAGCGCGGCGGCCCCGTCGCCGTAGACGATGCCGAGGTCGGCGGTCCACCGGTCGAAGCTCGGCGCGCAGAACCGGTCCGCGGTCGTCACCAGCGCGGCCGACCCTGGCCGAGCCGCCAGGTACGGCAGCGCGAGCTCCACCGCCGCCATCCCGCTGTTCGACATCTGCCCCACGTTGATCGCGCACGCCGCCGTCGCCCCGACCGACCGCTGCACGAACGAGGCGGGCGACCAGAACGCCTGTCCCTGGTGGTGGGAGTACGCGTGCAGCACCAGCGCCACCTCCGACACCGCGACGCCCGAGCGGGACAGCGCTGTCGCGGCCGCGCGGGCGGCCATCGCCGGCGGGCTGTCGCTGCCCTCCGGCGCGCACACGATCCCGTTCACGTTCAGCTCGTCCTCGGTGTAGCCGCCGTTCGCGGCGACCTGCTTGGCGGAGATCGCCGGCGGCAACCAGGCCGCGGCGCCCGCGAGGTAGAGGTCAGTGGTCAGTCGCATCGTGGGCTCCAGCGGGGATCGAGGTGGGGATCGAGGCGGTCAGGGCGAGCGGGCCGGTGAGCCACCGCTCCAGCGCGGCGACGTCGGTGGCCGGGCCGCGGTAGCCGACGTGGCCGTCCGGGCGAACCGCCACCACATCGGTCGCGAGCGGCGCGAGCGGCCCACCCGCCACGACCGGCCGCAGCACCACGGCCGCGGAGTACCGGGCGGCCAGCGCGTCGAGCGCGCCGGGCGCCGCGGTCAGCAGGGTCAGCCGGGTGTCCGCGCACAACGCCAACGTCCACGCCCGGTCGCCGTCGGCGAGCGTCACCTCGACGTCCGGCAGCCGCAGCCCGGGCCGAAGCGGGTCCTTCCTCGGCGCCGCGCCCCCGGTCAGCGGCGAGCTTGCGTAGTCGATCGTCAGCTGCGCCAGCCGCGGCAGCAGCTTGCGCTCGAACGCACCGGTGCGGTCCAGCAGGCGCAGCATCGCCGTGCGCCGCAGCCGGGCCAGCGGCGTGCGCGCCATGAACCACATCTTCGCCTGCATCCGGGTCACCCGGCGGATGGCCTCGGCGACCTCCTTGCGCTCGTGGCCGTAGGTCTCCAGCAGCCGCGGGCCGGCGAGCCCCCGCACCACGAACGCCAGCTTCCACGCCAGGTTGTGCGCGTCCTGGATGCTGCTGTTGAGCCCCTGCCCGGCGGCCGGGCTGTGCACGTGCACGGCGTCGCCGGCGAGCAGGACCCGGCCGCGCTGGAAGCCCGGCGACACCCGCTGCGAGATCCGGAAGCTGTCCACCCACGCCGCGCCGGTCACCGTGATCGTGCCCGGCGCGTACTTGTCCACCAGGTGCTGCAGGTCCGCGGGCCCCGGCGACTCGACCGGCTTGCCCACCGGCCCGGCCAGCCGCCACAGCCCACCCGGCAGCTGCGAGGCGATGAGGAACCCGTCGGTGCCGAAGAACTGGTACGCGGTGTTGCGCTCCAGGTCGGTCGACACCTCGGCGTCGCCCAGCACGAAGTCCTCGTCGATCGCCTCGCCCTCGAACTCCACCCCCGCCGCGGCCCGCACCCGGCTGCGCATCCCGTCGCACGCCACGAGGTACTCCGCCCGCACCCGCTCGGTCCCGCCGTCCGGCCGGCGCAGCAGCACCTCAGGCCGCTCACCGTCCACAGCGAACTCGAGCGCCTCGGTGCCCCACTCGACCGGGACGTCCAGCGCACCGGCGAGGATCCGCTCGGTCGTGTTCTGTTGCACGATCGTCGGCTGGAACCGGGTGCCCGGCACCGCGTTGGTCCGCACGGTCGCGAGCCGCTTCGCGCCTGCCGAGTAGCGGCCTTCGACGAGCGGGTCGCCCGCTTCCTGCGCCGCGGTCGCGAGACCGAGCTCGTCGAGGACCTCGAGCGTGCGGCACCACAGCAGGTTCGCCTTGGACTGCACGCTGGTTCCGATGGCCCGGTCGACGAGCCGGACCTCGACGCCGTGGCGGCGCAGCAGGGCCGCGGTCGCCAAGCCCGTCGGGCCGGCGCCGATCACGAGTACGGGGATGTGGGTGACGGGGTTCGTTGTCATGGCCGCAGCTCTCGTTCGATGGCGGTGATGGCTTCTTCGGTGCCGGTGAACCGGATCGCGCGCATGCCGGCCCCGGCCGCCGCCGCGCAGTTGTCCGCCACGTCGTCGACCATCAGGCAGGCGCCCGGGGCGACCCCGAGCCGCCCCAGCCGGTCGAGCGCGACCCGGTAGAACGCCGGGTCGGGCTTGCGGACCCCCTCGGCCGAGGAGTCGACGACACAGTCGAACAGCGACACCGGCACCCCGGCCCGCCACGACGTGCGCCACTCCCGGACGTTGTTGGTGAGCAGACCCAGGACGTATCCCCGGTCGCGCAGCTCCGGCAGGTAGTCCAGCAACGCCTCGTTGGGCAGCCGGCAGCCGAACCACTGCTCCCGGTACTCGACGATCTCGACAGAGCGGCCGGTGGCCCGGCTGAGCTCCGCGCTCACCTTGCGCGCCACCTCGATCTCGGTGACGAGCCCGGTCTCCAGCGCACCCATCAGCGGGTAGCCCTCCCGCCGGGACACCGCGCCGACCGCGGCGTTGATCTGCCCGGCGGTCAGCCCGTTGCGCGAGGCGAACGTGACCAGCGACTCCTCGATCGGGTTGGTCAGCACGCCGCCGTAGTCGAACAGCACGGCCTTGATCGTCACGTCCATCAGCGCACCCGCACCGTCGCCCTGGCCGCCGTCTGTCCACCTTGGACCAGCTCGACGGTCACGACCGGACCGTCCACCCGGGACCGGACCCGGACGGGGACGTCGAGCTCGACGAACCGGTCGAAGGTCAGGTCCAGCGACTCGAGGGCCGGGGGAGCGGCGTCGGGCCGGTACAGCGCGGCGAACGCGGCCTGCTGGAACGCCTCGACCAGCAGCAGGCCCGGCGCGTGGTCCTGCGGATGGTCGAAGAACACCGGGTGCGTCCGGTCGACGATGAGCTCATGATCATCACCGGCGGGGGAGAGGACCACGTTGCGCGGGTCGGTCCGGCCGATCGCCGCCGGCTCTAGTGTCGCGTGATCTTGTTCCTTTGCGTCCGCTGTGGATCCACGTGGTTCCTGGCAAGGCGGAGGAAAGCCGCTCGTACTGGATGTACTTGGGCTTTTCTCCAACGCAGCCAGGGGCCGCGTTGGCCGCAGCGGCGTCAAGGTTTCAGGGTCACGCGACACTAGCGGCGGACCGTCCTGCCCACCGGCGTCGGTCGCCAGCTGCGCCATGCCGGTCGCGCGCAGCTGGGCGAACGTCTCGCGCGGCAGCATCAGCTGCACGCCGCCGAACCGGATCGCCCGCCGACCGTCCACCGAGGCCACGATGGACAGCTCCATCAGGTACGCGGTCCCGTTGCGGTACTGCACGTCCGGCACGCTCACGGTGAGCACCACCCGGGCCGGCTCGGCGCCGAGCCGCAGCGCGCCGGCGTCGAGCACGGACATCGTGGAGCCGCGGAACACGAACCCGAACCCGCGCGGCACGTCGAAGTACCGGTGCGCCAACAGCACGCACGCCTGCCGGGACACCTCGACGAAGTACAGCGGGTCGGCGCGTCCGGACCGGAGCTGGTCGCCGAAGAACCCGTGCGTCGTCGGCAGGTGCGCGGCGACGAGGAACTCGGTGTCGGACAGCCGCGCGGAGTCGGTGAGGAACACCTCGCTCACCGCGTGCCGGTGCACGATCGCGCGCGGCACGGTGCTCTCGAACGACAGGTCGGCCGGCTCGACCGTCGGGCGCACCGGGCTCGACAGGTTGGCGGTCATCGGTGTGCTCCCTGGACTTCGCGGGGTCGGGACGGCTCGGCGTCGTCGAGCTCGGGCGGGATCGCCGACAGCGCGCTCGCGTGGAAGTCCCGGGTGCGGATCATCACCAGCGCGATCACCGCGGCGACCGCGGCGAGCGCCGCGCACACCAGCATCGTCTGGTGGAAGCCGGACACGAACGCCTGCCGCGCCGCGCCGAGCACCTCCGGCCCGGCCTGCCCGACCGCGTCGATCTGCCCGGCGGCCACCAACTGCCCGTCCGCCGCGGATCCGGCGAACGCCGACACGACACGGCTCTCGAACAAGGCTCCCAGCGCGGCGATCCCGATCGCGACGCCGACCTGCTGGAACGTCTCGTTGATCCCGGAGGCCATGCCGGAGCGCTCCGGCTCGACCACGCCGATCGAGATCGCCGCCCGCAGCGGCTGGAACATCCCCAGCCCCACGCCGCCGACGATCATGCTCGGGATGAGCACGGTCCATGCGGTGTGCTCGTCGGCCAGCACGACCAGCGCGAGACCGCCGGCGATGAACATCGACGCGAGAAACACCAGAACCCGCATGGACATCCGGCCGGTGAGCGCGCCCGCCAGCGCGGAGAACACGAACAGGGTGAGCGTCAGCGGCAGGAACCGGACGCCGGTGTCCCACGGCGAGAAGTGCAGCAGGTTCTGCACGGCGGAGATCTCGAAGAACACCGCGGGGATCGCGGCTGCGTTGGCGAACAGCGCGGCCAGCGCGATGCCGACGAACGTGCGGTTGCGGAACAGGCTGAGGTCGAACATCGCCCGCGGCCCACGTGTGCGTTCCACCCGGACGAACGCGCCGAGCAGCACGACCGCGCCGCCGAGCAGAGCCAGGATCAGCGGGCTCGTCCAGCCCTCCTCGTTGCCGCGCAGCAGCCCGAACACGAGCAGCGCGAGCGCACCTGAGAAGGTCAGCAGGCCGGGCCAGTCCGCGCCGTGTGCCTTGGGGTTGCGCGACTCCCGTACCCGCAGCACGGTGATGAGGATCGCGACGAGGCCGACCGGGATGTTGATCAGGAAGATCCACCGCCAGCCCGGCCCGGAGGTCAGCGCGCCGCCGATCACCGGCCCGAGCGCGATGGCCAGGCCGGACATGCCACCGAACATGCCGAACGCCAGGCCGCGGGCCTTGCCGCGGAACTCGTGGCCGATCAGCGCGGGCCCGACCGCGTACAGCACGGCGGCACCGACGCCCTGCGCCGCGCGGGCGAGGTTGAGCGCGAGGACGTCGTCGGCCATGCCGCACGCCCAGGACGCGACCGTGAACAGCCCGAACCCGACCGCGAAGACCCGCTTGCGGCCCCACGCGTCGGCGAGCGAGCCGGCGGTGAGCAGGAACGCCGCGAGGGTGAGCGTGTACGCGTCGATCACCCACTGCATCGCGGAGAAGTCGGCGCCGAGCGAGTTGCGGATCTGGGGGAGTGCCACGTTCACGACGGTGAGGTCGAGCATCACCATGAACACCGCGGCGGACACCGCGGCGAGCGTCCACCAGCGGGCCGCGCCGCTGGTCATCCGACCGGCTCCCGCCACTCGGCGTGGATGTCGACCCGGCCGTGCACGATGTCGCCGAACATGTCGGCGAGCGTGCGGCTGATCTCGCCGGGCTTGCCGTCGCCGACCGTGCGGCGGTCGACCGAGATGACCGGGACGAGGCCGGCGGAGGTGCCGGTGAGGAAGACCTCGTCGGCGTTGTAGAGATCGGTGCGGACGAGGTTCTCCTCGACGCAGGTCAGGCCTTGCTCGCGGGCGAGCGTGATCATGGTGTCGCGGGTGATGCCCGCGAGCGCGCCGGCGCTGACCGGTGGCGTGCGGACGACACCGTCGCGGACGACGAAGATGTTGTGCACCCAGCCGTCGACGACGTGGCCGTGCTCGTTGAGCAGGAGGGCGTCGTCGTACTTGGCGCCGAGGGCGTCGGACTGGGCCAGGT
This sequence comes from Actinophytocola sp., assembly GCF_009379765.1. Taxonomy (GTDB): domain Bacteria; phylum Actinomycetota; class Actinomycetes; order Mycobacteriales; family Pseudonocardiaceae; genus Actinophytocola. Next base: position 1,356 of record NZ_WHTD01000183.1, on the reverse strand, counting down.
AGGCGTTGAGGTACTGCCCGGTGGCCTTGGCCGCGGGGGGCAGCGCGTTGGCGCTCATCCGGTGGAAACTGCTGATCTTGGCGTGGATTCCGCCCTCGTCGGGGAGCGACACATATGGTCCGCGGGACATCGCGATAACCGTTGCACGCCATTTCGCGGCCAATGGGTGGTCGCCGTCGCCGAGGAATACGATGGGGCGAACCAGACATTCGGCGAGATCATTGGCCTGGACGACCTGCTTGCACGCGGCGATGAGATCGCTCTGCGAGTACGGCAGTGTCGCCAGGTAGGTGTGTGCGGTGTCGGACAGTCGCTTCAAGTGGTCGTCCAGCCGGAAGAACGCCGGGCCGTCCGGGGTGTCGAACGTTCGGATCGCCTCGAAGAAACCAATTCCGAAATAAAGGCCGTAGCTGGTGACGTGAATGGTCGCCTCGTCCCACGGAACGAGCTCTCCATCGAGCCAGATGACTTTTTCCTTGCTCATAGAATTCCCGTCCACTCGCACGTGTGGTGTTCTTGTGCTGCTCGCTGTCCGAGCGTAAGGCGGACGACTCAAAGGTGGATAAAGGTCGACTACAGCAGGCCGGTCCAGACGCGCTGGAGCCTTCCTGGGGACCCTCGGGCCATTACGTCACGTGACGAAACTAGTCGCAGGTGGAGGGGACAGGAGAGTGGCGGCAACGGTCACCCGTTCGAACGCGGTGCGGCCTCCGGCCCCGGTTTCCAGCGTACTTGAGGGTGCCGACAGAAACCGGCGCACGGGCGAGCGCCTGTGGACGGTTCGATGGCCAGGCCGGAGGGAACAGCCGTCAGCGCTGAGCAGCCCCCCGAACCAAACCTAGTGAGCGACACCGACCGTTCGGGTCGTGCCCGGCGCGTCCTGTCCACAGCCGTCGCCGTCGTCGGGGCGGAACTGTCAGGGGGCTGCTCGCAACGGGCCGGCGCTCTCCCGGCCTGATACCCAAAGTTCGATAATCTACATTATGTTAAGTAGTGGGGTTGCGGGCCGGAGCGGAGGTGCGAGCTTGACGGCCCCGGTCTCCTATCTCTGACCCACGGTGCAAAGTAGCCGCGCGGGGCGGCCGGTCACGTGGCTGGGAAAGGATTGGACGGGGTGATGCTCGGGCTTGTAGCTTGCACTCGACCGTGACACCGCCCGAGGAGGTGAGACCCATGAACGCTGTATCGATGTGGGTGCTCCCCCTTCCCGTCACAGTCGGGCGATTGACGTAGGTGTCGCCGGGAGCGCCTCGACAACAAGGCACTCCCGAAAGGCAACACCTATGGACTCTCCGCAGTTCACCGCCGAGCCGTCGTCGAACGATACGGTCGAGCGCGACTTCACCGTGGGCGACG
>NZ_WHTD01000177.1 GCF_009379765.1 Actinophytocola sp. | reverse complement strand
GTCGCGATCTCGGCGTCCTTGGCGGCCAACAACGACACGACGTCGTCGTGTGCTGCTTCCCGGCCTGACCCCATGATCAAAACCGTAGTGGATCACCGGTGGCGACCACCGCCGACCTGTCACTCAGGCTGAACAGCTACGGCGCTGGCATGATCGCCCGATGCGATACGGATATCTGGCGACCATGCGGACGAAGCCCGACAAGCGCGACGAGGTCGTGGCGCTGCTCCTCGGTGGGGAGGACGGGCTGCGCGCGGCCGGCTGCGACCTGTACGTGGTCGGCACCTCGGACCCCGACGAGGACATGATCTGGGTGTACGAGGTGTGGCGGAGCGCGGCCCACCACGCGGCGTCCCTCGAGCTGCCCGAGACCAAGGCCGCCATCGGCGCGGCGATGCCCATGCTGACCGGCGAGTTCACCGGCCAGGAGCTCGACATCGCCGGAGGCCTCGGGCTCGGCCCGGCCGCATAGGGCAATCTCACGTTCCGTGGCAGCGGGACGTCTACGTGGTGTGAGACCTTTCGAGCAGATCGTCGCCGAGTACGGGCCGATGGTGCTGCGCGTGTGCCGGGCGGCGCTCGGGCAGGCGGACGCCGAGGACGCGTGGTCGGAGACGTTCCTGTCCGCGTTGCGCGCGTACCCGGACCTGCCGGGCGACGCCAACGTGGAGGCCTGGCTGGTCACCATCGCGCACCGCAAGGCGGTCGACGTGCACCGGGCCACCGCCCGCCGGCCGATCGCCGTCGACGAGGTGCCGGACCGGCCGACCCGCACGGGCCGGCCGCAGGACTGGGACGGCGACCTGTGGGACGCGCTCGCCGCGCTGCCCCGCAAGCAGCGCGAGGCGGTGGCCTACCACCACCTAGCCGGCCTGCCCTACCTGGAGGTCGCGGCGATCACCGGCGGCAGCACCGACGCCGCCCGTCGCGCCGCGGCCGACGGCATCAAGCGGCTGCGCACGACATATCCGAGGGGAGAGGACCATGACTGAGCTCTTTGCCGACATGCCGGCGGACGTCCCGATGCGGCTGCACGAGCGCCTCGCCGCCGCGGCCGAGCGGGAGGGCATCCTGGACATCGCCTACCGCACGGTCGACACGCCGGTCGGCTCGCTGCTGCTGGCCGCGACGCCCACCGGTCTGCTGCGGGTCGTGTACCCGACGGCCGGCCACGACGCGGCGCTCTCGGTGCTCGCCGAGAAGGTGAGTCCGCGAATCCTGCACGCGCCGGCCCGGCTCGACGCCGTGGCGAGGCAGCTGGACGAGTACTTCGCCGGCCGGCGGCGCTCGTTCGACGTGCCACTGGACCTGCGCCTGGCGTCGGGTTTCCGCCGGACGGTGCTGGCCCACCTGACCGACATCGGCTACGGGCGGACCGAGAGCTACGCCCAGGTCGCCGCGGCCGCGGGCAGTCCGCGTGCGGTCCGCGCGGTCGGGACGGCGTGTGCGACCAACCCGGTGCCGGTCGTGGTGCCGTGCCACCGGGTCGTCCGCTCGGACGGCTCGTCCGGTGGGTACGCGGGCGGCCCGGGTGCCAAGCAGGCCCTGCTGACCCTGGAGGCGGCATGAGGCTCGCCATCGACCGCGCCATCGACCGGGCTCGACTGGTCATCGACTAGGCCACCGGTTTGCTCGGTCGGCTCAGGCGGTGTCGAGTGCGCCCGAACTGGTGGGGTGGTGCTTACCCTCTGCGGGCAAGACGTTCGGCGACCACCGACGCCACCGTGCCTACCGGGACGCTGTGCTGATCGCCCGTCGCGAGGTCGCGCACGGTCGCCTGACCGGCGGACCAGTCCTCGGGGTGCGATGATCGCGACCATCCGCGCGCCGGCTTGCTGGTGGGCCCCCGACGAGCCGTGCCGGGCGCACCTGTCGGTCGTCGTCAGTGATCAAGCAGGCCGGCCTTGGCGGCGCCCACGAGGGCGGGAAGGTCTGCCCGCAGGACCGGGCCCGTCGGGTTCTTGCTGTCGCGAACCCGGTCAAAGGTGTGCGCCAGCTCAACGCAGTCCCCGTTCGGGTTGGAACGGGTGCTCTTGCGCCAGCGGGTGACGTTCATGTCGTGTGCTCCATTTCCTTGGCAACCTCCGCGATGTGCCTCGTCGAGGCCGCCGGGCTCATCGCGATCTCGCGGAGCCGATCCACGGCCCCTCGGTATGCCTGCACGTCGTCGGCGTCCGGCACGAACGCGCCCGAGCTGTAGTGCTCGAAGTGGACGACCGGCGGCGCGTCCGGGAAGTCGTACAGCACGAACGGCCCGGCGAACCCGGGATGCCAGCCGACACCCAGCGGCACCACGCGCACGGTGACGTTCTTCCGCTTCGCCATGTCGCCCAGCCAGCGGAGCTGCTCGGCCAGCACCTCCGTGCCGCCGATCACCTCCCGCAGGGCGACCTCGCAGATCAGCGCCTCGAACATCACCGGGTCGTTGCGGCGCGTGATGACCTCACGCCTGCCGTTGCGGACCATCACCCGCGACTCGACCTCGCCTTCGGGCAGGCCGCCCGCCACAGCGGTGGCGCGGGCGTACTCCGGGGTCTGCAGCAGACCGGGGATGATCATCGGCGTCCATGCCGCGATCGCCGACGCCGCGCGCTCGCATTCCCACACGCCCGCGAGCTGCTGGGGAATGCCGGGCATGCCCACGGTGAGCCAGTTCGGCTCGGCCGCGTGGCGGGCGAGGTCGAGGACGTGTTCCTTCTCCTCGCCCACGACCCCGAGCACCGCGAGAAACGCGGCGACGTCCTCGACGCTGGGGATCCGCCGGCCGGTCTCCCAGTGCGACAGCGTGCCGTGACTCAGCCCGAGTTGGGCGCTGAGCTTGCGTCCGCTGACGCCGGAACGCTCCCGGATCTCGCGGATGGCAGCTGCCAGCGCCCGTGCGCGGGGCGTTACGGCATCGGTGGCTACAGGCATGAGACACATCCTAGTCGCTCGACGTGAACAGGGGCGGGTCGCCCGATTGGAGCATTGCCAGTCGTCTACGATACAGTCGTTCTTCTGGGTAGACGGCGAGAGGAGCAATAGACGATGAGTGTGGATTCGGTGAGCATCAGCCTGGATGGGAACGGCTCGGTCAGGCTGTGGACCAGGCGGTGTGACGAGTCGGCGTGTCTGGTGATCGAAACCAGCGGGACGTACTGCGAGATCGCGATGGACCGGGTGCATGTGGAGGCCCTGCGCGATCAACTCCCGGAAGTGCTGGCCGGTCTGGACCTGTGGGCAGTCGAGGACGATGGGTGCGCGAAGGCCGCGGTTGCGGAGCGGCGGGCCGTTCAGGCCGTTGCTCGGGCGCTGGACCTGGCGGTAGCGGTGGAAGAGGTGGGAGTCCATGACGTGTCCACGTCTCTCCGTGCGGCGGCGACTGAGGCAAGCGGCAGGGCCGAGGCGGCCGACGCGGCCGTACGAGCCTTCGGGAACGCCACGGTCGAGGTGGACTATGCGACGGAGAAGCTGAACTACGCCATGAGCGCGGCTGAGGCAGCGCTGCGTCGCCTACGGAACGGTGACCAGCTCCCCGAACGTGCGGTAAGCGGTGTCCAGCGACGCTGAGCAACAGACCCGAGTCAGCCCTTGTACCGCGGGCTACCACCCAGTGGTGCTCTGCTCCGACGGCGCGCTCGGCGCACCCGGTCGCGCGCCGTTCGACCGGATCATCGCCACCTGCGGCATCGACCGGGTCCCTACCGACTGGATCACCCAGCTCGCCCCCGCCGGAGCGATCCTCGCCAATGTCTCCAAAGGCATCGTCCTGCTCCGCGACACCGATACCACCAGTGCCCGGGCGGTGTCCGGGAGGTTTCTCGGCGGCGCCGGGTTCATGCCCCTGCGCTCCGACAGCCAGCACTACACCCCCCGTAGCCCGGTCACCGACGTCCTGCACGCCACCGGTGGCCCCGGCCCGAACGCCACCGATACGGCAGCTGACGCCACGGTGGCCGGCCCCGACATGACCACCACCGTCATCACCCATCCGCAGCTCGACAGAGAATTCGCCCTGGCCGCGTTCCTTACCGGTTTGCTCGCTGACCGCAGCCAACTCGTCTACACCCATGCCGGAGCCGACCCGACAGGGCCGGTGAACTCCTACCGGTGGCTTCATCCCGCCACCGGTAGCTGGGCCCGCGTCGACCTCCCCAACCCCACGAACCAACAGCCCGGCCAGCTGACCGCTACCGTGCGCCAGGCCGGCAGCCGGCGACTGTGGGACGAACTCCAACCCGCCCTGCACGCCTGGCACCGCGCCAGCCGCCCCGACCTCACCCACTGGGGACTCACCGTCACCGACACCGGCCACCACCAGCTATGGCTCGATGAGCCCACCGCGACCGTGGCCAACCTCCGTTAACACACCCACCGTCACCGTCCGGGATCCCGCCCTACCAGCGTGCCACGATCGGTAATGTTTGGTGAGCGGTGTGTGCCGAAGAAGGGGCGGGCAAAGAGGATGAGGAAGCTGGTCGGCTGGGCCGTCGTCGTGGTCCTGGTGGTCATTGTCGCGAAGTCCTGCGGGATCGACCTCATCCCGTTCAGCGACGACGGGTGCGACGCGGCGTCCGATGCGGTCGCGCACGCCGAGTCCAGCGAGTGCGAGGACTTGAAGCAGGCGGCGCTCGACCCGAACTGGGCGACCCAACAGCAGGAACGGCCCGAGCTAGTGCGCGGCAAGACCACCACCGGCCTGTTCTTCGAGTTGAGCCCGGACGACTACATCGCCCTCAGCAGCGGGAGCGACGACCTGTCCGAGCGCGCCGCATCGCTTCTGCGGGACATCGGGTACGACAACCCTGACCCGAACCCCGCCACTCACGTCGAGGCCAAGATCGCCGCGAAGATGCATGACGCCAGTACACTGTTTGGCGTATTGGTGATCAACAATACGTTCGTATGCGGCGGATGCAACGACGCCGTTCGCGCCCTTCTCCCCGAAGGAGCCACACTGTGGATCTGGACGAAGAGCGCCCGGCAAGTGCTCGTGATCAAGGGAAGGGGCTGAAGGCATGACGTTGGCGACGGGCACCGTCACTACGGTGATCTTCCCTGAGAAGAAAGGTCCCGCAACCGAGGACGTGCCAGTCGGTACGCCGATGGACCAGTACTGGTCCATCGCTCACACCGACGACGAGCGGCACACGCTCATGGCCGAGATCAGGCAGCGGCTCTCCGGTGACGGACGCACGCACGCCCTGGTCTACTCGTGGGACCGGCCATGTCGGTCGGGCGCGCACTTCGAGCGCGACGAGGCCACAGGGTTCGGGATGTGGCTGCAGGACGATGACGACGAGTTCCCGCGCGAGCACCTCACCGCGGCCGTTGACCACGGGTACGGGGCATTGGTCTTCCACAACGGCCGCGCGCAGTGCGTCAGCCTGAACCCGCGCCCAATCGCGCCGGAGGTCGTGATCCCATTCGACTTCGGCGTGACGCACGAGTTCCCGGCCGCGTCGGTGCTCCCGCTCGACCGGGTATTCGCGGTGATCGAGGAGTACATCCTGACCGGCCAGAGGCCCAGCGGAGTCGAGTGGACGCGCGTCACCGGCTGAACCACTGGGTTCCGGTCGTCTCGGTCCGGTTCGATGAGCGGCCACGCGAGTGGCGCAACTTCTTCCACCTGCACACGGTGGACGAACTTTGGCCGCCACCGTGGCCACCAGCCGACCCCTGGGGAATACCCTGCGAACCGTGCGCACCCCCGAGGTCGGGACGTCCGCTTCGCCGGTGAAGAGGAGAACCATGGTCAGGGCAGCGGTGCTGATGCGGCAGGGTGAGCCGCTCGAGGTGCGCGACATCGAGCTCGGCGACCCCGGGCCCGGGCAGGTGCGCGTCCGGGTGGCGGCGGCCGGGGTGTGCCACTCCGACCTGTCGCTCGCCAACGGCACGCTCGCCCTGGACATGCCGGCGGTGCTGGGCCACGAGGGTGCCGGCACCGTCGTGTCGGTCGGCGAGGGCGTCGACCGGGTCTCCGTCGGCGACCCGGTGGTGCTGAACTGGGCGCCCGCGTGCCGGGCGTGCTGGTTCTGCGAGCAGGGCGAGCCGTGGCTGTGCGTGCACGCCGAGGAGCGGGCGACCCACCCGTACGCGCGGTTCACCGACGGCACGCCGGTCTACCCGGGGCTCGGCACCGGCGCGTTCGCCGAGGAGACGATCGTGCCGCAGCAGGGCGTCGTGCCGATCCCGGCGGACTTCCCGCTGGAGCAGGCCGCGGTGCTCGGCTGCGCCGTGCTCACCGGCAACGGCGCGGTGCACAACACCGCGCGCGTGCGGGCCGGGCAGTCGGTGGTGGTCATCGGTCTCGGCGGGATCGGGCTCTCGGTGCTGCAGGCGGCCCGCGCGGCCGGCGCCGGGCCGATCATCGGCGTGGACGTCAGCGGGTCGAAGGCCTCGCTCGCGGCCGTGCACGGGGCGACGGACTTCATCGTGGCCGACGACAAGACGAGCAAGGCGATCCGCGGCCTCACGGGTGGCCGCGGCGCCGACCACGCCTTCGACTGCGTCGGCCTGCCGGCGACCATCCGCGCGTCGTGGGGGAGCAGCCGCCGGGGCGGCACGGTCACCGTGATCGGCGTCGGCAGCAGGACCAGCCCGGTCGAGTTCAACGCGCTGGAGCTGTACTGGTTCGGCCGCACGCTGCACGGCTGCGTCTACGGCTCGTCCGACCCGGACGTCGACGTGCCCCGGCTGCTGGACGAGGTCGCCGCGGGCCGGGTGGATCTTGCCGCGCTCGCGACCGACTCCACCGACCTGACCGGCGTCAACGCGGCATTCGAGCACTTCGGCCAGGGCGGGCGCACGATCGTCCGTTTCTGATCACGCTCCTTTCCCAAGCTCCTCGAGGCCTTCTCTCCGTGCGGGTACTGCGGTATACGTGGGGATGGACGGTCGTTCGCCCTGACCGTCCACAATGGATGGACGTTGTCGGGGAAGGGGTGATGCCGGGTGAGCAACGGCAGGGAACTGGTGCCGCTTCGCACAGGGTTCGACGTGGTGTTGCGTGGTTACCGGCGCGGGCCGGTCCGCCAGTACGTGCGGAGTGTCGAGGAGGAGCTGCGCTCGCTCGCGGCCGACCGGGACGCGAACGCGGGTGTCGTCGAGGCACTCACCACGGAGGTCGAGCAGGTCCGCGCCGAGAACGCCCGGTTACTGCAGCGGTTGGACGACGTGTGCCGCACGCCGATCGAACCGGACGCGTTGCGGGACCGGCTGCGGCGGATGCTCGAGCTCGCCAAGGAGGAGGCCGCGGAGATCACCGCGCGGGCCCAGGCGGCGGCCGAGCATTGTTGGGCCACGGCGGAGGATGCGGCCTGCCGGTTGCGCGCCCGGTACGAGAAGTCGATCACGGAGCTGGACGGCCGGCGCCGCGAGATGGAGACCGAGCACCGCACCCTGCTGCGGCAGACCCGCGCCGAGGCGGCGGCGATGACCACCGAGGCCGACCGCCGCCGCCAGGAGCTGGACGGCCAGGTCGCCCGCCGCCGGGACCGGGTGGAGACCGACTTCGACGTGGCCATGGCGACCCGCCGCACGGATGCCATGCGCGAGGTGGCCGAGGTGCGCCTGGCCGTCAGGGCCGAGGCCGACCGCCTGGTGACCGCCGCGACGGCGGAAGCCGACCAGCTGGTGGGCGGCGCCCGCGCGGAGGCGGAGTGGCGAGTCCGCGAGGCCGCCGAGGAGGCCGACCGCCGGATCCGCGCGGCCACCGACGACGCCGCACAACGCGTACGCAAGGCGACGGACTGGGCGACCCACCATGTGTACGAGGCCACCGAGACCGCCGACCAGCTGATGTACGGGGCGACCGAGGAGTCCGACCGCCTGGTGCGCGAGGCGACGGAGGAGTCCGCCCGCCGCGTCGTGGAGGCGACCGCCGAGTCGACCCGGTTGGTGCGGGAGGCGACGGACAGGTCGGTTCGCATGGTGGATGGTGCGACGGCGGAGGCTGATCGGTTGGCGGGTTCGGCGACCGCGGAGGCGGCGTGGCGGGTTCGCGAGGCCGGCGACGAGGCCGATCGCCGTGTCGATGAGGCGACCACCGTGTCCACTCGCATGGTGGTGGCGGCGACCGTCGAGTCGGCGCGGCTGGTGGATGGTGCGACGGCGGAGGTCGAGCGGCTGGTCAGCGGCGCCACCGCCACGGCCGAGCGGCTCGTCGGGGCCGCCGGCGCGGAGGCCGACTGGCGGGTGCGGGAGGCGACCGAGGAGTCGGCGCGGCGGGTCGAGGTCGCGCGGGTGGAGGTGGGGCGGTTGGTGGCGCTGCGCCGCGGGCTCGCCACCCAGCTCCGGGCGGCGCGGGAGGTGCTCGCGGGCGCGGACCTGCCCGAGGACGCCGACGCCGCGGTCAGACCCGGGGACATCCCGTGGCAGCGGGAGCGGCTGAACTCCGCTACCCGGTAGCGGGGGCCCCGACCAGCTTGCGGTAGCGGCCCAGCGCCGCGGGCATGCCGACGGTCACCGCGCCGGTGAGCACGCCTGCGCGGGTCCAGGTGGCGACGAAGGGGCCGTCGACCAGCGAGCCCTCGACCACGGTCAGCTCGTCGGTCGGGTCGGGGAGGCCGACGACCTGGAGCTTGGCGCGGTACTGGTCGGTCCAGAAGTACGGGACCGTGGTTAGCCCGGTGCGATCGGCCGGGTCGGCGAGCAGGTTGCGGGCCACCAGCGCGGCGGTGTCACCCGCGCTCGTCCAGTGTTCCAACCGGACGGTGCCGTCGGCCCACGGGTGCGGCAGCCGCGCCACGTCGCCCACCGCGAACACGTCCTCCGCCGACGTGGTGCCGGTTCGGTCGCACACGACGCCGTCGGCCAGGGTCAGGCCCGAGGAGGCCAGCCACTCCGTGTTCGGGACCGCGCCGGCCGCCACGACCACCAGGTCGGTTTCGAGCACCCGACCGTCCGCGAGCACCACCCGCTCGACGGTGCCGCCCGGGCCCTCGAGCCGGTCGACCCTCGTCGAGCAGTGAACGTCGACACCATGCGCGCGGTGCAGCGACGCCACCACCGACCCGACCTCGGAACCGAGCACCGCCGCCAGGGGCTGGGCCAGCATCTCCACCAGCGCCACCTCCAGCCCCAGTGTCCGGGCGCTCGCCGCGATCTCGCAGCCCAGCACCCCGCCGCCGACGACCGTCACCCGTTCGGCCGCCCGCAGCGCGGCGCGCAACGCCAGGCAGTCCGCCCAGGTGCGCAGCATGTGCACGCCGGACCAGCCGTCGAAGGCGGGAAGCGTTCTGGGCCGCACGCCGGTCGCGATCACCAGCCGGCCGAAGTCGAGCGAGCACCCGTTGTCGAGGGTGAGCGAGCGCCCGGCGGTGTGCAGCGCGGTCGCGCGCACCCCGGCCAGCGACTCGACGCCGTCCACCCCGCGCAGGAACGGCGGCTCGGCCGGCTCGTCGTCCTGGGTGAGCAGCTTCTTCGACAACGGCGGCCGGTCGTACGGCGCGTGCGGCTCGGCGCCGACCAGCGTGACGGGACCGTCGTGCCCCGCCCTGCGCAGCCGCTCGGCGGTACGCACCCCGGCCAGCCCACCGCCGACGATCACGATCCGACCGACGCGCATCCGTGTCTCCCTGCCTCGACGGGCGTCGACGGGCGTCGACGGGCGTCGCCCACGACGAGCGTCGCACGAGCCGCACGAGCACCGGCATGGTCTCCCTGGAACCGGTGCACGTCCGCGGCGAATACCACACCGGCGGGGTGTGCCGGGACCAGGAGATCGGATCGACACCGGAGTGATTTCGTCGTGTGGCATTCCTGTCGGGATTTGCTCGCGCAAGTGCCGGCTACTGGCGGTGAGCGATTTTGGTAGGTTTGCCGACCAACAGTTACCGTATTTCTCGGCAGTGGAACTGATATTCGTACGGTGCGACGAGAGCCGAATACTCCATTCTGCCCATGATGTTCGGCCGAGGGCGTCCGGCGGTCGTGTCCAAGATGTCCAGTTCGAGTCGATCAATTGCAAAGGTGACGCGTGCGGATGTCCCCTTATCGGTGCGCGCGAGCGGCGCCACGCGCGCTGGCCAGCGGGTCCGGGTACGTCCAGGTCAGGCGCGTCGTCCGGGACGTCCGACAGAGGGCCTGGTCAGGGCAAAGGTCGCAACAGTAGACAGCGCGGCGTCGGCAAACAAGATCTAAACGCAGGGTAATCGGTCCATTACGTTGTGCGGTATTCATTCGTATCCTTCTCAGGACGCCACAATTGACGTACGCTCCAGACCGCTGTCAGTTGGGTGGCACGACAGCAAGCCGTTACTAACCCGTTGGGGGCTGTTTTGTGCTGCGCTTTTGTGGGGCCTGACGCGGCCGCGACAATGCGTGCCGAGTCACCTCCGGGGCTCGGACCGGAATGGGTCGACGAGGTATTGCTGGCGGATGCGGACAATGACGTCTGTTTACAGTTGTCGACTGGACCGGTTGCGCGGTCGGCGCTACGCCAACTGGTGGCGAGTCGGCAGGAGGGGCTACTCGCGGCGGGGCTTCGGCGGGGCGGATGCGCCGCGCTGAACCTGCCGCCGTCCGTCGCGTACGTCGCCAACCTGCTCGCCGTCTGGCGCATCGGGGCGCAGGCCGTACTGCTGGACCACCGGCTCACGAGATACGAGGTCGACCAGGCGGTGGAGCGCCTCGGCGCCCAGGTCGTGGTCGGCGCGAAGCAGACGAAGGGCAGCCCGCTCGGCATCTTCCTCGACGTGACCGAGGAGATCACCACACGAGACGGTCGTCCCGCGCCGACGCCGCACGCCGTGCTGCAGCTCAGCTCCGGGTCCACCGGGCCGTCGAAGGTCATCGGCCGGACCGCGGCCGACCTCGTGGCCGAGATCGTGCGGTACACCAGGATCGACGGGGTTCCCCTCCCGGGTGAGCGGATCATCCTGCTCCCCTCGATGGTGCACGTGCTCGGGTTGGTCGGCGGACTGCTGTACGGCCTGCACGCGGGCATCGAGCTGGTGCCGCCGCGGCGGTTGACCGGGGACAGCATCCTCGAGGCCGTCGCCGCCGGGTCCACGCCGGCCACGGTGCTGGGCGTTCCGTTCCACATCGGACTCCTGGCGTCGGTGACCGACCCGCCCGCCTTGCCCGCGCTCAAGCGGATGACCACCGGCGGCGAGCTCGTCCCGGCCGCGGTCGCAGCGAAGTTCGCCGACGCGTACAAGGTCCCGCTCGGCAACATGTGGGGGATGACCGAGGTCGGCGTCATCGCGACCGACCTGTTCGGCGAGCACCGGCCGTCGCTGATGCCCGCGCCCGGCCTCGAGGTCCGGGTGGCGGACGGCGAGCTTCTCGTCAGCCGCCCCGAGTCCCCGTATGTCGGCCTGTCCGACCCGACCCGTTGGGCCGGCGGTTGGCTGCACACGAAGGATGCCGGCCGGGTCGACGAGGACACGGGCCTGGTGACCGTGCTCGGCCGCCTCGACTCGCAGGTGTCGGTCGGCGGCCTGAAGGTCGACCTGACCGAGGTGGAGTACGCGCTGACGGAGGTGTCCGGCGTCGCCGCGGCGGTCGTCCTGTACGACAAGGAGATCACCGCGTTCGTCCAGTTGGAGGGCGAGGCCACCGGCCAACAGGTGGAAGCCGCGCTGGCCGAGCGGGTCGCCGGCTACAAGCGGCCACGCGCCATCCACGTCGTCGAGCGGATGCCGCGCACCACCACGGGAAAGCTCGTCCGGGACCGCACCGTCCTGCGTGCGGCGGTTCCGTGAACCCGTTACGTGGCGCGGCGTCTGGACGAGTACGTAACGCAACGACAGAGAAGGTGGGCAATGAAGGCTGCTGAGGTACGTGAGTTCGTGTTCGAGACCCTTCGGGAGATGAACTACGACACCGAGGGGGTCGAGGACGACAGCACCCTCGGGCCGGCCGGCGTTGACCTGGAGTCGCTGGCGATGGCCGAGCTCGCGGTGCGGGTCGAGGACAAGTTCGGGGTGCGGTTCGCGGACGAGGAGTCCGAGGAGCTCGCGTTGATGACGGTCGGCGAGTTCACCGCGACGGTGGCGGAGCGGGCCACGAACGTGGCCAGCGCGGGCCAGGCGGGATGACCGGGAACCCAACCGTGGAACGCAAGGACGTCGTCGCGATGGTCGCCAGTCTCGGCGACCGGCCGGTGGACGAGGTGAGCGAGCGGATCGACTCGATCCAGCTCGCGTGGCTCGTGCACCAGGTGGAACAGCGCTACGGCGTGGAGGTCGAGCTCGACGACGGCCAGTTCGCCCGGATGAGCACCGTGGACGGGGCCGTCGAGGTACTGCGCGAGACGATCCGGGCGGTCCGGAATGCCTGACCCCGCCCAACGAACCGGCATCGTCGGCCTGGCCGCGGTCAGCGCGCTCGGCAGGGGGGCGCAGGCCCAGCTGGCCGGCGTTCTCGCCGGCGCCGCCGCGTTCGGGCCGGTGCGCAGGTTCGATGTGGACCGTCGCAGGGTCAAGGATGCCGCGACCCGGGCGGACGCCGGCTCGCTGGCCGGTGAGCTCGCCGAGATCATCCGCGACGCGTGCGCCGACGCCGGGCTCACCCCGGCACAGCGCGCCGAGACCCCGTTGGTACTGGCCGTACACGGCCATCCGCACGCCGCTCGTATGTCCACAGTGGAGCTCACGGCGGACAAACCGACCGCGGCCGGGCTCGCCGAGGAGCTGGCAAGGGACAGCGGACTCGCCGGGGCGGCCAAGGTGTACACCTGCGCGTGCGTGTCCGGGAGCACCGCGGTCGCCGACGCCGCGGCGACGATCGGCGTGGGGCGGGCGAGCAGGATCGTCGTCGCCGCGGGATATCTCGTCGAGCCGGACCAGTTCGCGCTCTTCGACGCCGGCCGGGCGCTCGCCACCGACGGCGCCGCCCGCCCGTTCAGCGCGGGCCGCGGCGGCCTGCTGCTCGGCGACGCCGTGTCCGCGGTCGTCCTGGAGGCGGTCGGGACCCGCGACGTGCTCGCCGAGGTCGTCGGCTGGGGCCGCGCGGGCGACGCCTACCACGCGGTCCGGCCCGACCCGACCGGCGGCGGCCTGGCGCGCGCGATCACCGCGGCACTGCGCCGCGCCCGGGTCGACGCCGCCGAGATCGGCTACGTCAACGCCAACGCGAGCGGCGCGGAGGGTGACGCCGCCGAGGCGGCCGCCCTGCACCGGGCGCTCGGCGCGGCCGCGGCGCGAGTCCCGGTCAGCTCCACCAAGTCCGTGCACGGGCACGCACTCGAGGGCTCCGGCCTGCTCGAGCTGATCGTCACGGTGCTGGCCACCCAGGCCGGCAAGCTCCCGGTCAACGTCGGCTACCTCGGTGCCGACCCGGCCTGCGAGCTCGACGTGATCCTGGACGCGCCCCGCCCGGCGGGCAGCGCCTACGCGTTGAGCCTCAACGCCGCGTTCGGCGGCGCCAACACGGCGCTGCTCGTGAAGGCGGCGTCATGACCGACATTTCCGAGTTAGCCACGTTCTCCTGGCCGACGGGAAGGGCGCCGACGCCGCTTCCCGGTTTCGTCGTGTCCTCGTTCAGCCCGTTGGTCGCGGAGGTCGCGAACCGATGCCTGGCCGCCCGCCACGGGAACCCGCCCGCCGCCGAAGAAGTAGGGCGGCGCACCGCGCTGGTCCTCGTGACCGGAAGCGGTGACGCGGAAAGCGCCGCGCACGTGGCGCGCGCGGTGGACACCGGCGCTCGCATCGGGCCGCTGCAGTTCTTCCAGTCCGTGCCGAACAGCGTCGCGGGACACATCGCCACCGAGTGGGGGCTCGGCGGACCGGTGGTCTGCCTGTGCCCCACCGGCGACCCGCGAGCCGACGGGCTGGCGCAGGCACAGCTGCTGATCGATGACGGGGACGCCGACGAGGTGCTGGTGGTCCTGGTCGAACAAGCCGGTGTCGAACAAGCCGGTGTCGAACGAGCCGGAACGGGCGAGGAGTCCGCGGAAGCCGTGCTGGTGAGCAAAGGAGAGTCACGATGAACGCTAAGGGCCTGCGGGCCGCCTTGGCCGCCGACCCGAACATCGGCGCCGGCAACGTGCTGGGCACTGTGCTCGCCCATGGTGCCGACCCGGCCGGCCCCGGGCTGATCTTCGACACCGAGGTCGACGGCCGGCCCGCCGGCTACGAGCTCACCCTGGGCGAGCTGGACACGATGGTCGACGCCAGGGCGGCCTGGCTGCACGCGCGGGGCATCCGCCGGCGCGACCCGGTCGCCGTCTGGGCGACCGCCGCGGCCGATACCGTGCTCAGCTTCCTTGCCCTGACCCGGATCGGCGCGATCCCGGCGCTGATGAACGGGAAGATGACCCCGGAGATCGCCGCGGAGTACATCCGCAGGCTGCGCGCGAGGGGTGTGCTCGCCGACGCCGCGCACACCGAGCTGCTCGCCGGCCACGACCTGAACGCCGAGCTCCTCGGCCAGCCGGCGGAGCTGGGCACCGGTGACCCGGCGGCCGCGCCGGAGCGACACCGCCACCATCAGGACGACCCGATCGTCATCACCCACACGTCGGGCACGACCGGGGTACCGAAGGCCGTGCTGCACACCCACCGCACGTTGTTCGCCTCGCAGCGGCACCTGCTGTCGATGCCGCAGGCGCAGGGCACCAACCGGGTCCTCAACGCGCTGCCGATCCCGCACACCGCGACGGTGCTGATGGTCTGCCAGATCCTCTGCAACCGCGGCACGATGCTCTGCCTGTCCCAGCAGGACGGTCCGACCGTGCTCGCCGCCATCGAGCGCTGGCACCCCGAGGCGGTGTACGGCTTCGCGGTCACCTGGGCCGACCTCGCCCGGTTCGACCTGTCCACACGGGACGTCGACTCCGTGCGGATGTGGTTCAACACCGGCGACTGCGCGCACGAGACGCACATCCGCCGGCTCGTGGCGGTCGGCTCGCGCGAGACGGTCACCCGTGCGGGCCGCACGCGGACCAAGGGTTCGCACTTCGTCGACGGTCTCGGCTCCTCGGAGATGGGGCACAACGGCTTCCACGTCACGCACACCCCGGACAGCGACCACTACGGGCGCCGGATCGGCCGGGTGTACAAGTTCGCCGAGGCCGCGGTGCTCGACGCGGACGGTGCCGAGCTGCCCGCGGGAACGATCGGCCGGCTCGGGTTCAGGTCGCCGTCCATGTCGCCCGGCTACTGGAACGACTCGGTCACCACCTACCGGGCGCGGCTGGGCGGCTGGTACCTCACCGGCGACCTCGGCTACCGCGACGAGGAGGGCAACTACTACCACGTCGACCGCGACCCGGACGCCGTCGTCGGCGACGGGTACTACACGGCTCTGTCCGAGGAGCGGATCCTCGCGGCCTGCCCGGAGGTGCTCGACTGCACCGTGGTGATCGTGGCCGAGGACGGCGGGATCGTCACCGACGTCCTGCTGGAGCTCGTCCCGGACGCGGACCCGGACGTGGACCGCACCGAGACGATCCGGGCCGCGCTCGGCGAGCCGGTCGGCAGCACGCTGAACCGGGTGGTGGCCATCCGGCAGGACGACGTCCCGCTGACGGTCACCGGCAAGGTGCGCAAGTTCCTGCTGCGGCAGAAACACCTGAGCCGAGGGTCGGCATGACCGGCGGGGCGGCGGCCGCGATCACCGGCATGGGCCTGCTCACCCCGGTCGGGCAGGGCGTCGCGGAGGTGTTCCACGCGCTGTGCGTCGGCAAGTCCGGGCTGTCCACGCCACCGGCCGGCCATCCCGCGGCCGACTCGGTGGACGTCGGCGGGTTCGTGCCGGACGTCGACCCGCGCACGGTGGTGGCCGGGCCGGCCGCGAGTGTCGTCGACAAGACCGTGGTGCTGGCGCTGCTGACCGCGCGGGACGCACTCGCCGACGCCGGCATCGAGGTCGGCCGGAACGTCGACCCGGCGCGGATCGGCGTGATCGTCGGTGGCGTCGGCGGCATGGCCACGCTGGAGGCGCAGGTGCTGGCGCGTGGCGACCGCGGCCGGACGGCGGTCAGCCCGTACCTGCTCACCGGGATCCTGCCGAACATGCCGGCGGCCAGGATCGCCATCGCGCACGGGATCCGGGGCTACAGCTCGAGCATCGGCACCGCCTGCGCGTCCGGCGCCCAGGCGATCGCCGACGGGCTGCGGCTCATCCGGTCCGGCGACGCCGACGTGGTGGTCTGCGGCGCGAGCGAGGCGCCGCTGTTCCCGACCTTCGCGGACACCTTCGGCAACGCGCGGGCGCTCGCCAGGCGCTGGTCGGACCCGACCGCCGCGAGCCGCCCGTTCGACCTGCGGCGCAACGGTTTCGTGCTCGCCGAGGGTGCCGCGATGGTGGTGCTCGAACGGGTCGGGCACGCCGACGGGCGGGGTGCCGCGGGGTACGCCGACGTGCGCGGTTGGGGCGCCACCACCGACGCGCACCACCCCACCACCCCCCGGCCGGACGGCTCGGGTGCCGCGGAGTGCATGCGCCGGGCGCTGGACAGTGCCGGCATCGAGGCGTCGGACGTCGGCTACGTCAACGCGCACGGCACCTCGACGAAGCTCGGTGACGTGGCCGAGACCGCCGCACTCGGTGCGGTGTTCGGCCCCGACGGCCCGCCGGTGAGCTCCACGAAGGCGCTGACCGGGCACATGCTCGGCACGTCCGGCGTGGTCGAGGCCGCGGCCAGCGCGCTGGCCGTCGCGCGCGGCGTGCTGCCGCCCACCTACAACCTGGACGAGGTCGACCCGGCCTGTCCAGCCACCCACATCCGGGCCACACCCCTCGAGAAGGAGATCGACCACGCGCTGACGAACTCCTTCGGCTTCGGGGGCCAGAACGTGAGCCTGGTGCTGAGTGGCGCAAGTACAGAGAAGAAGCGGAACGGTTAGGACTGATGAAACTTTCAGGGATAGACCACATCGAGTTGTACGTCGGGGACGCACGGCAGGCCGCGTTCTACTACTGCACCGCGTTCGGTTTCCAGGTCCACGGGCAGGGCGGGCCGGAGACGGGCCTCAAGGGCCAGCGCTCGATCCTGCTCGGCCAGGGTGACATCCGGATGGTCCTCACCTCGCCGCTGGTCCCCGACCACCCGGCCGCCGAGTTCACCCGCAAGCACGGTGACGGCGTCGCGGTGATCGCGCTGGAGGTCGACGACGTCGAGACGGCCTACGAGGAGCT
>NZ_WHTD01000279.1 GCF_009379765.1 Actinophytocola sp. | reverse complement strand
GCATCCCCCAACCCTCACCACTTCAGGCCCGGCTCCTGGATCTACTCGGCGTCGACCCCACCACCCTAAGATGATCAAGTACCGCACCCGACAACCAACTCGAGTTGATCAACCCCCATGTGCGGAATACCCGGCTAGCGGTGATCGCGCAGGCCGGCGCAGCCGGCCGCTATGAGCGGTGGCGTCGCCCGTGGGTGGTGGAGGATCCGAGCAAGCCGGTGGCGATCGCGCGGCACGATGGGAACCAGCGTCGGATCAAGGTGGCCCAGCTCGGCCCTGATGAGGGTCGCCGGCTGCTCATCGACACGCCGCGGGGTTTGGAGCCCGCCGGGTTCTGGTTGTCCGAGTACGGGGATCCGGTTGCCGTGTCGACCTGGAAGGATTTGTTTCGGCAGGCTAATGCCCGCTGCCGAGCGCGGGGAATGGAACTACACGGTCACGCCCATCTGTTGCGGCACACTTTCGCGGTGATCACCGTGGAACAGCTCCAGCGTGGTCACGGCGTCGGCATGAACATGGCGAACCCACCGGCGTTCGTTGTGGTAGCCCAGCATGATCTGGGCCACCGCCAGGCAGATCAGCTCACCGTCGGTGAGATTGGGTCGGTGACCCCGACCGGTGCGGGGCGGGACCACGTGGTCATCAACCAGCACGTAGGGTGCGGTCAGGAGGGTGTTCAGGTCTTTCGTCACACATTGATCATGAACACCCTCCTCCCATGCCCCGACATCGGGCCGCCTTCACATGATCTTCACGGAATCAATCATCTAGGCGGCGGTAACCCTTGGTGTCGTGTCCCCCCGAGTGTGCGGTGCCCGGGTGATTCGACCCTTCGCTGCTGAAGGTCGCTGCTGCGCCACGCCGGCCACCTGACGACCCGGATGAGCGCAGCACCCACATTCCGGTCGCTCCCGCCCGCATACCCGGCTCGGCTGCGGCGACACCACCGCGAGCGATGCCTCGGCCAGGAGGCTGGGCAGGTCTGTCAGTGGCCGGGCGGGTCGAGCTCGGCGTGCCGGGCGGCGAGGGTGCGCGCCACCTCGACGAGCTTGACGTTGAGTTCCTGGGACGTGCGGCGCAGTAGGTCGAACGCCTGCTCGGCGGTCAGGCCGCGGCGGTTCATCAGGATGCCCTTGGCCTGGCCGATCACATCGCGGGTTTCCAGCGCCGTGCGCAGTTGCGCCTCGCGCAGGTCGGCGAGGCGGACAGCTTCGGTGTGCGCCAGTGCGAGCGAGCCGTGAGTGGCCAGAAGCAGGGCGCGGTCCCGGCTGACGGCGTCGCCGAGTCCGCCGAGCTTACGAGAGTAGGCGTTGAGCGCCCCGGAAAGCCGGGGCGGGGCGGCGTCGGGAACGAGGGCCGTGGACAGGACGGACAGGACGCCACGCTCGGCCGCCGCGGGGCCGAACTGCGGCCACTCTGGTTCGACGGCGACGTTTCCGGCGTACTTGTAGGCCATGCCCGGCGTGCGCGCGGCGTCGAGGCAGGGGCCGTGCCCGTACCGATACTGCAGTTCGTCGAGCTCGACGGCGAGTGGGTTGGTCTGTACCGGGGTGTGCAGTCGCCCGTCGTCCGAGCGGAGTGTCACACTGACCACGTCCGCGTCGGGTAGCACCTCGAAGGCCGCGTCCACGACGTGTTCCAAGGCACCGGCCACGGAGTCTGCGGCCAGCAGCGTTTTGGTCAGCAGGGTGAGCTGCCGGGCCAGCGGGCTCTGCTCCTGGTCCCCGGCCGGGTGTGGGGCGTCAGGTGGTCGGTCGACGAACTCGGCCTTGTCCAGACGCCAGGCATCGTCCTGCACGAGTAGCCCCTCCCTCCGTTCCGTCGAGTGTCTCCAACGGATCAGTCACGGCGTAAGGCGACCTGCCAACCGGTTCCCGTTCGGCGCGGTGATGAACCGTCCACATGGGAAACTGCAGCCATCGCAGGTACCTGCCGCGCCGAGGACGGCTGACTGAAGACCGTGCTGGACCTGGCTGACCGGGAACGGCGCTCGGCGGCCCGGCTACGGCGCCTCCTGCACTGTCCACCGGTGCACGCCGGCGCCCTGGGCATAGGACAGGTGCCCACCGAGTGCGCCGCCGACGCCGAGGGCCAGCAGACCGAACGAGCTCCATACCACTCCCGCGGTGTGCCGACGCCGTAGTCGGCACAGGTACGAGTTTAGGAAGAACCCTGTGGACACCAGATTGGCGGACGCGTGGAGCAGACCGACCCGTCGTTGCTCGGCGTTCAGCTCACCGAAGTCGGCGAGTCCGACGAGGACCGTTGGCGGGGTGGCCGCGAGCCCCAGGGCCACGAGCTGGCGTGCCGGCCTGCGCTCGCCCGCGTAGTCGAACAGCGCGGCACTCAGCCACGCGCCGATGGGCACCGCCACCAGCAGCGGGTGGACCGGATGCCCCAGCCATGAGCCACGGAGGACCTTGTCCAGCCAGCTCCGGCCAAGAACCCGGCGTACCACGCCGGCGACGACGCCGGCTGGCCGGTCGACCACACTGGCCGACTCGGCCGCCCGAAGAATGCTGCGCACGTTCATGTCCCGCGGGTTACCCGCGGGGCGGCACCCTAACCCGCGCGCAGGCTGCGGATCCGCAGGAGCGGCGGCCGTCGCGCCCAACCCCTACAGCACGATGAACACGAGATGACCACGCCGTCGCCGGTGAGCATCCATTGCACGTCATCTCCCGTTGCCGGTGTCGAGGCGCTTCTCGACGGGCGTGCCCGTCCAGCGTCTTTCGGTATGACGCGACGTTTGTCCGCCACCTCGCGTGGTAGCCGCACCACGTCCGGCTGTTCGACTGATTAGGAGAGGCGTGATGACCTCGACCGAGACCGGTGCGGTCACCGGTACCAAGGACAAGGACTACAACCTCATCTGGTTCACCGAGGCCTGTCTGAGCAACGCGTTGCGGATGGAGGTCTACGCCCAGGACGCCGAACGCGACGGTGACACCGAGTTGGCTGAGTTCTTCCGCCGCGCCCAGGGCGAGAGCCGCAAGGGCGCCCAACAGGGCAAAGCCCTGTTGGCCAACCGGCTCACGGCCTAACGAGGCCACGAGCTGGACCAGACCGGTGCGGGCGGGCCGGCACCGCCCTGGCCCGCCCGCACCCACCGCTGCACGACCGCACGAGATCCTGGACGCCGGGCGAGGCCGGTACGCCGGATCTGTTCACCGCGGCGATCACGGCGAAGCGGGGAAACCCGAACGACACGGCTGGAGACGACGGCGTCCACCGCGTTTGTCACCGCATCGCCCGGGTAGCCGAGCTCCACCTTCGACGAGGCGGTGGGCAGATGAGACGGCACTTCGAACGGGCGCTGGTGATCGGTGGGGCCGGGTTCATCGGCTCGCACCTGTGCGAGCACCTGCTCGGCCGGGACATGCAGGTCGTGTGCCTGGACAACTTCGCCACCGGTACGCCGGACAACGTCGCTCACCTCGCCGAGGCGCCGGGATTTCGGCTCGTGGAGCACGACGTCACCGAGCAGGTGCGGGTGAGCGGCGCCTTCGATCTCGTCATCCACCTGGCCTCGCCCGCGTCGCCGCGGCACTACCTGAGGCTGCCGATCGAGACGCTCGAGGCCGGGGCGCTCGGCACCCGGCATGCGCTCCGGTTCGCCGAGGAACACTCCGCGCGGTTCCTGCTCGCGTCCACCAGCGAGGTGTACGGCGACCCCACCGAGCACCCGCAGCGAGAGACGTATTGGGGCCAAGTCAACCCGATCGGCCCGCGCAGTGTCTACGACGAGGCCAAGCGCTACGCCGAGGCCCTCACCGCCGCGTGGTGCCGCAGCCGCCACGGCGACGTCGCGATCGTCCGCATCTTCAACACCTACGGTCCACGGATGCAGCCCGACGACGGCCGCATGATCCCGACCTTCATCCGCCAGGCACTGGCCGGCCAGCCGATCACCATTCAGGGAGACGGCGAGCAGACCCGCTCGGTGTGCTATGTGGACGACACGGTCCGTGGTCTTGTCGCGATGGCCGCGAGTGCGATGCCGGGCCCGGTGAACATCGGCAACCCCGAGGAGTTGCGCGTGCGCGAGGTCGCCGAACGGATCAGGGACATCGTCGCCTCGACCTCGCCGATCACCTACGAGTCCGCCGCGGTCGACGACCCGCGCCGCCGCTGCCCGGACATCTCTTTGGCCCGCTGCAGCCTCCGCTGGGAGCCCGAGGTATCCCTCTCCGATGGTCTACAGAGGACAATCGAGTCGATCCGCCGCGAGACGTGTGCCGGGGTGACCGCGTTCAGCCGCTTGCCCTCGGGAGCTCTCCTCGATGGGCTCGGCGAGGGGAGGACGCCATGAAGCTGGTCGTGGTAGGAGACACGCTGCTCGACGTGGACCTGATCGGCACCGCCGAGCGGCTGTGCCCGGACGCGCCCGCGCCCGTCGTCGACCTGGCTCGGCGCGACCATCGTGCCGGTGGCGCCGGGTTGGCCGCGACGCTCGCCGCGGCCGACGGTCTCGACATCACTCTGGTCACCGCCGTCGCTGACGACGCGGCGGGCGAGCGGCTGCGGGCCGAGCTGGTGGGCCTGGACACGGTCATCGGCCCGGCGCGCGTGGCCACCCCGGTGAAGACCCGGCTGCGCTGTGCCGGCCAGTCGATCGCGCGGATCGACGAGGGCGGCGGAGGTGAGCCGCCCGTCGTGACCGACGAGATGCTCGACGCGCTGTGCGGCGCCGACGCCGTGCACGTCGCCGACTACGGCCGCGGTCTCGCAGCCGACAAGCGGCTGCGCGGCCTGCTGGCCCATCGCGCCCGAACCGTGCCACTGGTGTGGGACCCGCACCCAGGCGGCCCGGCTCCGGTCGAGCACGCCACGCTGGTGAGCCCGAATCTGGACGAGGCGCTCCGGTTCAGTGCTGCTCGCACCGGTTCGGATGCGGCGACGGACCTGCGCAACCGATGGTCGGTCCGGGCGGTCGCGGTCACGATGGGGGCCGGCGGCGCCGCGCTGGACGACGGGACCACGCCGCGCACGATTCCGGCTCCGCGCATGCTGGTGGCCGATCCGTGTGGTGCGGGCGACCGGTTCGCGGCGACGGCCGCCGGCGCGCTGCTGGCCGGTGCCGACGTGACCGGCGCGGTGACCACGGCGGTGCACGCCGCCGCGGCGTTCCTCGCCGCGGGCGGCGTGGCATCCGTGCGTCCCAACGTCCACCCGTTGCCGTCGGGTCGCGGGGGGATGAGCCGGGCGCGCGATGTCGTCGACGAGGTCCGGGCCCGGGGCGGCACGGTCGTCGCCACCGGTGGCTGCTTCGACCTGTTGCACGCCGGCCACGTGCGGACGCTGGCGGCTGCTCGCGCGCTGGGCGACTGCCTGGTGGCGTGCGTGAACTCGGACCGCTCGGTGCGGCGGCTCAAGGGTGTCGGCCGACCTATCACCCCGGAGGCCGACCGCGTGGAGCTGCTGCGGTCGCTGTCGAGCGTGGACGCGGTCGCCGTCTTCGACGAGGACACTCCGGTGGCGATCCTCAACGAGCTGCGCCCGGACATCTGGGTGAAGGGCGGCGACTACCCGAACGCGGACGACCTCCCGGAGACCCGGTTGCTGCGGGTGTGGGGTGGCCGGACGGTGCTGGTCCCTGTGCACCCGGGCCGTTCGACGAGCCGTCTGGCGACCGCTCTGCGCAGCGTCGGCTAGCCCCGTCTTCCGCACATGAGGTGGGGTGGACAGGTCAGGCGTGTCGGTGATGTGTCTGACCTGCCGATCTGTGAGTCTGTCGCGTTGTGGATCAACGTGGACGACGGGCCCGGTATGTCGCGGCGAGTATCGAG
>NZ_WHTD01000093.1 GCF_009379765.1 Actinophytocola sp. | reverse complement strand
CTCGATACTCGCCGCGACATACCGGGCCCGTCGTCCACGTTGATCCACAACGCGACAGACTCACAGATCGGCAGGTCAGACACATCACCGACACGCCTGACCTGTCCACCCCACCTCATGTGCGGAAGACGGGGCTAGCGCTACTTCAGGAACGCGGAGATCGCGTAGGCCAGCGCGTCCCACACGGTGACGGTCACGCCGAGCAGGATCAGCAGCACGAGGATGCTGGCCATCAGCTTCCGGTGCCCGCCGAGCCGGTTCGCGGACGCGGCCCAGTCGCCCATGTCGGACAGATACCCCTCGACGGTGAAGCTCGGGTGCAGCCGGTGCTGGCGCTGCAGGTGCTCGGCGAACGCCCGGGCCTCCGGGTCGTCCGGGTCGAGGCCGATCAGCTCGTCGTCGAACTCGTCCGCCAGGGGGTCGGCCCGAAGGCGCGGGTCGTCGTCCGGGTCTTTGATCCCGTTCGCGGCCATGCCCCCACGGTAACCTGGCGCGGTGGCCGAGGCGATGGAGTTGACCGTGGACGGGCCGACCGGGCCTCGAACGGTCCGTGTGTCCAACCCGAGCAAGCCGTACTTCGCGGAGCGGGGGATCACCAAGGCCGACGTGGTCCGGTACTTCCTGTCGGTGGGCGACGGGATCCTGGGCGCCCTGCGCCACCGGCCGACCACACTCGAGCGCTGGCCCGGCGGCGTGTTCGAGGGCGCCAAGCTCTCCACCCGCGCCGACAACCGGGGCGACGCGTTCTACCAGAAGCGCGTCCCCAAGGGCGCGCCCGACTACGTGGAGACGGCGCGGGTCACCTTTCCGAGTGGCCGGCCGGCCGACGAGGTGTGCCCCACCGAGCTGGCCGTGGTCGCCTGGGCGGCGAACCTCGGCACGCTCACGTTCCACCCGTGGCCGGTCCGCCGCCCCGAGGTCGACCACCCCGACCAGCTGCGCGTCGACCTGGACCCGCAACCCGGCACGACCTTCCGCGACGCGGTCGTCGTGGCCCACGAGCTGCGTGCGCTGCTGGAGGAGCTGGGCATGACCGGCTTCCCGAAGACCTCCGGCGGGCGCGGCCTGCACGTCTACGTCCCGATCGAGCCCCGCTGGACGTTCGTCGAGGCCCGCCGCGCGCTGATCGCCCTGGCCCGCGAGCTGGAGCGGCGGATGCCGGACCAGGTGACCGTCAACTGGTGGAAGGAAGAGCGCGGCGAGCGCATCTTCATCGACTTCAACCAGGCCGCCCGCGACCGCACGATCGCGTCCGCCTACTCGGTCCGTCCGACCCCGCGGGCCCTGGTGTCGGCTCCCCTCGGCTGGTCCGAGCTGGACGACGTGACCCCGGACGACTTCGACATCGAGTCGATGCCGAAGCGCTTCGCCGAGGTGGGCGACCTGCACGCGGGTGTGGCGTCGGAGGCCTACTCGCTGGAGCCACTGCTGGAGATGGTCGCCAGGGACAAGGCCGACGGCCTGGGCGACCTGCCGTATCCCCCCGAGTACCCGAAGATGGCCGGCGAGCCCAAACGGGTTCAGCCCTCCCGCGCCCGCCCGGAGGAGTAGCCCGGGCGAAGTCAGGACGCCGGGGGCAGCAGGCCGTCGTTCACCAGCTTGTCGCGCACCATGCCCGCGTCGCCGCCGCCCGAGCCGAGGCTGCCCGAGAACGGTTGGGCCGTCCACGCGTACTCGCCCGGGAACTGGAAGCCCGACAGCTCGTCCACCCGGCGGGCGCCGTCCTCGCCGGCGTTCACGACGGTGTACTCGCGGGTGAACGACTCCGAGCAGTGGTCGTTGCCGAGCGCACCGTCCTCACAGGAGCCCAGCGACGCATAGTTGCCGTGCTTGTTCTCGGCCGAGTAGATCCGCGCCACCTGCGGTGAGCCGCCCGCCAACCGGCCCCAGTCGCAGGCGTTGCCGAGCATCGACTGGTCCACGTGCTCGAACGCGGTGCCCACGTGCGCGATGGTCTTCAGCGCGAACGCGCCGTAGCCGTACTGGCAGGCGGGGTTCGGCGCCAATGTCAGCGTGAACGGCTCCACGTCGCCGTTGTGGCCGCCGTCCCACCAGTCGCCGCAGTCGCGGCGGTAGAGGATCGCGTAGGACACCGCGATCTTGCTCGCGTCGGCCGGGTGCGGGCGAACGCGCGCCACCGCCGTGCCCGGGTTTGTGTCCGTCGCCGGGTCGGTGCAGCCGCCGTTCTCCCCGCTGTCGAACCACACCCAGGGGAAGAAGTTCGCCGCGACCGCGTCCTCGAGGCCGTCGTCGAGCCCGTCACCGTCACCGTCGTCCGCCTGGGCCGGCGCGACCGCCAGACCCATGATCAGCAGGACACCGGTCAGAACCACCAATGCCGAACGCATACGACCACCCTGCTGCGCCCGCCCCGGAACCCGCCATCCGCCGAAGGTCGGGAGAACAAGGACGCACAGCCGAACAGAGCAACGCCGCTACGATGGTTGGGTGCGGCGGACCCGCGGATGACGTTGCGGTTCGGCGTACTGGGTGCGATCGAGGTCTGGCGGGACGGCACCCCGTTGCCGGTGCCGAGCGGCCGCACCCGCCGCACGCTCGCCATGATGCTGCTCACCGGCCGGTTCACCTCGACCGACCGGCTCATCGACGGCCTCTGGCACGACCCGCCGCAGCATGCCAAGGCTCGGCTGCACAACATCATCCGCGACCTGCGCAAGCGCCTCGGCGCCGGCGCGATGACGTGGACATCCGCCGCGGCCGGTTCGCTCCCGCGCTCACCCGCCTGACCCGAGCCCTGCAGGTCCAGGAGGAGGTGGGTGACCAGGAGGGCACGGCCGAGGTGCTCCAGTCCCTGGCCGACCTGGCCCTGGCACGCGGCGACGCGGAGGATGCCCGCGAATGGGCCGAGCGGGCCCTGGAGATCTGGCGCCGGCTCGACGCCCGCCAGGACCTGGCCCGAACCCTGGCCCGCCTGGCCACGATCCACCCGAGGCTGGGCAACCCGTCCGCGGCGACCGGTTGCCGAGAGGAGCGCCGGGCCCTGCTGGCAGAGCTGGGCCTGACCGAAGCCGCCCTACGCCGCCCACCCACCTGACCACACCCGCGAGTCCAACCTTCACGACCCGCGAGTTCCCCCCCGTCGGTGACTCGCGGGTTATGCGTTGGGACTCGCGGGTTCTGGGCGTCGGACTCGCGGGTCCGGAACGTTGGACTCGCGGGTCCTGGGCGTTGGACTCGCGGCGGTGGGGCGAGCAAAAGATCTTGGGCTCGAGTGTTGGAATGAAGCATTCCGTTCTGCTAAATTAGCGGAACAAGTCATTCCGTTCCAATAAGGGGAGTCCCAGTGACCACCACCCTCGAGGCACCAGCCCTCCACACCCCCGAGACCGGCCTGCACCCCCGCCGCTGGCTGGGCCTCTTCGCGATCCTCTCCGCCGACATGCTCAACCTCCTCGACTCCACCGTCGGCACGATCGCCGCACCCGCCATCCGCGCGGATCTCGGGGGCACGACCTCGACGCTGCAAGTGGATCGCCGCCGGGTACACGCTCGCGATGGCGGTCGGGCTGCTCGTCGGTGGCCGGCTGGGCGACATATACGGCCGCAAGCGGATGATGATCGTCGGCGTGGTCGGCTTTCTCGCCGCCTCGGCGCTCTGCGCGGTCAGCGTCTCCCCCGAGATGCTGCTCACCTCGCGCGTACTCCAAGGGCTCTTCGGCGCGGTGCTGGTGCCGCAGTCGTTCGGGCTGATCAGGGAGCTCTTCGGACCCGACGTCAGCAAGGCCTTCGCCATGCTCGGGCCGGTCATCGGGCTCGCCACCGTGCTCGGGCCCGTGGTCGCCGGGGTGCTGGTCGACGCCGACCTGTTCGGCCAGGGGTGGCGGATGATCTTCCTCATCAACGTGCCGCTCGGGGCGTTCGCGCTCTACGTCGGCGCTCGGGTGCTGCCGAGCGGCGAACCGGCCGCCCGCGGGCAGCGGCTCGACGTCAAGGGCGCGATCCTCGCCGCCGCCGGGATGTTCCTGCTCGTCTACCCGCTCACCCAGGGCCACGAGCTCGGATGGCCCGCGTGGACGCTGGCCATGCTCGCCGCGTCGGTGCCGGCGATCGGGATCTTCGCCGGCTACCAGGCCAAGCGGGCCAGGAACAACCGGTCGGTGCTCGTCCGGCTCGGCGTGTTCGCCAAGCGGTCCTACACCTCCGGCGTCGCCTTCCTGATCGCGTTCTTCGGTGTCATCACCGGGTTCTCCCTGGCCGTGGGTCTCTTCCTGCAGCTCGGCCTCGGCTACCAGCCTCTGCACGCCAGCCTCACGATGGCCCCGTGGGCGGTCGGCGCGTTCATCGGCTCCGCACTCGGCGCCACGGTGCTGGCCAAGCTCGGCCGGCACGTCCTCCACATCGGACTGTCGCTGATGGCGGTCGGCCTGGTGGTGCTGCTGGCCGTGATGGGCGACGTGCCGAGCGCCGGCGCGCTGGTCACCCCGCTCACCGTGTACGGCCTGGGCATGGGCATGATCTTCGTCCCGCTGTTCGACATCATCGTCGGCGACCTGTCCGACGAGGAGATCGGCTCGGCGTCCGGCGTGCTCACCTCGGTCGAGCAGCTCGGCGCCTCGCTCGGCATCGCGGTGCTCGGCACGGTCTTCTTCAGCACCGTCGGCTCACCGCTGCACGCCGGCATCGCGGAGTTCGTCCACGCGGCGAAGGTGGTCACGGTGATCGCGATCGGCCTGACCGTCGTCACGTTCGCGCTCGGGTTCCTGCTGCCGAAGAAGGCCAAGCAAGCGCACTGAGTGATACCACCGGGGCGTGCGGCCGAGAGATGTGGCCGCACGCCCTACACTCATATCAGAACAAAGCGCTCTGTTCCACGACGCGAGGGAGGCAGCGGTGCCGGCACCCATGAGCGGCCGCAAGGCCCAGGCGGCGCGCAACGACAAGATCATCGCCGAGGCGGCCCGCAAGGTATTCGTCGCCGACCCGTCCGCGCCGATCGCGGCCGTCGCCGAGGCGGCCGAGGTCGGCATCAGCGCGCTCTACCGCCGCTACCCGTCCAAGGAGGACCTGCTGCGCAAGGTGTGCGCCGACGGCCTCGAGATCTACACCGCGCTCGTCCAGGAGGGGGTCGACGCGCTGCAGGACGGGGCCGGCGACCCCTGGGCGGCCTTCGAGAACGTCATGCGCCGCGTCGTCGAGGCCGACACCCACTCGATCACCGTCGCGCTCGCCGGGACGTTCACCCCCTCCCCCGAGCTCTTCGCGGCGTCCGAGCGGGCGAACACGCTGAACGCGGCGCTGGTCGAGCGTGCCCACGCCGCGGGCGTCCTGCGGCCGGACGTCACCGACGAGGACCTCGGCCCGATCTTCGAGCAGCTCGCGGCCGTCCACGTCGAGAACGGCCGGCGCACCCACGCGCTACGCCAGCGCTACCTGACCCTGTACCTCGACGGCCTGCGCACCCCACCGGCGACGTCACCGCTGCCGTGGGGTGGGCCGACCGACGAGGAACGCGAGGAGCCCTGGATCCCGAAGGTCTCGAGGACCTAGCCCCCGCCGGAAGTTCGTCACTCGATTCGCCGGCCCGGCTTCCTGCCGGCGGCGTTGCCGATCCGCCCGAGTACAACCCGGTACGAGGACGAACCGGCGCCTTGCCAACAGAAACCTGGACTCACCGACTCACGCAACAGACTCCCGGCGGCGGACACTAGTACACGACCCACGTGTTGCGCGGCGGCCGCTGGCCGACGCCCGGACGCGAGTAGTCGCACACCCCACCAGGGAACGTCTGGCGCAGCTGGGACTTCTGCGCCGCGGTGAAGCGCGCCGGGTAGTCACGCCAGTCGACCGGCTGGAGCCGGCACTTGAGCACGCGCATCGACAGGTCCGCGCCGGACACCAGCCGCGGGTTCGCCGCGATCGGGTACAAGGCACCGCACCGGCCGCCCGACGGGTACGTCAGCCGCTCGCGGATCCGCTCGCCGGAGGCCAGGTAGCAGCCGTCGCCGAGATCCTCGGGCTTGTTGGCGACGACCTTCGCCGCCCGGTCCCGGTGCGTGCCGTCCGCGCCGATCGCCGTGAGCCAGCGGTCCATCGCGTCCAGCTCGTAGACCGCCGACGCGACGGACTGGTCCGGTGTCGGCATGTTCTCGATGATCACCTGGTTGGCGGCGGTGCCGTTGGCCTCGATGAGCCGCGCCCGCATGAGGTAGGACATCTCGGCGGTGTGGATGTCGCCGACCGGTCCGACCAGGTCGAGGTATGTGCGCTGGTCGATGATCGGTGTGGTCCGCAGGCCGAGCCGGGCACTGTTGACGAGGTCGGCGGCGTACGCGGCGGCCAGCGCCCGCGGGTCGGCGACCGTGCGGGTCGGGGTGCGCGTGCCGGTCTCGTCGTAGCCGCCGACGCCGGCGTTCAGCGCCACGAACTGCTCCGCGTCGATCGTCCCGGACTCCAACGCGGACAGTCCGTACTGGACACCGGTGTTGTCCAGCGCGCCCCGCACGAAGCCACGCCCGTTGCGGCCGAGCTGGTTGACCCACTGCTCGGCGGCACTGCACTTCACACCGTCCGGGTTGGACACCGGGTCCCAGCGCGCGTCGACCGGGATCGCCGCGGGGCAGCTGCCGGTCGGCGTGCTGCGGTTGAGGAACGTCAGTCCCCATGAGACACAGGGGCTGTAGGTGTTGTACCCGGCCACGGCGACCCGCTGCGCCTCGGTGAACGACGCGCCGGAGCCGGCGAAGAACGCGTTCAGCAGCCCGCAGTCGGTCACCGGGTTCATCGTCGTGAGCGGGTCCGGGTAGGAGATGCCCGGGATGATGCCGTCGAGGATGCCCGGGTAGGCGTCGGCGATGTCGTACTGTTGGATCGCGCCGCCGGACCCGCCCCAGCCGATGGTGTGCCGGACGGGGCCGTAGGTCTCGGCGAAGTGCTCCTTCACCATCATCGCGGCCTCGGCGGAGATGATGGTGCTGCAGTTGTTGTCCAGCACGTTCAGCGTCGAGGACGCGACGCCGTAACCCTGGGACAGGAACAGGTCGTTGAGCACGCCGCCGGTGCCCGAGCCCTGGTGGTAGCCGCCGTTGCAGCCGCCGCCGAAGGTGTAGACGAGCCGGTCGTTCCAGCCGCTCTCCGGCTCGGTGGGCGACGGGTCGGTGCCGTCGGTCAGCGCGGCGGTCTCGTACACCGCGCGGTCGATCACGCCGGTCTCGACGCGGACGACGTAGGGCACCGTTCGTCCCGCGACGGTGGCCGTCGCCAGATCGGCGGGCCGCGTCGTCGGGTCGGCGAGCGGCGCGAACTGGCCGGCCGTGGTGCGGTACCGGTAGCTCACCTTCGTCGGCGCGTCGCACTTCGGCTGCTCGGCCGGGTCCAGGCCGAACGCGGTGGTCTCACAGAAGAACGGACGCTGCTGCGGGCCGGAGAACACCGGGCCGAGCCGGTCGTGGTCGGTGATCCGCAGGTGCTCGTGCCGGCCGCCGGCCTTGGCCTCGACGGTGTTGCGGCCCGGGCGAAGCCCCGTGACGAGCCCGACGAGCGAGCGGTCCGACTGCCGCACGAAGCTCGACGTGACGTCCTTGCCGTTGCGGGTGATCCGCACGCGGTCGTGACCCGGCACGGTGACCCGCACGAGCGCGTCGCCGCCGCTGACGAACTCGGGTTTCGGGTTCGACACGGTCGTGATCGTCAACCGGCCGGACTGGTGGAGTGTGCCGGCCGCCGAGGCGACCGACATACCGGACAGCAGCGTCGCTGCCGCGACGGTGGCCGCGAGCGCGACGATGCGCCGGCGGCGGGATCTCGGAGTGGACACGGACCGATCCTGCCACCGCGTGGCGCCCACGGAAAACCCTTGTGGCTCCGTAAGATCACTTGGCTGCCGACTCTCGTGGGGAGACCGTGACCGACGCCCTGCCCTGCCTTGTGCTGGCCGCCCAATGATGGGCCACAGCCACGCGCTGACCGGCTGGTGCGCCGGCCTCGCCGTGGCCCCGATGGTCGGGCTGCACACATTGCCCGAGGTCATCCCGTTCGCGACGGCGGCGGCCGGCTACGCACTCCTGCCCGACCTCGACCATCCCGGCGCCACCGCGTCCCGGTTCCTCGGGCCGCTCACCGGGCTGTTGTCGCGCCTGCTGCGGATATGCTCGCGCGGGCTGTACGCGCTGACCAAGGGCCCGCGCGACGAGGACTGCGACGGCACGCACCGGCACATGACCCACACCGTCGCGTTCGCGGTGCTGCTCGGCTGGGTCGCGACCTCGATCTCCGAGCTCGGCGGCGCGTGGGCGGTCGGCGGGATCATCGCGTTCGGCCTGCTGCTCGCCGCCGACGTGCTCGGCGACTGGCTCCTGGTCGTCGCCGCGACCGCGGCCGGCTTCACCGCGTTCCTGGGCGGGTTGGACGACGCGCTCACCACGTCCACCGGTTGGGTCGGCGTCGCCGTCGCGGTGGGCTGTGTGGTGCACTGCCTCGGTGACGCGATAACCAAGTCCGGCTGCCCGTTCCTGTGGCCGGTCCCGATCGCCGGCGAGACCTGGTACGAGCTGCGCCCGCCGCGCTGGCTGCGGTTCCGTACCGGTGGCGGGGTGGAGAAGCTGCTGCTGGTGCCGGTGTTCACGGTGGCGGGCGTCCTGTTGCTGCCAGGCGTGTGGGCGCAGCTGGTCGCCCTGTTCGCCCGGTTCGTGCCGCCTGCCTCCTAGTGTCGCGTGACCCTGAAACCTTGACGCCGCTGCGGCCAACGCGGCCCCTGGCCGCGTTGGAGAAAAACCCAAGTACACGCCTTGCCAGGAACCACGTTGATCCACAGCGGACGCAAAGGCACAGGATCACGCGACACTAGCCGAGCCGGGTGTGGCGAGGCTCCCGACCATGGCGTGGCCGGGAGCCCCTGCGACAGCGGTTCGCCGTTGAACCGCTACGGGCTGGGTTCTCTCGGGAACGGGATGTGAATCTGCCGGTCCTCCCGCGGCTGCGGCGAGCGGTGCTGTTCCAGAGCCAACCCGAGCTCCAGCTGCTCGGGCAGGCGGCGGGGCGGTCCGTGGTCGGGTATCCGCGGTTCGTGCATCGGTGGCTCCGGCTGACGGGCTTGCGGCAAGCGGGGTTCCGGCTGCCGTGGTTCGGGCACGTACGCCCGCGCCGGTCGCTGTTTACGGCCGGCGTGAATGGTGACCGGGAGACCGGCGTACATGCCGGTGATGATCTGTCCACACAGGACGGCGAGGAGGCCGATGAGCGGCCACTCCCAGCTGTTCGTCGAGCTGTGCAACAGGCCCGCACCCAGCGCCGTCACCCCGGCGAGGGCGTAGCCGAGGCCCTGCACCATCGACGACAGCGCCGCGGCGGTGTCTCCGTCCGGCGCGGCGCGCAGCGAGATGAGGGTCAGCGCCAGGCCGACCGCGGGCATACCCAACCCGAGGCAGACGGCCCAGAGCCACGGGTTCCACGCGGGATCCAGGAGGAGCCCCGCGACGGCCACCAGGTTGGGCGCGGCCAGCGCGACGGCGAGCCCGGACTGGGCCTTGGTCGCGCGGGCCCACTTCGGCACCATCAGCGCGATCGGCACACCCAGCGCCATGGCGACGGTGAACAGCCATTGCACCGTCGCCCCACTGACCTCCGCGTGGTCGTGCAGGATGCTGGGCAGCCAACCCATGATGCTGAACGTGAAACCCGAGGTCAGTCCGAAGTGGACTGTCAGGGACCACGCGGTGCCGGCCGGGGTGAGACTGCCAGGGCCGGGATGCTTCGCGGCGGCCACGGGGGGTTCGGTGAACCGTCGCGCGGCGACCCGCCAGGCCGCCCAGCCCGCGGCAGCGAGGAGAGCCCATCCGCTCACCCCGAGCTGCCACGAGCTCTTCCCCGCGACTTGCGGGGTGACGAGAGCGCCGATCCCGCTCCCGCCACCCATCGCCGCGATGTAACAGCCGGTGAGCATCGCCCAGGCGCGGGCGGGCGCCGAGTGGGTGATCACCGGCAACAACGTGCCGAGCACGGCGATCGCGAGGCACGCGACGACCGTTCCGGCGAGAAGGAGATAAGGCCCCGCCATGACCCGTGCGGCCAGCGTGGCGGCCAATACGACCAGCGCGAGGGACACGGTGCGGGAGGTGCCCAGCCGCGACCGCATCGTCCACGCCAGCGCCCCGCCGACCGCGAAGCACCAGACCGGCGCGGCGACGACGGCGGAAGCGAGGACGCCAGACATTCCGGTG
This sequence comes from Actinophytocola sp., assembly GCF_009379765.1. Lineage (GTDB taxonomy): Bacteria > Actinomycetota > Actinomycetes > Mycobacteriales > Pseudonocardiaceae > Actinophytocola. Next base: position 22,028 of record NZ_WHTD01000093.1, on the reverse strand, counting down.
CCCGTGCGGATATCGGTGAGCATGGCGCCAACGCTCGTCACGGCGGGACGCAAGTTGAGTGCCAACAATGGGACCGCGACCAATACGCCGATGGACAGCGCCAGCCGGGCGCCGTCCACTGGTGCCTCGGCCACCGGGCGGTGTGCTGCGCGGTGCAGGCCGCTGCCTGACGGCCGGACCGGAACAAGGACTCGGTAGGGCGGCGAGCTCCGCCCGAGGACGTGGTTCGGCCTCATGCCGGGCCTCCAGCTGCGATTAGTCGAAAAAGCCCCGCTGATCGGCGCAGGGACGCGTGCCAATTCGGCGCGCCAAGGACGACGACCTGATCCGCGGTGCTGGAGGGGACGCAGGGGGCGCCGCCGGGGTCCTGCAACTCTCGGCGAGGAGTGGTGCGGGGGTTTCTACGGGTCGGGTACGGTCAGGGAAACAACAAGGAAATAGGGGAGTTCGACTTCGGTGCGGTGTGTCGAAGGTGTTACTGGATATGAGATTACGTCCCAATCGCATATTGTGGAATGGCCCCAGATAACGATTGATGCCTGAACTCCGTAACCTGTAACGGCTTTCCCGGCCAAATGGCCGCTTGCACGTGCAGGCGCCTCGTGCACGACGGTCGCCGCGCCGCGCCGGGCCCGCCTGCCGGCGCCGCCGTCTTCCGCATCCGTGCTGGGGAAAGCCCGTTCCGGGACGGCCACACGGAGCCGGCCGGGTGCCGCGGCCCCGGGTGGACCGGGGTGAGCGGGCGCATACCTGTGTCGACCGTCCGGCCGCGTTCACGTCCGATCCGGTAGCCGCCGCACGGTCGAGCATCCACAACGGACAATTGCGCGGCCGATCGGATTTATTGTGTGGTTGGACAAACTACCTGACCGACTGGAACTGTCTCAGATGGATATTCCGGGGAGGTCACTCGTTCGGCGTATCAAGTGCCCGCTGAGCCGCCCGGCTCGTGGTGACACCGCGTGACGAACGGCCGGACAGATCCCCGGGTCGACCGCCAACCGACACCGGCTTCGGGAAAGTCACGAACGCATCACGCGGTCCGGTCTCACGGTGCTACCGCTCAGCGCAACCGTGCTACCAACTCACCCCGGCTGCGCACACCCACCTTCGCGAACACCGACTTCAGGTGGTCCTGCACGGTGTTCGCCGAGATGTGCAACCGCGCCGCGATGCCCCCGGTCGAGTGGCCCGCGATGACCTCGTCGCACACCTCGCGCTCGCGGGCCGTCAGGCCGTAGGCCCGGAGCAGCAGGCCGCGGAGCTGGTCGCCCCGTCGCGGCCTCGAACGTCACTGCCGTCTCCGTGTCGGCGCCGATCAGCCGGCTCGCGCGCAGCAGCAGCCAGCCGCCGCGGGCGTCGCGGATCCGCGCGTGGAAGGTGCCGGTCGGCCGGGCACCGACGACCGCGGCCCGCACCATCACGCCGAACCGGCCCGGGGCCACGTCCTCCAGGCGGTCCTGCCAGACCTGGGCGGCCGGGGTCAGCGCCCTGGTCTCGCCGTGCGGGCCGGCCAGGACGATCGCCGGGCCGCCCGCCGCGCCCGCGCCGTGCGCCTCCGCCCGGACCGCCAACCGGGTGGCCGCGGCGACCGCGGGCGCGACCGCGCCCAGGAACTCGACCTCGCGCTCGGTGAAGTCCCGGCCGGCGCGAACCATGCCGCCCGCACCCCAGCACTCGCAGTCGACGGTGAACAGCACCCGCAGCTCGTGCTCGAGGCCCAGTGGCCGCCAGATCTCGTTGAGCCGGCTGCTGCGCGCGATCTCCGCGCGGGACAGGTCCGACAGCCGCGCCACCGGCGCACCCCGCCGGGCGAGCTCGGCGAACCGGTGCGGCTCGGTGCCGGTGTACTCGGCCTCGGCCAGCAGCGGCTCGTACCGCCCCGGGATGCGCGCCTCGCCGCTGGTCATCGAGCCGATCGTCAGCGTCTCGGGGTCGATCATCGCCCAGCAGGTGAGCTCGGTGCCCACCTCGCGGCCGACCAGCCCGATGGCGGCGGCGTGCAGCTCGGCGACACCGGCCCCTGCGGCGGCCAGCGCCGCGACCCCTGCCGCACGCGACGCGCCCGGCTCTCCAGCATGTGGCCAGTATGACCTGGTCAGGCGGCCGGTGAACATCCCAGATTCCTGGGATCGACCCGCGCCCCCGCGTTCCTACCGTCGAGGCATGACGGCACAACAGGTCCACCACTGCGCGCCCGGCGATGGCGACGAGCTCGTCTCGCCGGACGCGACGATCACCGTGAAGGTCGGCGCGCGGCACACGGGCGGCGGCTACGAGCTGTTCGAGGTCGACGCGCCGCGCGGGCCGGCCGTCCCGCCGCACCGCGAGCCGTGGGGCAAGGCGTTCTACGTGCTGCACGGCAGGCTCCTCGTGCAGGCCGGCGACCAGGGCTACGACCCCGGGCCGGGCGCGTCGATCGCGATCCCGCCGCGGACGGTGAACACGTTCACCGTGCTCACCCCGTCGGCCCGGTTCCTGGTGGTGAGCACGGGCGGGATGGGCGAGTTCTTCGCCGACCTGGACCGGGGCGGGCCGGCCGTGGAGGTGGCCGCGGGGCACGGGGTGGAGGTGGCGTGATGACCGCCGTCGCGCAGGTGTTCGCGCTGGTCGGCGCGTTCGTGCACGTGCTGGTGTTCGGGTGGGAGGTGCTGGTGTTCGGCCGGCCGGGCATTCACCGGGGCATCTTCCGGATCCCGTCGGCCGACGTGCCGGCGGTGCGGCTGTGGGCGTTCAACGTGGGGTTCTACAACCTGTTCCTGGGCTCGGGCGCGATCGCCGGCGTGGTCCTGTGGTGGTCCGGCGAGGTCGCGGTCGGCCGCGCGCTGGTGCTGTACACGTGCGCGTTCATGGCCCTCGCCGGAGTGGCGCTGTTCGCGTCCGACCGGATGGCGCTGAGCAGGCCGCGCGGGGCGGGGGTCGTCGGCTCAATAGCGCAGGCGGTGCCGCCGCTCGTCGCCATCCTCGCCGTGGTGTGGTGAGGGTGCTCGGGTAGCGTCCGCGCGGTGCGGCCCGCGCGGGGCCGCGGTGAGGGATGGGCACGAATGAGTGAGCTGGACGAGGACGACACGCAGTGGACCGATGAGGCCCGCGAGTCGTTCCGGACCGCGGCGGCGAACCTGGTCGAGGCGACCCGCCAGCACAGCGCGGCGCTGCTGGAGATGACCGGCACGGACGCCGACGCCGAGGCGATCGCCGAGGTCGGCGAGCACCTGGAGGCGGCCGCCACCACCTACGCGGACACGCAGTTCGAGCTCACCGGCACCGTCCCGCCGCTCGGCCTCGACGAGGAGGACGACTACTCCTACGACGACGGCCTCTACTACGAGGACGAGGACCTCACGGACGTCGACCTCGACGGTGATCTCGACGCTGAGGGCGATGGCGAGGAGGACGTCGAGGAGTCCGACGAGCCCGCGGCCAAGCTGACCGTGCTGCACCGGGTCGACTTCGTGGTGACCGACGAGCTGGCCGTGATCCAGGCCGGCAAGGAGGCCTACCACGACGCGTGGGACGGCGAGCCCGAGAGCGATGACCCGGACGCCGAGGACGCGATCGACGTCGCCGACCTCAGCGGGGCGCTGCAGCAGATCCAGCAGGCCGGCGGCATCGAGGCGCTGGCCGACACCCCTGGCCTGGCCTCGGCGGGCGCGACGACCTGGGTCCTCGAGGCCACCGACCTCCTCGACGAGCGCGAGCCCGAGGAGTGGCCGGAGTCCCCCTTCGCCCCCGGCGACAACGTCGACCAGCGGCTGCTGCACCGCCTGGACGAGGTGGCCAGCTAACGCAGTGCCGGGTCCCGGGCGTTGGACTCGCGGGTCCCGGGCGTTGGACTCGCGGGTCCTGAGCGTTGGACTCGTGGGGCAGCGCTTTGTCGGTCGTTGCGTTATCGGGGCTGGGTCGCGAGGCGGGTCAGCCACTCGCGCAGGAGCGATGCCTCGGCCGCGGTGAGAGGGCCGTCCCCGTTCATCGCGGCCAACAAGGCGGTCGCGAGCGACCGGACCTCCCCCGCGGCCCGCTCCGGTGCGATCAGCGCGTCGATGACCGTGTCGCGGAGGCGGTCCGACGCGGCGAGGTCCGGTTCGGGCTGGGCGATGAGGCTCAGCGTGATGCCCACGTTCGCGGCGACCATCTCCCGCGCGGCCTCCTTGGCGGGCACCCGCAGCCGGGTGTCCACCTCGGACAGCAGGTCCAACAGCCTGCGCTCGGCGGTGGCGGACAGCGTGCACGGCACACCGGGCTCGATCCGGCCGTACACCAGGATGTAGAAACCCGGATGCTCCAGTCCGAAGTGGACATGGTGGTCCCAGCCGGCGCGGATGGATGCCACCGGGTCGGTCGGGCCGGTCGGGCCGGTCGCGGCTTCCTGCAGGTACTGGGTGAAGCCGTAGTTCGCCACCGCGTCCAGCAGGCCCTGCTTGCTGCCGAAGTGGTGGTACAGCGTCGGCGCCTGCACGCCCGCCCGCTCGGTGATGGCACGGGTCGACACCCGGCCGTCCGCGGACTCGTGCAGGAGCTCTCCGGCCGCCAGCAGCAGCCGGTCCCTCGCGTTGCCGCGCCGGCCACCGTCGGTCATGTAGCAAATATAGCGGCGGGCGGGCATCGTGGAGGCGTACCCCAGGAGGAGCTGAGATGTCCCGCATCCTGATCACCGGCTCGGCCGACGGGCTCGGGCTCATGGCCGGCCAGCACCTGATCGGCGAAGGCCACGACGTGGTGCTGCACGCCCGCAACGACGACCGCGCCCGCGACACGCGCGCGGCGGCGCCTGGGGCCGCCGACGTGTTGGTCGGCGACCTGGCCAGCATCGACGAGACCCGCAAGGTCGCCGAGCAGGCGATCGCGGCAGGCCCGTTCGACGCGGTGATCCACAACGCCGCGGTCGGCTACCAGGAGCGCCGGCGCATCGGGACCGTGGACGGGCTGGCGCACGTGTTCGCCATCAACGTGCTCGCTCCCTACCTCCTCACCGCGCTGATCCCGGCGCCGTCACGTCTCGTGTACCTGAGCTCGGGCATGCACCGCGGGGGCGACCCGGACCTCGACGACCTTCAGTGGGAACGCAAGCGCTGGAACGGCTCGCAGGCCTACGCGGACTCCAAGCTGTTCGACGCCGTGCTCGCGGTCGCGGTCGCGCGGCGCCGGCCGTCGGTCCGGTCCAACGCCGTCGACCCCGGCTGGGTCCCGACGAGGATGGGTGGCCGCGGCGCACCCGACGACCTGGCGCAGGGCAGCGCGACCCAGACCTGGCTCGCCACGAGCGACGACCGGGCGGCCACGACCACCGGCGGCTACTTCTACCACCGGCGACCACGGCAGGCGCACCCCGCGACCGACGACCCCCGCGTGCAAGACGGCCTGCTCGCCGCCTGCGCCGGGCTAACGGGCATCGAGCTCGGCTAAGAACTCGACCAGCACCGGGACCAGCACCGACGGCTCCACCACATGCTCCTCCCCTTCCAGCACCCGCAAGGACCCCGCCGGCATGGCCTCCGCGAGGGCTCGGTCCGTGTCGGTCATCCAGGCCGGCGACGCACCGCCGACCAGCACCAGCGACGGCGCGACGGCCGCACGGGCCGACTCGAACGGCACCGTGCCGCCCGCCGCGTCGCCCATGACCGCCGAGTCGTAGGCCAGCGTGGGAGCCAAGGCGGCGGTGCCCGCCCACCACGGCTCCGCACGCCACGCGGACACCATCTCGGTGGGCAGCCCGGTGATGCTGAAGAACAACGCAAGCGCGTCGTCCCGGCGGCCGGCGTCGAGCAGCGAGGCCAGCGACGCGGCGTACTCGCGAGACCCCGCCGCCATCGCGTCGGCGCTGTACGGGGGCTCGTGCAGCACGGCACGGGTGACGGGTAAGCCGGCCGCCAGCGCGTGCAGCACCAAGCCGGCGCCCGACGAGTGGCCGTACAACGCGGCCGAGCCACCCACGTCCGCGATGAGCGCCGCGAGGTCCTCGACCTCGCGCTCGACCGCGTACGGCGCGGTGTCGCCGCTGTCCCCCCGGCCACGTCTGTCGTAGTTGACCACGGCGTAGTGCCGCGCGAGCTCCGAAGAGATGCCGGACATCTTGGCCCGGTCGCACGTGGCCCCACCGACCACGACGACCGGTGAGCCGGAGCCCAACAGGTCGTAGGCGATGAGGGTGCCGTCAGCTGAGGTGACCTTGTTCGTCGACATGCCGGAGACGCTACGACAGCCCACCGACAAAAAGGCGGTGCCGCCGGAGCAGGCCGGCGGCACCGCGTTCACCCCTTTCGAGCTAGTGTCCCCGCCGGAACACTAGTTCCGGTTGATCGTGAACGTGGTCGTCGTGTTCTTGATGTCCTGCGCGTTGTCGCTCAACGTCAGGTTGTTGAACGTGACCGACCCGCGCGCCGGACCCTGGCCCGGCTCCGGCAGCTCGTTCACCCAGATGCCGAACCCCGACTTCGCGTCGTACGCGTCCCCGCTCTTGCGGGCACCGCTGATCGAGACGTTCGTGAACACGGTGTCCGCGACCGGGAACTGCGGCTGCCCGCCGACATAGTTCGTCTGGAACATGATGCCGCTGTAGGTCGGGTCCACGATGTCCACATCGGACACCCGGATGCCCTGGAAGATCTTCGATGCCGAGAACACCCAGATCCCCGGGAACGTCTGCGCGCCCCAGAAGTGCCCGCCGGCGCGGACGATCGAGATGTTCTCGAACCTGGTCGGCGGCGACGCGCCGAACCCGTTCATCGGGATGCCGAAGTCCAGCGAGCTGATCGTGATGCCGGAGTACACCAGCGTGTCCGCCACGTAGATGTTGCGGAACACGTTGTCGTAGCCGCCGTACACCGCGACGCCCGCGGCCCGCCACGTGAGGGTGGCCGTCAGGTTCTCGAACGTGTTGCCGGTGACCTCTCCGCCGCCGCCGTCCTGGGCGTTGAACAGCGCGAAGCTGTCGTCACCCGTCGCGCGGGACTCGTTGTTGGACACCAGGTTGCCGGAGCTGCCGTTGGTCATGTTGATGCCGTCGGCGAACATGTCGCGGATCCGGTTGTTCCTGATGGTCATGTTGTCGGTGTTCGCGCCCCAGTAGAGGCACACCATGTGCTCGACCCAGATGTTCTCGATCGTCGTGTTGGCGGTGCCGTTGAAGTCGAACACCTTGCCCGGCCCGTCGATCCGGGACGTGTAGTTGCCGAGGTAGGCGAACCCGGAGAACAGCGACCCGTTCGCCGAGGACTCAGCCCGGAACCCGACATCCGAGTTCTCCTGTGTGGACGGTGCGAAGAACTTCGTGTACCACGGTCCGGCGCCGACCACGCGCACCGCCTTGCCGTACACCTGGAACTTGTTGGCCGTCTGGTAGTCACCCGGCGGCAGGTAGACACCGACCAGGTTGCCGGTGGTGTCCATCCGCACCCGGTCCAGCGCGTCCTGCACGTTCTGCTGGGTGGTGCCGGTCGGCGTGGTGTACCGCGCGGGGTCCGGGTTCGCGATCGGCGCCACCTGCTCGAGGCTGACGAAGTCGACCGCGAAGGTGCCGCTGTTGGCGGCGTCCTTCTGCAGCCGGATCTTGCTGCCTTGCGGGATCGACGAGTTCAGCATGACGTTGGCCTCGTCGTAGATGTGCCGCGGCCCGCCGGCGCCCGGCGAGTTGCCCGGTTGGGCCTCGGCGCCGTAGAGCCAGGCGTACTTCGACGTCAGGTTGATCGCCTTGTGGAAGACGCCGTCGACGTAGACGTTCAGCGTCGAGCTGGTGCCGCCACCGCCGGCCGAGTCCGGGATGGAGAACCGGGTCACGAGCGTGTTGGTGGGAGCCTTGGTGGTCCACTCGACATAGGAACCGTTGCTGTTCAACGTCACCGCGCGCCGGCCGGACGCCTCGCCCGCGAGGTCGCCGATCGTCCTGTTCGGACCGATGGCGGACGCGCCGCCGCCGGTCACGCCGTCCTCGGCCTCGTACATGTCGTAGGGCATGTTCGCGCCGCGGCCGACGAACAGGTTGTGCGTGCTGGTGTTGTTGCCCTGCTTGGCCGGCAGCTCGTTGGCGTCGGTGGCCAGCACCACCCGGACCGTGTACCGGCCGTTGGCGGCCGGCCACGTGCCGAGGTTCACCGGGCTGGTCGTGGCACCCGCGGCGATCGTGCCGCTGGTCGAGCCGGTCAGCGTCCGGACCACCGCGCCGGTCGTGGCGTTGGTGACCGTCAGGGTGATGCCGTGCGCGCCGCTCGCCGACGCGATCGTGCCCTGGTTGCGGACCGCCACCGAGAAGGTGACCGTGGCGCCGTTCTGCGGGTTGGTCGGCGTCCAGCTGACCGGCGAGGCGACCAGGTCGGACGTCGGCACCGCGGTGACCACGAGCGGCGTCGGGTTGGTGAAGGCGTTGTCGGTCTCGTTCTTCTCGACGACGTCGTCCTCCTCGTCCACCTTGGCGTTGGCCGAGTAGCTGCCCGCGTCCCTGGCCCCGATGTCGGCGGTGACGGTCGCGGTCGCACCCGCGGCGAGCGCGCCGACCTGGCCAGTGCCCACCGACGTGCTGCCGAGGTAGAAGTTCACCGAGGTCGCGCCGGACTGGCGGTCACCGGTGTTGCGGACGGTCGCCGACAGGGTGATCGGGTTGCTCTCCGACGGTGACTGCGGCGACCAGGTGAGCGCGGAGATCGACAGGTCCGGGTTGGGCGCCGGCTCGCCGATGACCTGGAGCTCGGCCACCTGGCCGGCCGGGGCGCCGGTGTTCGCGGTGAACTGGAGCCGGACGTCGGCGGCCGTCGCGCTCACCGGGATCGTCACCTGGTTGCCCGACGCGGGGTCGAAGGCGTACTGCGCCGAGGAGACGATGCTGGTGAAGCCGCCGGCGTCCTGGTCGCGGCCGAGCACCTGGAAGGTCTGGGTGCGCGGGCCCCAGGCGGGGTCCGGGTTCAGCTTCACGACGACGGAGCTGATGGCGGCGTTGGACCCGAGGCTCACGGTGAGCGTGTTGGGGTACCCGCCGCCGTTGCCCTCCCAGTAGGTCGTCACGTCGTCGTCGTTGGCGTTGGTGGCGACGAACGTGTGCACGAACCCGGACGCGGTGATCGGCTTGCCCACCGCGAGGTTGGTGCCGGCCGAGGTGCCGAACCGGGTCACCTGGTTGCTGTCCGGCGACTCGTTGCCGGCCGCGTCCCGCGCCCGCACGGCGTAGGTGACGGTCGCGGCGGCGGGCTGGGCGTCGGTGTAGGTCAGCACGTTCCCGGCGACGCCGGTCCGCAGGACGTCGTTGACGTAGACGTTGTAGCCGGTCACGCCGACGTTGTCGGTGCTCGCGGTCCAGGCCAGCCGGATCTGGCCGGTCTGCGGCTCGGTGAAGGTGAGGTTGCCCGGCGCGCTCGGCGGCGAGGTGTCGCCCCCGGTCGGGCCGTAGACCTCGATCTCGGACACCTGCGCGGCGGGCCAGCCGGTGTTCGCGGTGATGTGCAGCCGCAGGTACCGGGTGGTGGTGTCGCCGAAGTCGATGGTCACCGCGTTGCCGCTCGACGGGTTGAACTGGTACCCGGTGTTGGCGACGAGGTCGGTGAAGTTCTGGCCGTCGGTGCTGCGCCGCAGGGTGAGGGTCTGGGTCCTGGCGGGCCAGCTGGACGGCAGCGTGACGACGACCCGGTTGGCGGCGACCGACGCGCCGAGGTCGACCTGGACCCACTGCGGGAAGGCGTTGTTGTCGCTCTCCCAGTAGGTGGCCTGGTTGCCGTCGTTGACGTTGCCCACCGGGTACTCGCCGAGCGAGCTGCTCGCCGACACGCTGTGGCCGTCGGTCAGGTCGTTGGTGGACACGTCGGCCGCGAACACCTGCAGCTCGGCGAGCTGGGCGGTGGTCTGCTCGCCGCCGTTGACGAAGCCCACCCGCACGTAGCGGCCCTCGACCGCACCGAGCGGGATCGTCACGGCGTTGCCGGCGTCGGGGGCGAAGGTGCGCGCGAGCGCGCCGGCCGCGGTGGTGAAGGCCGAGCCGTCGGCGCTGGTCTGGACGGTCAGCACCTGGGTCCTGGCCGCCCACTTGGCGGGGACCTTCAGCACCGCCCTGCCGAGCCGGGCCTTCGCGCCCAGGTCGACGGTGACCTGCTGCTCGGCGCCGGGCGCGCTCTGCCAGTAGGTGTCCTGGTCGCCGTCGGTGACGTTGCCGGCCGGCCGCTGCCCGCCCGCGCTGCTCACCGAGACGGGCTTGCCGTGCGCCAGGTCGGCGGGGTCCGGCGCGGCCGAGGCGGTGGCCGGGCCGACCGCGACGAGCAGGCCGGTCACGAGCGTCGTGGCCGTCAGCCACGACACGAAACGCTTCGCTCTCATTGCGTCGCTCTCATCTGTGAGGACTGGTGTGGCGATGCCCCACGGCTGGCGGGGCGGCTGGCTCGCGCGTGGCGGCGAGCTGTCGGCGGAGCTGCGGGATCCGGGCGCGACGGGTCGCGGTGGGGCTCGGGAGCGCAGGGCGGATCGCGGCATGACCGGACCTCTCCGTTGAGGGACGCATGCATGGCAGGGCGACGCAGTCACCGAACCAACTTCGATGTGAGCTAAATTTGCAGGGTCTAGTTCGACTTTTGCATCGATTGGGTCAAGAGTTGCCCAGTTGCTACCCGAAGTCAACGGTTTGCCGACCCGGAGTGGTCCGGTACGCCCGTTCGGCCGATGCGACACCGCGCAGTGAAACGCCTCAGGGCCGTTCGCGCCTGTCGCGAACGGCCCTGAGGCGTCGGTATCTAACCGGTCAGCTGCCCTGGATCAGCACGAACATCGCGTCCTGGTCGTCGCTCACGACGGACTGGCGGCCGTACGGGGTGTCGGCCGGCGGGGAGATCACCCGACCGCCCAGCGCCGTCACCTTCTCCGCCGCCGCGTCCGTGTTCGCCACCGAGAAGTAGACGCGCCAGTGCGCGGGCATCGCGGTGGGCGTGTCCGGGCCGAGCGTGCCCAGCCCACCCGCGACCGCACCGTCGACCTTGAGCATCGCGTACGGGCTGCCGGCAGCCGACTCGGCGTCGTAGGTGTAGCCGAACACCTCCGCGTAGAAGGCCGTGGCACCGTCGAGGTCGCGGCTCATCTGCTCGTTCCACACGAGCGACGACGGCTCGTTCGCGAGCTCCGCGCCGATGTGCTTGTTCGCCTGCCACACGCCGAACGCCGCGCCGGTCGGGTCGACGGCCATGGCCATGCGGCCCGAGTCCATCACGTCGAACGGCTCCATCAGCACCTGGCCGCCCGCCTCGGTGACCTTGCCGGCCGTCTTGTCCACGTCCGACGCCGCCAGGAACGTGGTCCACACCGTCGGCTGTTCCGGACTCTGCTTGGCCCCGATGCCGGCCACGGTCTTGCCGCCGACACCACACATCGAGTAGAAGCCCGACTCCTGGTCGCCCTTCTCGACGTCCCAACCGAACAGCCCCGTGTAGAACTCGATCGCCTTGTCGACGTCGGCCACGGCGAGATCCACCCAGCATGGCGTCCCCTCGGGCCACGCCGCACTCCTGGTAACCATGTCTCCTCCACTGCTCAACGTTCACTCGACCGGACGGACCCCTGTGCCGGCCTTGGCGGGGCGCAACGCTAGACCGGCCCACCGACAATTTCGAGGCCGGGCAAGAACTCACGGAGCGTGGTCATGGGTGAGTGACTTGCCGTCACCACCGCTCATTCGGACTATTGTCACCCAATAGGATGATGGCTACGTTTCTTCGCCATGGAGGACTGGGGGCGTCGGGGCGATCTCCACAGGGAGGGATCTGCAGGCTCAGCTATACGCGGCATGTATAGCTGAGCTGCCGCCCACCGGTCACCACCCACCGGAGGTGTCAGGTGCGTACAGGCGGAAAGATCGGGATCGGCCTAGCCGTACTGGGTCTGGTGCTCAGCACCACCCAGGCGGCGAGCGCCGCCCCACCCGGAGCCGCGGCGGCGGACAGGGGAACGGCGGGGACCGCGGTCACGCTCATCACGGGCGACCAGGTGGCCGTGCGGAACGGTGTGGCGAGATCGGTGCGGCCGGGCGATGGCCGCGACGGGATGGTGTTCTCCACCTTCCGGGTGAACGACCACGTGTACGTCATCCCGGCCGACGCGCGCAAGCTCGTCGCGACGGGCAAGCTCGACCGCAGGTTGTTCGACATCACCACACTCATCGAGTTCGGCTACGACGACGCGCGGCGCGCCACGACGCCGCTGATCGTCACCCATCCCGCCGGCCGGGCCGCACCGCGGGTCGCCGACGCGGCCGTGACGCGGGATCTCCCCAGCGTCAACGGGTTCGCGATCGCGGCCGACAAGTCCGGCACCACATGGGAGGCGCTGACCGACGGCGCCGCCACCCGCACGACGGCCGGCGGCGTGGCCACGATCCGGCTCGACGGCAAGCGCGAGTCCACTTTGGACCACAGCGTGCCGCAGATCGGGTCGCCGGCCGCCTGGGAGGCCGGGTTCACCGGCGAGGGCGTCAAGGTCGCGGTGCTCGACACCGGCGTCGACCAGACCCATCCGGACCTCGCCGACCGCGAGGTCGCCGAGCAGAACTTCAGCGAGGCACCGGACAACGTCGACAACTTCGGCCACGGCACGCACGTGGCCTCGATCGTCGCCGGCACCGGCGCCAAGTCCGACGGCAAGTACCGCGGGGTGGCCTGGGGCGCGTCGATCCTCGACGGAAAGGTCCTCGACGACAACGGGTCCGGCTTCGAGTCCGGCATCATCGCCGGCATGCAGTGGGCGGCCGAGCAGGGCGCCGACGTCGCGAACCTGAGCCTCGGCGGCGGTGACTCCGCGGAGCTCGACCCGCTCGAGGAAGCGGTCAACACGCTGTCCGACCAGTACGGCACGCTGTTCGTGATCGCGGCCGGCAACTCCGGCCCCGGCGAGGGCACGGTCGCCTCGCCGGGCAGCGCGGACGCCGCGCTCACCGTCGGCGCGGTCGATCGCGAGGACGAGCTCGCCGACTTCTCCAGCCGTGGCCCGCGCATCGGCGACGGCGGCATCAAGCCGGACATCACCGCACCCGGCGTGGACATCGTGGCCGCGCTGCACTCCGCCGGCACGATCGGCGAGCCGGTGGTCGACGGCTACACCGCGCTGTCGGGCACCTCGATGGCCACCCCGCACGTGGCGGGCGCCGCGGCGCTGATCGCGCAGCAGCACCCGGAGTGGACGGGCGCGCAGCTCAAGGCGGTGCTGTCCGGCTCGGCCGCCCCGCACGAGGGCCTCACCGCGTTCGAGCAGGGTTCCGGCCGGGTCGACGTGCCCACCGCGCTCGAGGCGACGGTCGTCTCCGACCCGACCAGCGTGAGCCTCGGCACCGTGGCCTGGCCGCACGACGACGACGAGCCGGTGAGCAAGCCGGTGACCTACCGCAACCTCGGCGACACCGACGTCACGCTCGCCCTGTCGCTCGACGCGACCGGCCCGGACGGCGCGGCGACGGACGTGTTCTCGTTGAGCGCCACCGAGATCACCGTGCCGGCCGGCGGCGAGGCGCAGGTGACGGTCACCGGCGACACGGCGCTCGGCACCGTGGACGGCGCCTACTCCGGCGCGGTCGCGGCGACGGCGGGCGAGTCCTCGACCCGCACGCCGGTGGCGATCGTCCGCGAGGTCGAGAGCTACGACGTCACGCTGAACTACGTCGACGAGAACGGTGCGCCGACCGCGGACTACAGCTCGCTGCTGGTGGGCCTGGACAACAACACGTTCGCGTTTCCCTACGACGCCGACGGCTCGGTGGAGGTCCGGCTGCCCAAGGGCAAGTACGTGGCGGACCATCTCGTCTACACCGCAGGGGCGACGCACTACAACGTGGTCGCGCAGCCGGGTCTCGCGGTCGACCGCGACGTGACGGTCGACGTGGATCCGGCCATCACGAAGCCGGTGAGCATCACGCCGCCCGCGGATGCACAGCTGGCGCTCGCCGACGTCGGGTACTCGGTGGAGACCGAGCAGTTCTCCTTCGGCAGCGGGTTCGTCACCGACGACCTGAATGTCCTGTCCACCGCGCAGCTCGGCGAGGCACTGCCCGACACCACGCTGACCGGCGCGGTCAACTCGCAGTGGCTGGGCTCGGACGCGGCGTTCTACGGCCTCGCCTGGTACCCGGAGGGCGAGTACCCGACCGGGTTCACCAAGGTGGTCGACCCGGGCGAGCTCGCGACCGTGACGGCGGAGCTCGGTCCGGGACTCGAGGGCCACACCGGGGCCATGTACGCGTTCCCGTTCCCCGAGTCCGGTGGCGGGTTCGTGTTCGGCGCCGGGTTCGACGTGGCGCTGCCCGGCGAGCGGACCGAGTACGTCACGACCGAGGGCATCCGGTGGCTGTGGAGCCTGTCCCAGAACAACGCGGCGGGCGAGAACATCGCGCAGCTCGACTCGCCGATGCGCTCCTACCGTCCGGGCCGCACGTACCAGGAGCGGTTCAACCGCTCGGTGTTCGGCCCGGGGCTCCCGGAGCCGGACTTCCCGTGGACCTACCGGTACGGCGACGACATCGGCGTGTCGGTGCCGCTGTTCACCGACTCAGCCGACAACGCCGGCTACTCGGTGGTGGAGTCCGGGTCGACCAAGCTGTACCTGGGCGACGAGTTGGTCGGCGAGTCGGTGGATCCGGGGTACGGCTACTTCGAGGGCCTGCCGCCCGAGTCCGCTGACTACCGGCTCACGACGGAGGCCGTGCGTACCGCGGACTTCGACGTGACCACCGCGGTGAGTGCCGAGTGGACGTTCTCGTCGTCCCATGTGGACGATGAGGAGCCGGCCGCGGTGGAGCTGAACACGATCCGGTACGCGCCGGTGCTCGACGACGCGAACAGCGCGAAGGCCGGCCGGCCGTTCCTCGTGCCGCTGTCGATGCAGGACGAGACCGGTGCCCACCAGCGGCCGCGGCACCTGACCGTCGAGGTGTCCTACGACGAGGGCAAGTCGTGGCAGCGGGTGCCGGTGCTGCTGAACCTGGTGGCGGCGCTGAACCACCCGGCCGGCGCGGAGTCGGTGTCGCTGCGGGCGTCGGCCTCGGACCGGGACGGCAACACGGTGAAGCAGACGGTGATCCGGGCCTACAAGCTCCGGAAGTGAGTGGTGAGCCGGCCGTTGCCGTCGAGCAGGTGGAACGCGATGGCCGGCGGTAGCCGGTAGTCGAGGGGTGTGCTGCTCTCGAAGGGCCGCACGCCCGTCGACACCACGCCGGGCGCGACGAGCAACGGCCGCCGGCGAACGTCGTCGCGGCCGCGATGTGCGCGTGTCCACAGAGGACAGCGGCGACGTGCGGGTGGCGCTCGACGATCTCCGCGAGGTTCGCCTCGCCCTGCTGACGGATCTCGTCCACGAGCGGGGTGTGCAGGTCCACCGGCGGTGGTGGAAGCACACGAGCGCCGGCTCGTCCTGGGGCGCGTCGGAGAGCACCTTGTCCAGCCGGCCGAGCGTGCTGTCGTCGAGGATGCCGTAGTCGCGGCCCGGGATCGTGGAGTCGCACATGGCGACCGTGGCGCCGGGCAGGTGGAAGACCTGGTTGACGGCCGCGCCGCCGTCGTCGGCCGTGCCGAGGAAGCTCTGCCGGTAGGCGACGCGCTCGTCGTGGTTGCCGGGGCAGGTGAGCACCGGGAACCGCGCGGTGGCGAGGAGCTCCTTCGCCACGCGGTACTCCTCCGGCACGCCGTGGTCGGCGATGTCGCCGGTGACCAGGATGGCGTCGACCTCACCGGGCAGCGCGTCGAGGTAGCCGAGGACCCGCTCGGTCCGGCGCAGCGCGCGGATGCCGTTGTCGTCACGGTCCTGACCGAGGTGCAGGTCGCTGACGTGGGCGAGGGTCACGGGCACGGGTGTCACCACCAGGTGGCCGGGTCGCGGCCGGGTCGGTGCGCGCCGGCGAGCCCGGGTGGGGCGCCCGGCACGCGGAGGTGGGTGACGCGGCCGTAGTCGCCGTCCGCCTCGGCCAGCAACGGGGTCACGTCGAACGGGGTGGCCGGCGCGGTGTCGCGGCCGAGGTCGTGCAGCCACTCCGCGGTCCGGGCGAGCGAGAGCCGGACGTGCCAGGCGCCGCCCTCGCGGGCGCGGCGGCGCAGCGCGGTGATGATGCCGAACGCGGCGAGCCAGCCGGTGCCGTGGTCCAGTGCCTGCGCGGGCAGCGGGGTGGGCTCGCCGCCACCGTCCGCGGCACCGTCCGCGGCGATGCCGCACGACATCTGGACGAGGCTGTCGAACCCCCGCCTGCCGCGCCACGGTCCGGTGTGGCCGTAGGCGGCGAGGCCGACGAGGACGATGCCCGTGCCCGCGAGGTCGTCCGGGCCGAACCCGCGGCGGGCCAGGGAGTCCGGGCGGTAGGACTGGACGAGCACGTCGGCGTCGGCGGCGAGCGCCCGCAGCGTCGCGCGACCCTCGTCGGTGTCGAGGTCGACGTGGCAGGACCGCTTGCCGAGGTCGGTGTCCATCACGAGGCGGTGGAGCACGGGCCGCTTCGGGTCGGTGACGTGCAGGACGCTCGCGCCGTGCGCGGCGAGGACGCGGGTGGCCACCGGACCGGCGATCACGTGGGTCAGGTCGAGCACGCGGACACCGGACAGCGCGCGGTCGACGAGCGGCCACGCGGCGAGCATGTGCCCTGGCGATGAGCGGTCGGCCAGCGCATGCTCGGCGATGATCCGGTCGGCCAGTGTCCGGTCCAGCGGCGGGAACGGCCTGGGCGGCGCGTCGCCCAGCTTCTCGATCGACACCAGCGGTTCGGCGCGGACGGCCGTGCCCGGCCCGTCGGCGAGCCAGCCCGCCCGGTCACGCATGACCGCGGCCGCGCCGCCCGCCGCGAGCACCGCGTCCTCCACCTCGACGGCCGGGCGGGCAGCCACCGCCTCGCGGACGCCGTGCGGCTCGGTGCCGAGCGCGCGCAGGATGGCATCGGCGTGGTGCGGGTAGTTGGCGTGCAGCCGAACCCAGCCGTCGGTGGCGCGGTAGTCGCCGGACAGCGCGGCCCAGAGGTCGTGGGTGTCCCGGCCGGCCACGGCGATGTGCCGCTCGCTGCAGAACGCCTCGGCCGCGTGTCCGATGTGGACGTTGACCGGCGCCGGGGTGCCGCCGCGCTCGTGGTGCAGCTCGGCCGCGGCCAGCGTGGCGGCGCCGACACACACCGCCGCCGCGTGCGCCACCCGGTACGGGCCGGGGAGCACGTGCTCGTCACCGTCGAACGTCACCGGACCGGCGTCGGTGCCGGTGGCGTCCTTCCAGACGGCGGCGAGCGTGTCTCTCGGCACGGCGGTCAGGGCAGGTTCGCGACCAGCTCGGCCGGCGCGATCCTGGTGCCGGTGTAGAACGGGATCTCCTCGCGCACGTGCCGGCGGGTGACGCTGCCCCGCAGGTGCCGCATGACGTCGACGATCCGGTGCAGCTCGTCGGCCTCGAACGCGAGGATCCACTCGTAGTCGCCGAGCGCGAACGAGGCCACCGTGTTGGCCCGCACGTCCGGGTACTCGCGCGCCATCTGCCCGTGCTCGGCGAGCATCGCGCGGCGCTCCTCGTCGGGGAGCAGGTACCACTCGTAGGACCGCACGAACGGGTACACGCAGACGTACTTGTGCGCCGGCTCGCCGGCCAGGAACGCCGGGACGTGGCTCTTGTTGAACTCCGCCGGGCGGTGCAGCGCCACCTGGCTCCACACCGGAACCGAGGCGCGACCGAGCGTGGTGCGGCGGAAGCCCGCGTACGCCTCCTGCAGCTGCTCGATCTCCTCGGCGTGCCACCAGATCAGGTAGTCGGCGTCGGCGCGCAGGCCCGCCACGTCGTACACCCCGCGCACGACGACACCCTTAGCCTCCAGGGCGTCGAGGTACCCGGTCGCCTCGGTGGCCGCCGGGCCGCGGTCGTCCCCGAGGCGACCGGGTTCGGCGCGGAACACCGACCACATGGTGTAGCGGATCGTGTCGTTGAGCTCGGAGTAGTTCAGGCGGGCCATGTCGTCATCGTCTCCTACTTCGCGTCCGTGCGTTGCCGAAGGTGCCCCGCGACACGGTGGGCGGCGGCGGTGGCGCTGTCGACGCACGCCGGGATGCCGACACCGCGGAACGACGCGCCGGCCACCGCGAGCCCCGGCACCTCGGCGACCGCGCGCTCGATGGCGTCGACGGCCGCGATGTGCCCGACGCCGTACTGCGGCAGGCCGCCGCCCCAGCGGGTGACGGTCCAGTCGACCGGCGCCGCGGTGACACCGGTGAGCTCGGCGAGGTCCGCCCGGACCGCGCGCAGGAGGTCATCGTCGTCGCGGCGGAGCAGCCCGGTCTCGCCGACCCGGCCGACCGACGCGCGCAGCCGCACCGGCGTGCCGCCCCACTTGACGCTGGTGTGGGTGAAGGCCTTGGCGGTGAACGGGGTGCCGTCGCCGTGGCGCTCGCCGACCGCGAGGAGCACACCGCTGGTGTCGGGCAGCGTGACACCGTCGGGGAGCACCATGCTCAGCACCGCCATCGAGCCGACCTCGATGCCGGCGTACGCGGCGGCCGCCGCCGGCACCACGTCGGTGAGCAGCTTGCGGGCGGCGGGTGGCGGGACGGCGAGGACGACGGCGTCGGCGTGCAGGACCTCGGCGTCCTTGGTCGAGCCGATGACCAGGCGCCAGCCGTCGCCGTCCCGCCGGAGCTCGCGGACCGGGCGGCCGAGCCGGACGTCCGCGGCCTTGGCCAGCTCGTCGACGAGCACGGCCATGCCGCCCTCGAGCGCCCCGAACACCGGCTTGTCGGACCGGGTGGCGTCGCCGAGCACGCGGGCGGCGGCGCCGGTGAGCGAGCCGCCGGCCGGACCCAGCGCGTCGACCAGGGCCGGCATGGTGGCGCGGAGCCCGAGCCGGTCGGCCCGGCCGGCGTAGACGCCGCCGAGCAGCGGCTCGACGAGGTGGTCGACGAGCTCGCGGCCGAACCGGTGCGCCAGCACCTCGCCCACCGAGACGTCGTCGCCGTGAATCTCCAGGGGTGGCAGGGCGGGTTCGGCGGCCACCCGCTCGGCGCCGTCGCGCGAGAGCACCGGCCGCACGAGGTCGGCATCGGCGGGGACCCCGAGGAACGTCCGCTTGGGCAGCGCCACCGTGCGGCCGCCGGCCCGGATGGTGGCCGCGGCCCGCTCCGGATGTCTCAACCGCTCGCCGAGGCCCAGCTCGGCGACGAGGTCGGCGGCGGCGGGGTTGCGGAGCACGAACGCCTCGGCACCGACGTCGGTGGGCGTGCCGGCGAGCTCGACCGTGCGCAGCTTGCCCCCGAGCCGGTCGGCCTGCTCGACGACGGTGATCCGCGCGTGGGGCCCGAGCCGCGCGCGCAGCCGGTAGGCCGCGACCAGCCCGGTCACGCCCCCACCGACGACGATCGTGCTCATGGTTCGCTCCGCTCCCGGTGTCGGATGGTTCGCTCCGTTCCTCCGCTACTCGCCGTCCTCCTCCGTCCAGCCAACGAACGCTCCGTCACTCCCGCTCACTGTGCTCATGGTTCGCTCCGTTCCTCCGCTACTCGCTGTCTTCCTCCGTGCGATGCTCGGCGCTGACGCGCCTGCGCTTCTCCTACGTCCAGACAGCGAACGCTCCGTCACTCTCGCTCACGCGTCCAGACAGCGAACGCTCCGTCACTCCCGCTCACGCGTCCAGACAGCGAACGCTCCGTCACCCCCGCTCACGACCCCGAGTCATGGCGTGAGGCTGTGCACCAGCTCGCTGACCCGGGTGAGCACGTCCGGGTCGGTGTTGGGCAGCACGCCGTGGCCGAGGTTGACGATGTGGCCGCCCGCGGCGCGACCCTCGCCGACGATGCGGCGGACCTCGCGGTCGACGGCGTCGAAGTCGGCGAGCAGCAGCGCCGGGTCGAGGTTGCCCTGGACGACCGGCGCGGGCCTGCCCCGCACGGTGAGCCGGCGGACCGCCACGTCGAGCGGCAGCCGCCAGTCGACGCCGACGACGTCCGCGCCGGCCTCGCGCATGGCCGGGAGCAGCTCGCCGGTGCCGACCCCGAAGTGGATCTTGGGTACGCCGTGGACAGCGCCCAGCACCCGGGACGAATGCGGCAGCACGAACTCGCGGTAGTCGCGCTCGGACAACGCGCCGGCCCAGGAGTCGAACAGCTGCACCACCTGCACCCCGGCCGCGACCTGCACCTCGAGGAACGTGGCGGTGATGGTGGCGAGCGCGCCGAGCAGCGCGTGCCACGTGCGCGGGTCGGAGTGCATGAGCGCCTTGGTGCGCTCGTGGTGCCGGCTCGGCCCGCCCTCGATGAGGTAGGAGGCGAGGGTGAACGGCGCGCCGGCGAAGCCGATGAGCGGGGTGGCGCCCAGCTCGGCCCGCAGGAGCCGGACCGCCTCGGCCACCTTGTCGAGTTGGCCCGGCGCCAGCTCCGGCAGCGCGGCGACCGCGGCGCCGGTGCGGACCGGCTCGGCCACCACCGGACCGGTGCCCGGCACGATGTCCACGCCGATGCCGGCGGCGACGAGCGGCACCACGATGTCGCTGAACAGGATGGCCGCGTCGACACCGTGCCGGCGGACCGGCTGCATGGTGATCTCGCAGACCAGGTCGGGCGTGAAGCAGGCCTGCAACATCGGGATGCCCTCGCGGACCTTGCGGTACTCGGGCAGCGACCGGCCGGCCTGGCGCATGAACCAGACGGGCGGATGGGCGGGCGTTCCGCCGGCGGCGGCCACCAGGAGCGGCGCCGTGGCGGCCGTCTCGGTGGGGCGGGGGGCGGTGTCGGGCACGGGAGTCATAACGCCTTGAATCGTGCCACGGGGCACCGACAACGGTGACCGGGGAGCGGGCAATCGCAAGCAGTGCCCCAGATCCGGTCGAGCACCCCTGATGGGGGCGCAGATTGATCTTGCCCACTGTCGGTGCGCATGAACTCGGCGCGCCGTCCGGCGCGCCGCTCCCCGTCACTGATCGGGTGGTCCTACAGTTACGAGTCGTGACCAAAACGTCGGCAGCGCCTGAACTGTTCACTCAGGCCGTCGCGGCGCTGAAATCGGTGCGCCCTCGGCCGGAGCTGCAGCTCGGTGTCGTCCGCCCGCCGCAACGTCTCGCGCCGTGGGCGTTCGCGATCACCGCGGAGGTCAACGGGCCGGCGGACGTGCTCGCCACGGGGCGGCTGATCCTGTTGCACGACCCGGAGGGCCAGGAGGCCTGGGACGGCGTGCTGCGGGTGGTCGCCTATGTACGGGCGGAGCTCGACGCCGAGCTCGCGGACGATCCACTGCTGCCGACCGTCGGCTGGTCCTGGCTGACCGACGCCCTCGCCGCCACCGGCGCCGAGTACACCGCGCTCGGCGGCACCGTGACCGACACGTCGTCGGCCCGGTTCGGCGACATCTCCGGCCCCGCGCGGACCGATGACCTCGAGCTGCGCGCGTCCTGGACGCCGGTGAACGCGAACCTGGCGCCGCACGGCGAGGCGTTCTGCGACCTGATGGCCAGCGTCGTGGGCCTGCCGCCGGTCGGCGTGACCATGTTCTCCCAGCGGCAGAGCAGCTGAGCGATTTTGTCGGTGGCCGCGGATAGCGTTCGCACCATGCCAAACGCCTACCTGTTCGTGCTGGACACGCTCGCCGACTGGGAGCCCGGTTTCCTCACCGCCGAGCTCAACACCGGGCGGATGTTCTCGGCGCCGGGCGCGGCGTTACCCGTCCGCACGGTCGGCGTCACCCGCGACCCGGTCACCACGATGGGCGGCGTCCGCATCCAGCCCGACCTCGCGCTGGCGGAGCTCTCCCCCGCCGGCGCCGCGGTGCTGCTGCTCCCCGGCGCCGAGACCTGGCGCGAGCCGCGACACCGGCCCGCGCTGGCGGCGGCCGCCGAGTTCCTGGCCGCCGGTGTGCCGGTGGGTGCGATCTGCGGCGCGACGATCGCCCTGGCGGCGGCCGGCCTGCTCGACGACCGGCCACACACCAGCAACGACCTGGAGGCGTTGAGGCAGCTCTGCCCGAGCTACCGGGGCGCGGACCACTACGTGGACGAGGCGGCGGTCACCGACGGCGACCTGATCACCGCTTCCGGCACGGCCCCGCTCGACTTCGCCCGGCACGTGCTGACCCGGCTGGACGTGGTGTCCTCG
>NZ_WHTD01000200.1 GCF_009379765.1 Actinophytocola sp. | reverse complement strand
GTCGCGATCTCGGCGTCCTTGGCGGCCAACAACGACACGACGTCGTCGTGTGCTGCTTCCCGGCCTGACCCCATGATCAAAACCGTAGTGGATCACCGGTGGCGACCACCGCCGACCTGTCACTCAGGCTGAACAGCTACGTTCGGCTGGGTCACGCTGCTGGTTGAAGCTGGCATCGGTGCGTTCCTGTTGGTCGGGTTGGCCACTCGGCTGTGGGCGCTGATCGGCGCTGCCCAGTCGGTGGTGATCGCCTTGTCCGTGCTGAACGCGCCACACGAGTGGCCGTGGGCGTACTACCTGATGATCCTGATCCACCTGGCGTTCTTCGCCACGATGGCAGGCCGTGCTTACGGGGTCGACGGCGTGCTGCGGCCGAGTTGGCAGGCGTCGTCGCATCCGTTGGCGCGGGTGTTGGTGAGGCTGTCTTGACTCGCTCCCGGTTTGATGCCGCCGCTATCGCGCTTGGCGCGGGCGCGATCGTGGCCGCGCTGTTGAGGTTTGTGCCGTTGCGGTCGGACACGCTCGGCGCCGACGCGCCGGTGAGCTACTCGACGCCGGCGTTCCTGAGCGTGCCCATGATGGTGATCCTCCTGGTCCTGGGCGGGGTCGCGGTCGCGGGCGGACTGCTGGGCAAGGCGATGGGCCGCCTGCTCGCCGTGCTGGCCGGCCTGGGCCTGGCCGCTGTCGCGGTGTTGTTGCTCGTACAGAACATCGCCGAGGTGCAGTGGCTGAACGGTTCCCGCTCCGCGATGGCGCTCCTCGGCGGCCTCGGCCTCGGCTTGCTGGCCGTCGGTCTCACCCCACGGGATGAACGGCCGATCGAGGAGGAGCGGTGATGGCGGCGTCCGAGACCGCCACCGCGGGGGTAGGCAGTTCCCAGCGTCCGATGTTGCTGGGCACGCTTGGCTTCGCCGTGGTAGCTGTGGCGGCCTTGGCCTGGGCCAAATGGTTGCCCTACGCGGAGAAGATCCCGGCTGTCGCCGGCAGTCACACGGTTGGCACGTCGATCGTGAACGGTGACGCGTCGAGCCCACCGGTTCCCTCATGGCGGGCGGCGGTGGACTATGCCCTCGACTACGGCCTGAGGATCTGGCCCGCTCTGGTGGCCGGGTTGCTGCTCGCCGCGTCGGTGGAGGCATTCTTGCCGCGTCGACGGCTGCTGTCGATGTTCCAGCGGCACCGGGGCCCGGCGGTCAGCACGGTGGCCGGGGTGCGTTGTCGATGCCGTCGATGATGTGCACGTGCTGCGCGGCGCCGGTCGCGGTCAGCGTCCGGAAGCGGGGTGTGCCGATGCAGTCGGCCCTCGCGTACTGGCTGGGCAACCCGGTCCTCAATCCGGTGGTGCTGGTGTTCATGGCCGTGGTGCTGCCCTGGCAGTTCGTCACCGTCCGCGTGATCACCGGCGTGCTGCTGGTGTTCGGGGTCACGATGCTGATCGGTCGGCTGGCCGGCGCCCGCCAGACCATCACCGATCCGGCTGCCCGGCCGGAGGACGATTCGTCCGACCCGGACGCGCCGGTCAGCGCGCTCGACGCGGCCCGTCGATTCCTCAGGACGCTGGCCCGGCTCTCGGCGGTCCTGCTGCCTGAGTATCTGGTCGTCGTGCTGCTGCTCGGCGGGCTACGTGGCTGGCTGTTCCCGGCCGGGGCGCCCGAGTGGGGTCTGCTCGCCGTCCTCTTGTTCGCGGTGGTCGGGACGGTGTTCGTCATTCCCACCGCTGGCGAGATCCCGATCATCCAGGGGCGGGCCCTCGCGGGGGTCGGGCTCGGCCCGGTCGGTGCGCTGATCCTCACGCTGCCGGCACTGTCCCTGCCGTCGATGCTGATGATCCGACGGGCCTTCCCGGCACGCGTGATCGCGGCCACCGGCGTCTGTGTCGCCGTGCTGGGTTTGGTGGGCGCGGGCCTGCTGGTGGTGCTGTCATGACCCCGGCGGCCATGATCCCGGCGGCGGTATGCGACGGGGGCGCGCTCGACTGCGGCGGCGGGCTGCTCATCGCGATCCGGCGGGCGCTGAGCGGGATCGCAGTCGGGGAGATCCTCGAGATCCGCAGTCAGGCCCCGTCGGTCGCGATCGACCTGCCTGCCTGGTGCGACCTGGCCGGTCACCCGCTCGAGCAGGTGGGGCGCAGCGAGTCGACGGCGAGCTACTTCGTGCGCAGGGGACGTTGACGATGATCCGATCGGACGTGGTGCTGGACGCGGGCGGCGCCGACTTCGGCAGCGGCCTGCTGGTCAAACTGCACGCGGCAGTGGAGGCACTGAACGCGGAGGAGATCCTGGAGGTGCGAGGCGGCGGCCCGTCGGTGCCGGAGGATCTGGCGGCGTGGTGCGTGCTACCGGCAACGCCCTGGTCGGACCGCTGCAGGTCCGCAAGGGCGCGGTGGAGGTCGAGCCGGAGCCGCCGAAACTGGGCTCCCGTCTGTGGCTGTACAGCAACTTCAACTGCAACCTCGCCTGCGACTACTGCTGCGCGGAGTCCTCACCGCGCGCGCCCGCCCGGCACCTGCCGGTCGAGCTGGTCCGGGCGGCGGTGGCGGAGTTCGTCGCCGACGGCGGCACCGAAGTACTGGTCACGGGCGGTGAACCGTTCCTCCACCCCGACCTCGGTGACATCATCGCCGCGGTCGTCGACCACGTGCCGGTCACCGTCCTCACCAACGGCATGGTGTTCGGTCGGGGCAACCGTCGCCGCACCCTGGAGGCCCTGGACCGGGAGCGGGTCACGCTGCAGATCTCACTGGACTCGGCAACGCCGGAGCTGCACGATCGGCACCGGTCCGCAGGGTCCTTCGCCCGCGCCCGCGCCGGCATCACCCTGGCCCGATCACTGGGCTTTCGGGTCCGGATCGCCGCCACCATCGACGCCGCCGACGCCGAGGAGGTGGCCGCGCTGCGCGAACTGCTCGACATCGAAGGTGTTCCGGCGCAAGACCAGGTGATCCGCCGCATCGCTCGACAGGGCTTCGCCGAATCGGGCGTAGTGCTGACCCGAGACGACCTGTACCCCGAACCCACGATGGCCGTCGATGGCGTCTGGTGGCATCCGGTGGGCATCACCGACCCCAGGCTGCGGGTCACCGACGCCCCGCTCCCGATCCACGCCGCGATCGAAGAGATGAACCGCATTCTCGAAGCCACCGCACAACACGACAACACCAGGAGGGCGTTCCGATGCGCGTGAACCGGCCGACGACACCCGCGACACCCGCCGACCGCGCCGCCCACTGGAACACCGTCTACGACACCAAAGGCGAGGACGGCGTCAGCTGGTACCAGGCGACACCGACCGTCACACTCGAGCTACTGGACACTCTGCGCGTCGGTCATCGACCTCGGCGGCGGAGCCTCGGTCGTCGTCGATCACCTACTCGCTCGAGAGTTCACCGACATCTCCGTTCTCGACGTGTCCAAGGTCGCCCTGGACAACACCAAAGCCCGTCTCGGCCCAACCGCGGAGCAGGTGCACTGGCTGCACCGAGACATCTTCGACTGGATACCCGAGCGACGGTTCGACCTCTGGCACGACCGCGCCGTGTTCCACTTCCTCATGGACGCGGACGAGCGCGAGTCCTACCTACACGTGCTCCGCTCCGGCATCGCCCCCGGCGGCTGGGTCATCATCGCCACCTTCGACGCGCACGGACCGACACACTGCTCCGGACTTCCCGTAGTGCGCTACAGCCCGACGGAACTGGCCCAGATCTTCGCCCCGCACTTCAACCTGATCGACACCCGCTCCGAGGAACACCTCACCCCGGCCGGTCTCGTCCAGCCGTTCACCTGGGTCACCCTCAGCCCGTCATCCTGACCGCACGGAGAAGTCAGGTGCACCGACGATCTTGCCGGCGGAGCGACCCGGTGTCCCTGGGCGTCGTGACGTGGTGTCCTTCTTGTGTGTGGGGGCGTTGAATGTCTGGCCGGTGTCAACAGGGTGACGGCTATGCCGAGTTGTTCAGCTTGTGTGTCGCCGAACAGGTTCGTGGGCAGGGGATCGGTGGTCGGGTGTGCGATGTGATCGAGAGCGAGTTCGCCGAGCGTGGCGTGACCGAGTGGGAGGTCGCGGTGATGGCGGGCAACAGCGCGGCGGCGCGCTGCTATCGCCGTCGCGGTTTCGCGCCCAGCGAGGAGTTGCTCCGGCACTCGATCATCGCGGGGCGCTCGTCGGCTGATTAGGTCACTTGGCGTGGGTGCGGTGGCGGGCGAGCAGTATCCCGCTGGCGACGAGCACGGCCAGGATCGCGACCATTGGCACCGGTCCGATCGCGTCGACCCAGTTGACGAGGGTGGACTGGATCTTGCCAGCGGTGTCGATGACCGGGTCCGCGGGTTGGCCGTTGGCGTGGAGGAGGCGTAGCCGTAGTAGCCGTAGTGGCGGCGGTGGGCGGCTGCTCGACCTCGGTGGTGATGCCTGCGGCGGTCCAGGCGGTCCAGGATCTCGGTGTTGGTGCGGAGGCCGGCGTGGATCGCGCGGGCCTTCGCACCGCCGATGCCGTCGACGGCGGTCAGCTCCTCGAGCGTGGCCGTCCGGAGGTTGTCGAGCGTGCGGAAGTGGGAGGCCAGCGTCCCGCCGATCCTGCGGCCGGTCATCCGGATGCCCAGCGCGGTGATGTGGCGAGCCAGCGGTAGGGCCTTCGCTGCGGCGATGCCAGCAACCAGCTCCTGCGCGATCGTGGACCCGATGACGCGGGACGACGTCGGGCCGGCCTGATCGCGGGTGCTGCCCGGGTACCGGGCGAGAGCGATGCGATCGGCGGTGAGGTCGAACAGGTCCGCGAGGTTCGTGACGAGACCGGCCTCGACGAGCGCGGTGGCGATCTCCTCGCCGAGGCCGTCGATGTTCCACACGTCGCGGCTGGCGGCGTAAGCCAGCATCGACACCAGGGAGCAGGTCGGGGTGGTGCACCGCCACATCTGCGTCGAGGTGTCCCATGGCCGACCGCATTGCGGGCACGCCACGGGCGGCTTCCACTGTGACTTTGCATCGCGTTTGGCTTCTGTGCATCGAGTTTGGCGCATGCCCTCTGCGCTCATGGCGACCGGGGCGGCGATGAAGGGCCCGCTTGTCGCCTGCCGCTCAGGGCCGGGAGGAGTCGGTGAGTGCGGCGTGGATCTGGTCGTGGGTGGGCAGGTCGAGCCTGCAGCACATGCTGTCGCTGGGCGTGGTTCCGGTGGCGACGTCGATGCCGTTGATGATCAGGGTGGGAGAGGGGTACGGGCCCTGACGTTCGCGGACCGGCACATCGATGCCGGTGTGTCGCAGGCACTCGCGCAGGGTGGCGCGGACTCGGTCGATCAGCGGGCAGTCGGGCACGTGCCACAGCTCGACGATGAGGGTCATGACCGGGCGTCCTCATCGTGGTCGGTGCCGTCGACCCTGTTGTCGAGTGTGTTGTCGTAGGTGGGGTCGAGGTTGTGCAGCAGTGGGCAGTCGCGGTCGCCGCGCGGTCGGGTGCAGGTGTCGGCGAGCCGGGCCAGTGAGGCGCGCATGGCCCGCAGGCTGGCGATCTTGCCGTCCAGTTCGGTGATCTTCTCGGTCGCCAGGTGCCGGGTGGCCTCGCAGCTGTCCGGGCCGCCGTCGGCGAGGTCGAGCAGGGTCTCGATCTGGGTGAGGGTGAAGCCGAGTTCCTGGGCGCGTTTGACGAACCGCACGATCCGCACCGCGTCCGGGCCGTAGATGCGGTAGCCGGCGCCGGTCCGGCCCGGGTCGGGCAGCAGCCCGCGGCGTTCGTAGTAGCGCAGGGTCTGGGTGTTCACCCCCGCCTGCTGGGCGACTTGTGCGGTACGCATAGGCCGACGGTAAGCCCTGTACCGAGCTACCGGGTCAACTGCGGTCCGGTGCCGATCACAGGAGTAGGCCGAAATCCGTGTGGTCGTCACAGGATGTCCACATTGGCCTTGGCGAGCGTCTCACGGGTCAACCGCCGCCAGAACTCGAGGAAGTCGGCGACCGGGAACACCCGCCCGCCGGGGTGCGCGGCGAAGAACGGTTGGTGATAGCAGAAGTCCTCGTCCGGGCCGGTCGTGTTGTGGATCGTGGCGTCGATGGTGTCCATCAGCTCGGGCTGCATTCCTGGATGCACGACGGCGACCACGGTCGTGTCCGGCTCGACCGCGGCCACCCCGGCGGGACCCAACGTGACCCGGATCGGCGTCCCGGTCGCTCGGCAGGCGGTGTCGACGTACACAGACTTTTGGGTGCAGACGGCGATCCAGAACAGGTCGGGCGCGCAGCCGCCGGCCTTGATCGTGCGGTCGTCGATCCGGACCTGAAACCGCGGCGGCGGGCTCGATGTGCCAATGACTAGGTGCACGACCTCGTCCCCGAGGCGCACCAAGTCGCCCAGCGAGCCGGTCAGGGCGCGGGTCTCGGTCACCGGTCGACCGATGGTGGCGGCGAGCCGCTCAATCCCGACTGGTTGCTCACCGGCGCCGGTCAGCGTAACAGCGCCGACACCAGGACGAAGGCCGGCAGGTACTCGGAGTTCGCGATGTCCCACGCGGCGACGAAATCGTCGACGTCATCACTCCACCGGGTGCCCGGGATTCGTTGGCGCGTCCACGAAAACCAGCGTGGCCGTCGTGGCGGCCGTGGAAGGCCAGCCACCGGGGCGCGCGTGCCCATCAGGTCATCGCGCCCCGTGTCTGTCGGGGTCAGGACTGTGCCCTCGGTGAACGAGCGGGGGCCGCGCCACATCAGGCCGCCGTAGCCGGCGTTCGGGCGGCCTGTCCAGTCCGCTCGAACCTTGCGGAGTCCGGACTTACTTTGCGGATGATCTTGCGGGGTCCGGACTTACCTTGCGGGCGCGTCGTGGACGCTGTTCGAGACGCATCCACGATGTCCGGTCCCCGTGAAGTTGGCTGGTTCTCAGGGATCCGTGTGGACGTCCCGGCTGATTCTCGCGCGGTGGCGGTCATAGCCGCTGTTTCATCCGTTTGGGGCGATGCTTGTCTTCAGGGTTGGCGAATCTCAATGGATCAACGGCGCTCGGTGTCCCCGTCTCAAGCAATCTGGCGTCCGTCTCGCTGTAGCTGGTGAGGATCCCTGAGCGGGTCGACGACCTGCGCACCCCGCGGGTCATGACCGCGCTGTTGGACGGGCGACGAGCTCGGCATCATCGGCAGGTGCCACGTGCCCGAGGACGCACGCCGCCGGCGGGTCGAGTTCGAGCATTTCGGTTCGGAGGTGCTCGAACCCAGCTTCGGTAAGCAGGCCTGCCAGCTCGTTGGCGGCCGCCGCCGACGTGGCCGCGGTGGCACCGGGACAGCGGGGCTGGGATACCAGAGCGATGCGCCCGCCGGGCCGCAACAGCCGGGCGAGTTCGTGTAGCCGGGCGGTTGGGTCGGGCCACATGCCGACTGTGTTGACTGCGAGCGCGGCGTTGAATGGCCGGTCGCTGATGGACAGGCGCTCGACCGGCGTGTGAATCAGGCGCACCCGTCCGGCCCGTATGGCGGCCCTATTGCGGCGGCGGGCCTGGCGGATCATTACCTGCGAATGGTCGACGCCGACCACCAATCCCCGGATCGCTCGGGTGGCGAGGGCGGCGATGGCCACGCCCGGACCGCAGCCGAGTTCGATGACGCGGTCGGTCGGCTGGACGTCGAGAAGCTGCACCGCCCAGCGGTTGCGCGCCACGTTCGACGAGCGCCGGCCCATGATCCAGCCGGCGACGTGCCCTACGGCTCCGGTCGGGTGGTGGAACTGTGCCAGCCCTCCGCGAGGACCCCACCATTGCATGATGCGGCCCAGCACCCTCTGCTTGATGTCCATGAGGTGAGCCAAGCACTTCGAGTACGCTTGAAGTCAATGACTGCTACCGAGCGCACCCTGGCTTCGTCGGCCCCGCCAACGTTGTTGTCAATTGGCGAGCTGTCCGAACGTACCGGCGTGCCGACGACCACGCTGCGGTACTACGACGAACTTGGATTGGTGCGTCCGGCGGCTCGGGAGGCGGGACGACGGCGTTATGCCGCGTCGGCAGTCAGGGACGTCAGCGTGATCCTCTTCTTCCGCGAGATCGGATTCTCGCTGGCCGAGATCGGGCGGTTCATCGCAGGCGAGCGGCAATGCCGACGGGAGATGATCGATCACAAGTTGGCCGAGCTGGCCGAGCAGCAGCACCGTATCGAGGTGGCCCGCACCGCACTCGAGCACGGTCAGCAATGCCCAGCCAGCGAGCCCGTGAAATGCTCCCGATTCTGGTCGATCATCGAAGGGCGACTACACGGCCTCTCACTGGAAGAAAGCCACGCGCGAGCGCACTGACAGACCATCACCGATGCGAACGCGAACCTACGGCGGGCTTCGCCTCGAAGGCCCTATCGATGACGCGCGAGAGTCCGCCCGCAAGCCAACCCCCAACGGGCACCGACACCCGGCAGCAGCCCGACCGGCTGCGCCCGGTTGTGACCTTCGGAGGTCTACGGCGCAGAATCTTCGCCGGTAGTTGGCGGTCGACTCGGGGATCGCGCTCGGTACATCGCGGCGCGGGAGACACCGAGCAAGTTGGCGATCTCGGTGACCGAGCGGCCGGTCGCCTGGAGTTGGTGGGCCAGTTCTTCCTGCTCGTGGGTGGGCAGGGGTGAGCCTGGCCGCCGGCCGGGCGTGCGGCCTGCGGCGACGGCCGCGGCGAGTCCGTCTTTGGTGGCCTCCGACTGGAAGATCCGGCGGGCCTCGATGAGGCCGTGGATCACCCGTAACAGGTGCTCGCCGTGTTCGGCGGTGTCGAGTTGTTCGTGCAGAGCGCGGAGCCGGACACCGTGGCGGTCGAGATGGCCGAGCAGGTCGGTGGTGGGTCCCACAGGAGCAGCCAGTAACACTTGCTACGCAACCCGACCAGTTCTGTTTCCCGAACCATGGCGCATTACCCCGGTTGTCCCCGCGATGCAGGAGTCACGGTGTGAGCTGACCGGCCGTTGCAATCGAACGCGAGTTCGGTAAAATTGAGGGGTGAGCGTTGGCGTAGCCGGGAGGGTGAACCATGAAGGGCGACCGGGTCGAGATCGTGGTGGACGCCGGTGACACGACCCGTACCTACGATGTCGTGGCGACGCGGGCCGGTCGGCGGGTGGAGGTCAGCATCGGTCGCGGCGTGGTCGAGGTAGTAGAAGTCACCCGCAGCGGCAGCCCGGTACGCACAGCACGTTTTATGGCCAGCAGAGTTCTCGCGCTCGTCGAACATCCTGTGGCGGCCCGGCCGCTCGACGACGAGCGGGAGGGCTCATCGTCGGATTGACGGTCGGCGAGAGAGTGGCTGGGCGAAGGTTTGGCAGGGGAGTGGGAGCAAATTGGGAGGATTCACTGTGCGGGAACGGCGCTGGACAGCGTTGAACTGCTCTCAACAGCACCGTATTTACCTGCGACTATGACGTTTCCGCAGGTAGACGGCTTGTCAGGTCAAGTATCGACCTGATGAGAGTCACTCGAGCGGGTTCGAAGCGTGTCGTCGTTTGTCGCGTTCGAAGTCGTCGCGGACGGGCTGTCGATGAGGGCGCGGCACAGTTGCATAGCGTCACTAGCCGGATCGCGCACCGCGTGCACGGGCGTCGCGCGTCTTCCAGGAAGGGCCTTGACGGACTTGGGTCATCGGCCCGCATGTTCAGCGACACCTTCGCCGGTATCGCCCCGTCCTCCGTGCCCCTGTTCATCCTCACCCAACTGGTCGGGGCGCCTCACCTCCCAGTGGGCTGGGAGGTGGACCGCCGTACACGAAGAATCACGACCGGCACCCGTGACTTGGGGGCGCGGATCTGGTTCGGCGGAACCATCATGGTCAGTACGAGTTGTAGGAGG
Organism: Actinophytocola sp.; assembly: GCF_009379765.1. Classification (GTDB taxonomy): domain Bacteria; phylum Actinomycetota; class Actinomycetes; order Mycobacteriales; family Pseudonocardiaceae; genus Actinophytocola. The sequence goes on along the minus strand of NZ_WHTD01000200.1, from coordinate 4,559 downwards.
TGCCATGACCGATCAGCGAATCGCGGAGCGGGAGCAGGCGTCACCGCGGACCCTCGAGCTGGCGGACCGGTTGCGTACCGCGATCGGCGCGGCGAAGGTGCTGACCGACCCGGCGCAGCTGCGGACCTATGAGTGCGACGGGCTCGAGGCGTTCCGGGTCCGGCCGGGAGTCGTGGTCCTCGCCGAGCACCGTGACGACGTGGTGGCGACCGTGAAGCTGTGTGCCGAGGCGGGGATCCCCTTCGTGGCGCGGGGGTCGGGCACCGGGTTGTCCGGCGGTGCGGTGCCGGTCGCGGACGGCGTGCTCATCGTGCTGTCGCGGCTGCGCGGCATCCACGACGTCGACCCGGACAACGCCCGGATGGTGGTCGAGCCGGGCGTGATCAACCTGTGGGTGACCCGCGAGGCCGCCCCGCACGGCCAGGCGTACGCGCCGGACCCGTCGTCGCAGCAGGTGTGCAGCATCGGCGGGAACGTCGCGGAGAACTCGGGCGGCGCGCACTGCCTGAAGTACGGCTTCACCGTCAACCACGTCATGGCCGCCGAGGTGGTGCTCGCGGACGGGGAGGTGGTGCACCTCGGCGGCAAGGCACCCGAGCACCCGGGCCTCGACCTGCTCGGCGCGTTCGTCGGCAGCGAGGGCACGCTCGGCGTGGTCACCCAAGTGACCGTTCGGCTGATCCAGGTGCCCGAGTCTGTGCAGACCATGCTGGTGGGCTTCCACTCCGTCGCGGACGCGGCCGGCACGGTCAGCGACATCATCGCGGCCGGCATCCTGCCCGCGGCCATCGAGATGATGGACGCGCTCGCGATCGAGGCGGCCGAGGCCGCCGTGCAGTGCAACTACCCCGAGGGCGCCGAGGCCGTGCTTGTGATCGAGCTCGACGGCCCGCAGGTCGAGGTCGACGAGCAGTTCGAGCACGTCGAGACGCTCGCCCGAGGGCGGCACGCGTTCGAGACCCGCATAGCCGCCGACGCTGAGGACCGCGCGCTGATGTGGCGGGGCCGCAAGTCCGCGTTCGCCGCGGTCGGGCGAATCAGTCCCTCGTACTACGTGCAGGACGGCGTCATCCCGCGCACCCGGCTGCCCGAGGTGCTCGGCGACATCGGCTCGCTGGCCGACGCGGCGAACCTGCGCGTGGCCAACGTCTTCCACGCCGGCGACGGCAACTTGCACCCGCTGATCCTCTTCGACGACGCGGTGCCGGGTGCGCCGAAGGCGGCGGAGGAGCTGGGCTTCGCGATCCTCGACCTGTGCATCGACGCGGGTGGCTCGATCACCGGCGAGCACGGCGTGGGCCTCGAGAAGAAGTCCAAGATGGCCAGTCAGTTCACCACCGAGGACCTCGACACGATGCAACTGGTGCGCTGCGCGTTCGACCCGGCGGGGCTCGCGAACCCGGGCAAGCTCTTCCCGACGCCGCGATTGTGCGGTGAGCGACCGGGCGTGCGTACCGCGGAGAGCGCGCCCGATCCGGCGCTGGGCGAGGTGTTCTGAGATGGCCGACGTGCATTCGCGGAACACCGTGATCGCCGGCGTCGCCCCGGCGGACGAGGTCACCCCGTCCTCGGCGGGCGAGGTGGCCGACGTCCTGCGCTCCACCACCGGCACCGTCGTCCCGGTCGGCGCGGGCACCAAGACCGGCTGGGCGGCCCCACCGTCCTCGTGCGACCTGCTGCTGCGCACGACCGCGCTGGACCGGGTCGTCGAGCATGTGCCCGGCGACCTCGTCGTGGTCGCCGAGGCGGGTGTGCCGCTGGAGACCTTGCAGGCCCAGCTGGCCGAGTACAACCAGAAGCTCGCGCTCGACCCGTCCGAGCCCGGCGCGACGCTCGGCGGCATCGTCAGCGCGAACGCGTCCGGACCACGGCGGCTGCGCTACGGCACCGCGCGCGACCTGCTCATCGGCGTGACGGTCGTGCTCGCCGACGGCACCACGGCCCGCTCCGGGGGCAAGGTCGTGAAGAACGTCGCCGGCTACGACCTCGGCAAGCTCTACACGGGCGCCCACGGCGGGCTCGGCGTCGTCGTGTCCACGACCTGGCGGCTGCACCCGCTCCCGGCCGCGGCCGGCGCGGTCGTCGTCCCGGTCGGCGACGCGGCGGAGGCGGGCAGGCTCGCGACGCGCGTCGCCCGCTCGACGCTCACGCCGACCGCCGTCGAGCTGCGCTGGGACGGCACGTCCGGGGACCTCGTCGTGCTGTTCGAGAGCATCGAGGCGTCCGTCGACGCGCAGTCGGCCGCGGCCGTCGAGCTGCTCGGCGGGGGCGAGCGGGTGGCAGCGCCGCCGTCGTGGTTCGGCGAGCGGCCGGCCGGGGGAGTGGTGCTGCGGCTGGCGTTCGAGCCGCACGCGCTGCCGAGGGTCCTGCACGCGCTCCCGCCCGGCTCGTCCGGTACGGCGTCCGCGTGCACGGGTGTGGCTTACATGTCGGTGCCCGCCGATGCGGACCTCGCGGTGCTGCGCGCCGCGATCGTGCCCGTCGACGGGTCGGCGGTCGTGCTGGCTGCGCCGGACGACCTGCATGCGGGCATTGACCACTGGGGACCGGTGGCCGACACGTTCGCGCTGATGACTCGGGTGAAGGACCAGTTCGATCCGGGACGGCGGTTGTCGCCCGGCCGCCTGTTGGGAGGGCTGTGATGAGCTCCGACGGCGGCAAGCTTCCCGAGGGTGCGCCCCGGGCTACCGACCAGGCGGCCGCCGAAGCCGTCGGCGCGCGCAGGCCCATCGACATCGGCCAGGGCGGACCGATCGCGGCGAGCGCGGCCGTGGCCACCGTGGGCCTCGGCCTGCCGGCCAGCGGACCGCCGCCGGGCAGCGTGTTCGACGAGCACCACCCGCCGGACCCGGCGCTGCTGAGCGACTGCGTCCACTGTGGATTCTGCCTGCCGACGTGCCCGACGTACGTGCTGTGGGGCGAGGAGATGGATAGTCCCCGCGGGCGCATCGACATCATGAAGGGTGCGGTGTCCGGCGACGCGTTCGACGCGTTCGACGCTAGCAGCGTCCGGCACCTCGACCAGTGCCTCGGCTGCATGGCCTGCGTGACGGCCTGCCCGTCGGGCGTGCAATATGACAAGCTTATCGAGGCGACCCGCGCGCAGCTGGACCGTCGGGTCGAGCGGCCGCGCCGGGAACGGTTGCTGCGCAAGGTGATCTACGGCCTGTTCCCCTACCCGCGGCGGCTCAAGGTGCTGCGCGGCCCGCTGCGCGCCTACCAGGCGAGCGGGCTCGGCCGGCTGCTCGCGCGCAGCGGGCTGCTCTCCCGCCTGCCGGAACCGTTGCAGGCCATGGAGTCCCTCGCACCGAAGCTCGGTCACGTGGACAAGCTGCCGGAGCGTACGCCTGCCCTCGGCACGAAGCGCCGCACGGTGGGACTGCTGACCGGCTGCGTGCAGGGCACGTTCTTCCCCGACGTCAACGCCGCCACCGTGCGGGTGCTCGCCGCCGAGGGCTGCGAGGTGATCGTGCCGCGCAGGCAGAGCTGCTGCGGCGCGCTGTCCGCGCACGCCGGCCGCGAGCCCGAGGCACTGGCCTTCGCGAAGCGGGTGATCGCGACGTTCGAGGCCGCGGGCGTGGACAACGTCGTGGTGAACGCAGCGGGCTGCGGGTCCAACCTGAAGGACTTCGCCCACCAGCTACGCGACGAGCCGGAGTGGGCGGCGCTCGCGAAGGCCTTGTCCGCCAAGGCTCGCGACGTCAGCGAGCTGCTCGACGAGCTGGGTCCGGTCGCCTCGCGAAACCCGCTGCCGATGACGGTCGCCTACCAGGACGCCTGCCACCTCGGGCACGCACAGGGCGTGCGCATCCAGCCGCGCCGGCTGCTGCGTGGCATCCCCGGCGTGGTTGTGCGCGAGCTGCGCGAGGCCGAGATCTGTTGCGGTAGTGCGGGAACGTACAACCTGCTGCACCCGGAACCGGCGCGCGAGCTCGGCGAGCGCAAGGCGAGTGCGGTGCTCGCCACTGGCGCCCAGGTGATGGTCACGGCCAACCCGGGTTGCTGGATGCAGGTCGCGACCACGCTGGCCCGGATGGGCAAGCGGATGCCAGTTGCGCACACCGTGCAGGTGCTGGACGCCTCGATCCGCGGCGTGCCGGTGGAGCAGCTGCTGGCGCAGGCGCTCGACGGTCCGGGGACGGTGGTGATGTCGCCGGCCACCAGCACGACCTAGCCCGCTTGCTCCCCGCGCGCACGATGGCGTCGCCCTCGTACATCATGCATATCGCTGAGCTGGACAGGCTGCCATAGGGCCACGTAGCCGACTCTTGCGCAACACGGGTTCCGCCCTCGGGCGTGCTCCTGGCGCGGTTGGCTGTCGTGATCGACCGACTGCCCTACGAATGGCCTCGAAGCCGACGACATGACCACGATGAAGGTCATGACCGGGATCAGCCACTGGCGGTGGCGCCCAACCCTGGCCCAATGCCGCTAACTTTGGGGTGATCTTGTTGTCAGGCGCCAAAATATGATCTTGGTTTTGGGTGGGAGGGGTTTCTTGTACTCGTCGGTTTGGCGGGGGAAGCGGCCACCGGCCTGTTTCTGTTCGCGGGCGAAGG
>NZ_WHTD01000097.1 GCF_009379765.1 Actinophytocola sp. | reverse complement strand
CGGCAGCGGCTCAAGCTGGCCACCCACATGGCCGAGAAGGGCGGCGTCTACGTCCTCGACGAGCCGACCACCGGCCTCCACCTCGCCGACGTCGAGCACCTGCTCGGCCTGCTCGACCGGCTCGTCGACGCCGGCAAGTCGGTCATCGTCATCGAGCACCACCAGGCGGTCATGGCGCACGCCGACTGGATCATCGACCTCGGCCCCGGCGCCGGCCACGACGGCGGCCGGATCGTCTTCGAGGGCACACCCGCCGACATCGTCGCCGCCCGCTCCACCCTCACCGGCGAGCACCTCGCGGCCTACGTCGGCTCCTGACCGGTCAACCGGTTGTGGGCCCTCAGCCAGCGCGGTTGACCACATCGTTGCTCGACGTGATCACTGTGGTGAGGGCCAGGAAGTGAGGGTGGCCGTGAGGGTGACCCCGCTGGGGCTGGTGAGCTGGATGTAGTTGATCTGGTCGATGTTGGCATCGATGGTGGCGCCGGCGCCGCAGTTCGCGGTCTCGGCGCGGCAACTGGCGACCCTCCTCGTCCAGGTGTCGGTGGCGACGACGACGTCGTAGGGACCTGGTTCCGGTGCCCGACCGAGGACGGTGAACACCCAGGACGGTTCGCCTTCGTAGACGAAGACGTGACCGACCTGGACGCCGGCGGAGTCGAGCAGCGGCGCGGCGGTGAACTCACGCCCGTTGGCGATGTCGAGGGTCTCGCGATACCCGGCGGCGAGCTCGCGGTCGTCGGCGGTGGCCTGCCAGACGGCGCCCGCTGCGCCGGCGGCGATCACCACCGCGGCGGCGGCCATGGCCAGGGACCGCAAGACCCTGCGTCGCCGGCTCGGTACGACCACCGCGGGTGGCACGGTCGTGGTCTGCGACCGGTGGCCCTCGCTCGCGATGCGGGCGAGCACGGCGCTTTCAAAACCGGCGGGCGGTTCGTGCTCGGGTGCGACCAGGAGGACCTCGTCGGCGACCTTGGTGAGCTCCGCGAGCTCGCGGCGGCAGTCTTCGCATCCGGTGAGGTGGCTGAGAGCTCGGGCCCGGTCCGGTCCGCTCGCCGCGCCGGTGGCGATCTCGGCCAGGGTGTCAGCGATGTCGTGGCTGCTGTTCGGTTCAACCATGACTCACCTCGAGGATCGTGCGCAGCCGTGCCAGTCCGGTTCGGATGCGTGTCTTGGCGGTTCCAAGTGGAATCTGTTGCCGTTCCCCGATCTCTCGCGCGGTCAGGCCGAAGTGTACGGACAACACCACTGCGACAGCCTGTTCTCGGGGGAGCGCCCGCAGCGCGGCGGTGATGCGCTCGCTGTCGTCGACCCGGTCGCTGTCGTTGTTCGGGGCGACCATCATCTCCGCCATCGCGGCCGGGTCGGTCGGCAGTTCCCGGCGTACCCGGAGCACGTCGATGGCAAGGTTGCGGGTGATGGTGAGCAGCCACGTCGAGGCCTGAGCGCGCCGGGCGTCGTAGTTGCCGGCGTGCCGCCAGGCCCGGACGAACGCCTCCTGCGCCACCTCCTCCGCGACGGCCGGAACACCCACGACCGACAACGCCAGGCCGTAGACACGGGCCTGATGGCGCCGCACGAACGCGGCCATCGCGTCCGCGTCGCCGGTGGCCATTCCCGCGAGCAGGGCTTCGTCCGACACTCCCACGCCCCTGTATACGGCACCCGGTGCCAGATGGATTGAAGCAACCTCAATCCATTCGACCGGTTCGCTCGTATCACACCACACGAACCGACGAGCCAGATCGGAGACATCATGCCCAAACCCAGGTTGTTGTTCGTGTCCGCCGCCGTCCTCGCGCTCGGTCTCGCGGGGTGCGGCAGCACCGACGAGGCGGGAACCACCCCCGAGGCGGGAACCGGCGACGGCCCGTCGGTCAGGATTCTCCAGCCGGCCGAGGGTGACGCCCTGAGCGTGCCGTTCACTCTGGTGGTGGACTCCAGCGAGGCGCTGGGCACCACCGAGTCCGGGAACCACCACGTCCACATCTACTTCGACGGCGACGACAGCGCCTACGAGGTCATCGAGTCCGGCAACGGCGAAGAGCACGAGATAGGCGCCGACTCCCCGGCCATGAAGGGCCTCGAGCCGGGCGAACATGTCCTCAACATCTCGCTCCGCAACGCCGACCACTCGGCGGCCGGCGCGGAAGCCGAGATCACCGTCAACGTCGAGGGCGGCGGCTCCGACGACACCGGTGGCGATCCGGGTAATGGCTACTGAGCCCGGCCGGACGATCGAGCGCAACAACCGCCGGACCCGCTGGCTGCACGCCGCGGTGTACCTGACGGTGCTGGTGCTGCTGGGCACCGGCTGGTGGCTGACCCTGAAGCAGGAAGGACGCCCGAGCTTCCTGGCCGAGCTCATCGGCCGGCCGGACACCGAGATCCACACCGCGGTCGGGTGGGTGTTCACCGCGGTCGCCGCCCTGGGCATCCTGTTCGGCCGGCGCGCGGCCCGGACGCTGTTGACGGACTCGGTGCGGTTCCGCCGCACCGAGCTCCGGTGGTTCGCACGGTGGCCGATGGCGGTCTTCACCGGCCGGTTCGGCCGCCACGAGGGTCACTTCGACCCTGGCCAGCGCATCGCCAATCTCGTCATGGTCGTCCTGCTGCTGGCGTTGGTCGTCAGCGGGATCGGCTTGTGGGCCTCCTCCGGCGGACCCGCGTTCGTCTGGTTCAACCGGATCCACCGGTGGTCCACGTACATCTTCACCCCGGTGATCGTCGGCCACGTCCTCATCGCCGCCGGCGTCCTGCCCGGGTACCGCGGCGTGTGGCGAGCCATGCATCTGGGTGGCCGACTTCGCCGACGCGACGCCGCCCGGGTCTGGCCCGCCTGGCTGGAACGCGCCAGCACCGACACCCCGGAGGAACACCGCCCAGGCGCTGGGTCGGAGCTGCCCGCGGGCGGCGGCGACCTCCGCGACCGCGACGAAACCCGGTCCCGACATGGTCGCGAGCCGGGATAGTCCGCTGATCCCGACCGGGCCGGCCGGTTGGTCACCGCGACCGCTGCCACGGCGCGCGGCGACATGGCCGACCGGGGTCGCCGGTGTGGTGTCCGGCCGCATTTGAGGGTGGTGCCTTCCCAACGGCACCATTCCTGGTAACCGGAGCGGAAGGGCGCGCCGAGCCACGGGTAGGTGTCGTCGTGGGTGTGCGTGGGCATCACGCCGGTGAAGTTGGCCGCGTCGTCGATGCTGCCGGTGCCGGTGTACCTGGTCTCCATCGGGTACGGGTAGACCGGGCGGGTGCGGACGACCTGGTCCGCGACCTTCTTCGACGCGACCACCCGCGTGGGTGCGGGGCCGCCTTCGACCCAGTCGTAGAGCGGGGTGAACAGGTCGAAGGTGGCGGGTCCGTAGCCGCCGCCGCAGTGGTAGACGCCGGGGAACATGTACAGCCGCGCGAAGCTTTGGGTGGCGCGGAGTCCGCCCATCCGTTCCGTGACGGCGTTGTAGTAGGTGAGGCTGCTGGCCGCGGGGATCGCCGGGTCCGACCAGCCGTGCCAGATGATCAGCTTGCCGCCGCGGTCGCGGAAGCGAGTGAGGTCGGGGTCGGTGGAGTCGTAGATCCCGCTCATCCGGCGGAGCCGGTTGAAGGTCTTCGTGTCGAACTTGTGGTCCTGCAGGGTGAACGAGGCCGGTGGGTTGTTCCACGAGCCGAAGTACCTGAGGTAGTTGAGGCCCAGGGCGCCGAGCACGCCGGTCTGGCCTGCGGGGGCGACGACATAGCCGAGCCAGCCGAGCTCGGAGCCGCGGGGAAGACCGGCCGGGTAGAGGCGGCGTCCGCGGTCGTCGACCGGGCCTTGGTAGAACTTGCGGACCACGGTGACCTGCGCCGCGGTGAGGCAGCCGCTGTCCGCGCCGCGGCAGCGCAGAGCGGCCGGGTCGAAGGTGCAGTCGCGGGGTTCCTGGATGAGCCCGTCCTCGAGGCCGTCGGTCGTGTCGCAGGCGGCCATCACGCTGTCGTGCAGGAGCCGGAGCTTGTCCTCGCCGAGGATCTGGCGGCCGGCGGAGTCGGCGTTGACCACGGCGATCCACGGGAAGAACTCGCCCGCCAGCGCGGCGAGGTTGTTGCCGGGCGCGCCGGCGATGATGCCGTCGAAGTCGCCCGGGAACCGCTGGGCCTCCATGAGGGCCTGGCGGCCGCCGTTGGAGCAGCCGGCGAAGTAGGAGTGCCGGGGCCGCCGGCCGTAGAAGGCCTCGATGACGGCCTTGGCCGCCACGGCCACGACGTGCTCGGACCGGTAGCCCATGTCGACCCGCAGCTGCGGGTCGGACCGGGCCCAGAGCCCGTCGGTGGAGCCGGCTCCCCGGTGACCGCTGTTGTCCGCGGCGAGGGCGACGTGTCCGTCGTCGGGCGGTGCGCATCCGCCCGGCAGCCCGTGGTTCGGGTTGTCGGGGTCGGCGAAGCCGCAGAAGCCGCCGCAGCCGAGCTGGAGATAGCGGCCGGTCCAGCCATCGGTGGGGAGCCGCAGTTCGAACTCGACCTGCGGGGTGACGTATCCGGTGACTCGGCAGAAGGCGGCCTTCTGTGGCGTGGCCGCGACCGGTGTGGCGGTGAGGATCCTCGTTGGCGCGTCACGCAGGCCGGCGAGGTCGAGCGTGGCGAGCTGCTGGCAGCTGACCTCCGGGGCGATCTCCGATGTGGCGGGTGTGGCGGTGCCGACCGGGTCGCTGCTGGCCCGGGCGGCCCCCGCAACGAGCGTCACCATGACCAACCCGATGAGAACGCGTGCGCTTCTCGCGCGCACGAGACGAGCCCTCTTTGTCATCGTGGGTCCTTTCCGGTGCTGGACGAATGGGCCGTGGCGGACGTGGCCGACCTGGGCCCGACCTCTCCCCTGCCTCAGCCGACCTGGCGCTTGCGGCCGGCCCAGTACGGGGCGCGTAGCGTCTTCTTGTCGACCTTGCCGGCGGCGTTGACCGGCAGCCCGGTGACGAGCTCGACCGTCTTGGGCGCCCACACGCTGCCCTTGCGCTCCTTGACCAGAGCGACCAACTCGTCCGGCGTCGCTGTCATGTCGGCCTTGGTCACGACGAACGCGGTCACCGCCTCGCCCCACTTCTCGTGCGGCACACCGATCACCGCGCACTGCGCGACCGCGGGATGCTCGAGCAGGACGTCCTCGACCTGTCGTGGGAAGACGTTGAACCCGCCGGTGACGATCATGTCCTTCTTGCGGTCGACGATGTAGACGTAACCGGCGTCGTCGAAGTAGCCGATGTCGCCCGAGTGCACCCAGCCGTCCCGCATCGCCTCGGCGTTGCGGGACTCGTCGACGTAGCTGATCATCTGCCCCTCCTGCCGGGCGCAGATCTCGCCGATCTCCCCGGTGGGCAGGACGTTGTCCTCGTCATCCTGAATGGACACGTCGACGTGGAGCATCGGGCGCCCGGCCGAGGCGAGGCGGTCGACCCACTCGTCGGTGTCGACGCGGTGCTCCTCCTTGCGCAGGCAGGTGGTGTAACCCGGTTCACTGCCCGCGTAGCTCTGGACGAAGATCTGGCCGAACACCTCCAGCCCCTGCCGGAGACGTTCGGGGGCCATCGGCGAGCCGGCATAGATCATGGTGCGCAGCGAGGACAGGTCGAACTCGGTGCGGCGCGGGTGGTCGAGCAGCAGATACAGGATCGTGGGCACGATCGCGGTGGCGGTGACCTTCTCCCGGCCGACCACCTCGAGCAGCGCCTCGATGTCGAGTCCGGGCATCATCACGTTCGTGCCGCCTCGGACGAAGGTGGGCAGCACGAAGGTCTGGGTGAAATGCGTCAGCGGGGCGACGTGGGCGAACACCTCACCCGCGCGGGTGTCGCCGATCTCCAGTCCCGCGGTGACGGCGTAGTGCGACCAGCTGCGGTGGGACTGCAACAGTCCTTTCGGGACACCGGTGGTGCCGGAGGTGAAGGCGACGTAGGCGATGCCGTCCTCGTCGATGTCGACGGCCGGTGCCGTGGCGGGCCGGCCGCCGAACGCGTCGTCGTAGTCGACGACATCGGCTGCCGGGCCGCCGCCGAGCCGGATGAGCCGGCGTAGCGCGGGAAGCTCCCCGCGGATCTTGGCGACCGCCTCGTCGAACCGGGCGTGGTAGACCACTGTGGACGCACCGGACTCGGCAAGGAAGAACCGCAGGTCCTCTGCACCGGCCCGGGTCGGCATCTGCACCAGTGCCGCCCCTGTCTTCCAGATGCCGTACTGGGTCGGGATGAACTCCAGCGAGTTGGGCATCAGCAGCCCGACCCGATCCCCCTGCTCGACCCCGAGGGAGACCAGACCGTTGGCCACCCGGTTGGCCCAGGCACCCATCTCCCGGTAGCTGATGCGGCGGTCACCGTCGACGACTGCGGTGCGGTCCGCGTGATAGGTGCACGCGCGGTCGAACACTCGGGGCAGCGTTCCCCACATGGACACGACAACTCCTCCTCGGCGATGCGGGCACCTGTCAGCGACGGGACTCGAGCAGGGCGCTTCTTGCCAGGTCGTACTGCTTGCTGATGGTCTCGACGAGCTCGGCCACGGAGCCGACGCCGTGCACGCCCGCGACGCTGTGGCCGGCCGCCCACACGCCCCGCTGCGCCAGCGCGGCGGAATGCGCGAACCCGCCGGCCGGTGCCGCCTGCCCCGTACGGGACTCGGGCTGCGACTCCCACCAGGACCGCAGGAAGTTCGCCGGTAAGCCGCTGGGGACCGAGGTCTGCACGACGTCGTCGAGGCCGGCGCCGACGAGTGCGTGCCGGTAGGCGTCGTCGGCGAGGCTCTCCTCGGTCGCGATGAACGCCGTACCCATGTAGCAGAGATCGGCACCGAGCACCCGCGCCGCCAGCAGCGCGGCACCGTCGCTGACCCCACCGGCCACGACGACCGGGCCGTCGAACACCTCGCGGACCGCCCGCACGAACGCCAGCGGGTTGGCCGCACCGGTCTGCCCGCCCGCGCCGGCGGTCAGCAGGACCAGACCGTCGGCGCCGGCATCCAGTGCACGGTCGACATGACGCATCGTGGCCACGTCGGCGAACACCAGGCAGCCGGCGTCGCGCAGCGGCCCGAGCACCGGCGCCGGCGACCCGACACTGGTGATGACCAGCTCGACCCCGTGCCGAACCAGACAGTCCACATCGGCCGCCAACCGGTCGTTGGTGCGATGAACGACCAGGTTCGGCGCGAACGGCGCGGCCCCACCGGTCTCCGCGTTGACGTGCCGCAGCCATCGGTCGAGGTCCTCGACCGTGCGGGCGTTGTGCGTCGGGAACGAGCCGATCACACCGGCCCGGCACGCCGCCACGACCAGGTCCGGCCCCGACACGCCGGTCATCGGCGCGGCGATCAGCGGCAGCGCCAGGTTGCGCGCCAGCGTGGCCGGCAACGTCATCTCTCAACTCCCAAGCAGGTGATTGGTCGTGCTTGCTTGAGTCACCAGCATGCTTCTACCTGCCTCAACAGTCAACAAGTAAATCGTCAATAGTTTTAGTAGTCATCAAGTATCGGCCAGGACGCCGGCCCGTCTGGCAGACTCAGGGCATCGCCGTCACGGAAACGGCACCAGCCGGAGAGGCCAGTGAGCACAGGTACCCAGGGCGTGCCCGCACCGATCAGGCGGCGACCCCGCGACCGCAAGGCGCGGATCGTCGCGGTCGCGGCCGACCGCTTCCACCGGCTCGGGTTCCACAACGTCGGCACCGAGGACATCGCCGGCGCCGTCGGCATCACCGCGGGCGCCCTGTACCGCCACTTCCGCAGCAAGCAGGAGCTGCTCGCGGCCACGATCATCGACGGCCTCGAACGCGCCGCCGCGGCGGTCGAGGATGCCGGCGGGCTCGACGAGGCGGTCTCCGGCCTGGTCGCGCGCGCGGTCGAACGCCGCGACCTCGGCGTGCTCTGGACCCGCGAGTCACGCCATCTCACCGACGAGCAGCGCACCCTCATGCGCGACCGGTTCTTCGTCGTGCCGCAAGGCCTCACCGCGACCCTGCGCGACAGCAGGCCCGAGCTGACCGAAGGAGACGCGACCCTCCTGGTGTGGGCGCTGCTCGCGGTGCTGACCAGCCCGTCCTACCACGCCACCGCGGTGGCGCCGGAGCGGCAGAGCGACCTGCTGCACCGGCTGTCCACGGCCGTCTGCCGCGCCCGCGGCCTGAGCCGGACCGGTCGGGGCGAGTCCGCGCCGGCCGATGCGGCCACCGGCATTGCGTCGGGGTCCCGGCGGGAGGCCCTGCTGACCGCCGCGACCCGGCTGTTCAACCAGCACGGCTACCACGCCGTGAGCATGGAGGACATCGGCGCGGCGGTCGGCATCACCAGCGCCAGCGTCTACAACCACTTCACCAGCAAGTCCGACATGCTCGTCGCGGCGCTCACCCGAGCGGCCGGCACCCTCCAGCTCGGCATGTCCCACGCGCTGGCCGGCGCGAACACCGCACGCGACGCACTCGACGACGCCCTGGACTCCTACATCCGGCTCGCCCTGTCCCACAATGACCTGATCGGCGCGCTCGTCTCCGAGGTGATGAACCTTCCCGACGAGCAACGGCACGACATCCGCCGCCTCCAGCACGACTACGTCGCCGAGTGGGTGCGCCTGCTCATGGCCGAACGCCCCGAGCTCACCGAGACCGACGCGCGCTTCATCGTCCACGGCGTGCTCACCGTCATCAACGACGTGTCCCGGACCCGCCGCCTCCGCCGGCGGCCGCGGCTGGCCGGCGAGCTCCACGACCTCGCCCTCGAGATGCTGCTCGAGGCGTAGCGGCCGCCACCGCGCGATCCGGCTCCTCGACCTCCTCGGGGTTTGACAGCACGCCTAGTTAGCATCCTATAGTACTAGCTAACTAGATGAATGGAGCCCGAGATGATCGAGTTTCATCTGGAGGACCGGTCTGGTCTCTCGCCGTACCTGCAGCTGGTCCGCCAGGTGCGGCAGGCGCTGCGGCTGGGCCTGCTGGGTGAGGGGGACCAGCTCCCCACGGTCAAGGAAGTGGTGGTGCAGCTGGCAATCAACCCCAACACGGTGCTCAAGGCCTACCGCGAGCTCGAGCACGAGGGCCTGGTGGCCGCCCGGCCGGGGGTGGGGACGTTCGTGACGGCGACGCTCGCCGACGCCTCGCTGGCCGCGCACGGCCCGTTGCGCCTGGAGCTGCGGCGCTGGCTGGCCAAGGCCCGCAAGGCCGGTCTCGACGAGGAGAGCATCGAGGCGCTGTTCATGACGACCTTTCGGACCGCCGCTCAGGAGGACATAGCATGACCGCCGTCTTGAAGGCCGAGGCACTTGGCAAGAGGTATGGGAAGCGCTGGGCGCTGGCGACTGCACGCTGGACATCCCGGCCGGGCACGTCGTGGGCCTGGTCGGCCCCAACGGCGCGGGCAAGACCACGCTGCTGAACCTGGCCGCCGGCCAACTGGCGCCGACCGCGGGGAGCATCACGGTGCTCGGCGGCCGCCCCGGATCCGGCCCGGTGCAGCTCAAGGTCGGGGTCGTCGCCCAGGACACCCCCACCTACGCCGGGCTCACCGTCGCCGAGCATCTGAAGCTCGGCGCCCGGCTCAACCCCGGGTGGGACAGCGACCTGGCGCACCGCCGGATCGAGCGGCTCGGCCTCGATCCCAAGCAGAAGGCCGGGAAGCTGTCCGGCGGCCAGCGCGCCCAGCTCGCCCTCACCCTGGGCGTCGGCAAGCGACCCGAGCTGCTGATCCTGGACGAGCCTGTCGCCGCGCTCGACCCGCTCGCCCGCCGCGAGTTCCTGCAGGGCCTGATGGAGGCCGTCGCCGAGCAGGAGCTCAGCGTGGTGCTGTCCTCCCACCTGGTCTCCGACCTGGAACGGGTCTGCGACTACCTGATCGTGCTCGTCGACTCGCGCGTCCGGGCGGCTGGAGAGGTCGAGGAAATGCTGGCCACCCACCACCGGCTCACCGGACCGCGCCGCGACACCGCCAGGCTCCCGGCCGACCAGCACGTCGTCTCCGAAAGCCACACCGACGTGCAGAGCACCTTCATCGTCCGCACCGACCTCCCGATCCACGACCCCGCTTGGACCGTCAGCCAGCTCAGTCTGGAGGACCTCGTCCTGGCCTATATGTCCGAGTCCGCCGCCACCAACCACCGACCGGTCCTGGAGGTCCAGCGATGATCTGGCTGACCTGGCGCCAATTCCGCATTCCAGGTGCCGCGTTGTTCGGCGCGCTGGCAGCGCTCGCCGCCATCCTGGCTCTCACCGGCCCTGGCCTGGCCGACGACTATGCCACCGGGATCTCCGCGTGCGGCAACGAAAGCGGCGGCTGCGGTGATTTCGTCGACCGGTTCTTCGACGACAACCAGAGCACCTTCCTCGCCGTCACCGCCCTCGTGCTGCTCCTGCCGGCGCTCATCGGGCTCTTCTGGGGAGCGCCGCTGTTCACCCGCGAGCTCGAGACCGGCACCCACCGGCTGGTGTGGAACCAGAGCATCACCCGCACCCGCTGGCTGACCGTCAAACTCGGCATCACCGGCCTGGCCGCCATGGCCGCCGGTGGGCTGGGCAGCCTGGCGGTGACGTGGTGGGCCAGCACCTTCGACCAGGCCGGCGCCGTCGAGGACTTCCCGCGGCTGTCGGCGATGGTGTTCGACGCGCGCGGCGTCGTCCCCATCGCGTACTCGGCCTTCGCCTTCGCCCTCGGCGTGACCGTCGGGATGCTGGTGCGCCGCAGCCTTCCCGCCATGGCCATCACCCTGGTCGCCTTCGCCGCGATCCAGGTCGCCATGCCGACGCTGGTCCGGCCCCACCTCCTCCCGCCGACCCGTGCGACCGTCGAGCTCTCCCCGTCCATCCTGGACGGCCTCGGCAGGAATCCCAACACCGGCCTCATCCACATCCAGGTCAAGGCGCCGGACCCGGGCGGCTGGCTCTTGTCCAGCCAGACCGTCGACGCGTCCGGAAACGCGGTGGACAGCATTCCCGTGTCGATGTCCTCGGGACCCTGCGGGCCATCGGAACCTCCAGCCCCGGGGACCGCGGGAACCCCGGACGATCCCATGTCGAAATGCCTCACCGAGATCAACCGGCTCGGCTATCGGGAGCAGTTGACCTACCACGCTCCCACCCGTTTCTGGCCCTTCCAGTGGGTCGAAAGCGGGATCTACACCGCCCTCGCCCTGTGCCTCGTGGGGTTCTGCTTCTGGTGGATCCGCCGGCGCCTGTCGTGACCAAACCTCTGGTCTCCGCACAACACCCCGCTGTCCCACCGAAAGGACGGATATCGTCATGCGTCACTCGCCGACACCGCGGAACCGGATGCCGCGTCGCGGCCTGGCTGCCGTCACCGGACTGCTCACCCTCGCCGTGTCCGTCTGCGCCGGGCCGACGGCCTCCGCGCACGCCGCCGACCCTTCGGCCGGGCCGAGCACCGCGCTCTACCTGCCCAGGCCGACCGGTACCCATCCGGTCGGCACCACATCCCTGTATCTCAAGGACATCTCCCGCCCCGACCCATGGGTCCCGGAGGCGACGGCGAGGGAGCTCATGGTCTCCCTGTGGTACCCGGCGAGGCCGCGGGGTGAGCGGCGGGCACAGTACATGACACCGGAGGAGTCGAAGCTCTACCTGGAGCGCGAAGGGCTGACCGACTTGCCTCCGGACCTGCTGAGCACCACGCGGACCAACGCCTTCGGCGACGCCAAACCGGTGGGGCGTCGGCACAGTCTGCCGCTCGTCGTGCTTTCTCCCGGCTTCATCCAGAACCGCGCCACGCTCACCGCCCTGGCCGAGGACCTGGCGAGCCATGGCTATGTGGTGGCCGGGATCGAGCACACGTACGAGAGTGCCGCCGCGTCCTTCCCCGACGGACGGGTCGCCACGTGCGTCGCCTGCGAGGTCGACCATCTCCCGGGGTTCTGGGACAAACTGGGGGCGACCCGCGCGGCCGACGTCTCCTTCGTGCTCGACGAACTGACCGGGGCGCACCCGAAGTGGCGCGGCGCTCGGCTGATCGACCCGTCCCGGATCGCGATGGCGGGTCACTCCGCCGGGGGCGCCAGCGCCATCCTCGCCATGCTGGCGGACCCGCGGGTGCGCGCCGGGATAGACATGGACGGCCAGATCCACGTCCCGATCCCCGACAGTGGGCTGTCTCGGCCGTTCATGTTCCTCGGGCAGGCGGTGCACGGCCCGGGAGGCCCGGAAAACTCGTGGGAGCAGAACTGGCAACACCTGACCGGGTGGAAGCGCTGGCTCGTGGTGACCGGCACGGTCCACTCTTCCTTCACCGACCTCGCCGTGCTGGCGGAGCAGGTCGGCATCGACCTCGGCGACGACCTGCCCGCGACCCGCGCCCTGCAGATCACCCGCGGCTACACCCGAGCATTCTTCGACCTGCACCTGCGTCACAGGCCACAGCCCCTGCTCGACAGGCCGTCGACGCGCTACCCCGAGGTCAAGTTCTGCACCGTGGAGACCACGACCTGCGCCTAGCAGGTCGCCGCTACGACACCCCCGTGTCGTCCCGTGGCGTCGCTGTGTCGTCCCGTGGCGTAGCTGTGTCGTCCCGTGGCGTCGCTGTGTCGTCCCGTGGCGTAGCCGTGTCGTCCCGTGGCGTCGCCGAACCGACCGCTCGCGTCGCCGAACCGGCCGGGTTGGGCCAGCGTGGCGTCACCACCTGCCGCCACCGCCACCGCCACCCGACGACACGGCGACGCCATAGGTCGACACGGCCGTGCAGCCGGTCACGGTGAACGCCAGCACGGCCGCGGCGATGGCCGGACGATTCTCGGGCGCGGCGGCGAGGCGCCGCTCCGCTCACCCGTCTCGCTCGATGTCATGCGGCCGGCAACCTCTCCGCGGGGGCTCGGGCCGAGGCGACCGTGAGCACGAGGGCGGCGAGGACCAGCCCCAGCCCGATGACCTCCACCACGCGCAGGTCGGTGATCCGGGCGGCGCCCACGGTGAGCGTGCCGGCGACGAGCAGCCAGCCGGGCAGGAGCCATTGGCCGGCGCGGCGGATGAACGCGATGCCGAACAGGGCGAGCCCGGTGAACAGCAGCGCCGGGCCCACCTGGTAGAGGATGAGCGCGAGCGGCGTCGACTCCTGGATGGTGTCGAACATCGGGCCGGTGAGCGTTCGGTCGCCGCCGGCCAGGCGCGTGACGACGAGGTCGATGAGGAACTGGCCGGCCAGCGTCAGCGCGCCGGCGAACATCAGCGCGCGGCCGGACCAGGGCAGCCAGGCCGGGCCGTCGTCGCGTACCAGGTCGTGCAGGAGCACACCGGCGGGCAGCATGGTGAGGGTGCCGGCCAGGAAGATCAGGTGCGACACGGTCCAGGCGTCGGGTGCCGACATCAGGAGCACGCCGGTGACCAGTAGCGCGGGTGCGAGGGCGAGGATGGGCAGTCTGGAGGGCATGGCCGCCTCCCTTCAGGTGGAGTGGACGGTCTCCACGGTCTCCACGGTCGCGCCCGGTGGCCCCCGGCGCATCGCCGGTGCGACCGATTGCCGTCTCGCTCGCTTCGGTGAGGTGGCGCCGCGCCGGTACGCATTACCGTGTAGCGCGTGATGTCGGGTTGGCTGGCCAGGTTGCGCGGGTTGTCGCCGACCGCGGTTGACGTCGTCCTCACCGTGCTGGCGCTGGTCGCGCAGTCGGCGCCGTTTCTGTTCACGACCAGAAGCGACGGCCGGCCGTGGACGGTGCTGGAGTTCGCTCCGGTGCTGCTCGTGGCGCTTCCGGTGCTGTGGCGCCGGCGAAACCCGCTCCTGTGCCTGCTGGTCACCGCGATCGGCATCGCCGGGTACTCGGTGGTGGGCGGAAACGGGCCGGAGCAGCCGGTCTGGTACGGCGCCCTGGTGGTGCTGTACACGGTGGCCGACCAGGCGTCGCGCCGGTCCCGGGTGGCCGCGCTCGTCGCTTCGGCGGCGGGCATTGTCCTTGTGGGCGGGATTCTCGGGTCGGTCGCCGCGGCGACCCGCGAGGGTTTCCTGTGGGGCGCGGCGTACGCACTGGGCCGGTCCGCGCAGGTGCGACGGGACTACGCGGCGGCGTTGGAGGAGCGGGCGGCGCGGCAGGAGCGGGCGCGGATCGCCCGGGACACCCACGACATCCTGGCGCACGCGGTCAGCGTGATGGTGGTGCAGGCGGAGGCGGGCCCGGTGGTGCTGCGCAGCGACCCCGCGCGGGCCGAGGCGGCGTTCGACGCGGTCGCCGCGGCGGGGCGGGACGCGATGACGCAGCTGCGGCGGACGCTCGGCGTGCTCAAGGAGGGCGACGGTGTGCACGCCGGCCGCCGGCTCGAGGAGCCGTCCCTGGACCGGCTGCCCGAGCTCGTGGCGGGGGTTGGTCCGCACGTGTCGCTGGTGACCGGCGGGGCTCGGCGGGCGGTGCCGGCGGATGTCGAGGTCGCCGTGTACCGGATCGTGCAGGAGGCGCTGACCAACGTCGTCAGGCACTCCGACGCGGACACCGCTTCGGTCCGCCTGGACTGGGCGGCCGCCGAGCTCGTGGTGACGATCGCCGACAGCGGCACGCCGAAGCCGAACACCGGTGGCGGGCACGGGTTGGTCGGTATCCGGGAACGCGCCTCGGCCTGTGGCGGCACCGCCCACTGTGGACCTGTCGTCGACGGATCCGGTTTCCAGGTGCTGGTGCGCCTGCCTGTCTGATGTGGAGCTGTCTGATGTGGAGCGGGGTGTCAGGGACCGTCCGGGTGGTGATCGCCGACGACCAGGAGCTGGTCCGGAGCGGGTTCGCGATGATCCTCGAGGCGCAGCCCGACATCTCGGTGGTCGCCGAGGCGGGCGACGGGCTGGCGGCGGTCGCGGCGGTGCGCGAGCACCAGCCCGATGTGCTGCTGCTGGACATCAGGATGCCGCGGATGGACGGGATCGAGGCGGTGCGGATCGTGTGCGCGGACACCGCGACCCGGGTGGTCATGCTGACCACCTTCGACCAGGACGACTACGTCTACGACGCGCTCCTGGCCGGAGCGAGCGGGTTCCTGCTGAAGGACGTCCGCCGCGACGACCTGGTGCAGGCGGTCCGGGTGGTGGCCGCCGGGGAGGCGCTGCTGGCGCCCGCGGTGACCCGGCGCCTGATCGACGACATGGTCCGCCGGCAGTCCCGTCCGGCGCCCGTGCCTGCCGACCTGGACGTGCTCACCGCCCGCGAGCGGGAGGCGTTGGTGCTGCTCGGCCGCGGCCTGTCCAACGCGGAGATCGCCGCGGAGCTGGTGGTGAGCGAGCACACCGTCAAGACGCACGTCAGCAACGTGCTCAGCAAGCTCCACCTCCGGGACCGCGTGCAGGCGGCGATCACCGCCTACGAGCGCGGGCTCATCGTCCCCGGCTCCTCCCCCTGACGGGCCGGTCGGCGGATCGCTCGCGTCGGCGATGTGCGCGCCGGGGTGGCCGTTCGACGATCGAGCCATGAACCTCATCAGAAAAGCGTTTGTCGCCACCGCTTGCGCGGTGCTCACTGTCGCGTTAGGACCCGCGACGGCGCGGGCCGAGCCCGCCGGTGTGCGCACCACGGACGTGAGCTTCCGCACCGCCGACGGGATCACGTTGGGCGGCACCGTGTTCGCGCCCCGCGGGGCATCCGGGAAGCTGCCGGGCTTGCTGCTCGTGCACGGCTCCGGCACCGGTGGCCCCGGCTACCGCGAGCACCTGCGCGGCGAGGCGGAGGCGTTCGCCGAGCAGGGGATGGTGGTGCTGGCGCCGGACAAGCGGGAGAAGGACTACACGCGGTTCCACCGGGACTTCGGGCAGCTCGCGGACGACGCGCTGCGGGCGTTCGCGGTGCTGCGGGCCCGCCCCGAGGTGGACCCGGCGAAGGCCGGGATGTGGGGGCTGAGCGAGGGCGGCTGGGTGGTGCCGATCGCCGCGGAGAGGTCCGCGGACGTCAAGTTCGTGGTGCTGGCGGCGGGTTCGGCCATGTCGCCGGTCCGGCAGCAGGCGTGGAACGTGACCAACAAGATGGCCGTCTCCGGCATCAACGGCTCGATCACCAGGTCCTTCCCGGTGACCTGGCACCGCATGATCTCCGACGCCGGCATGTTCGGCGGCGCTTTCCACGACCCGATCCCCGTACTGCACGGCGTGCGGCAGCCGGTGCTCGGTCTGTGGGGCGAGCGGGACACGGCGATCCCGCCCGCGGAGACCGCGGAGCTGGTCGCCGCGACCCTCGGCGCGTCCGGCAACCACCACTACGTGCTCAGGTTCGTGCCGAACGCCGAGCACGCGATGCACCAGCGCGGGCCGGACGGGGAGCGGCTACCCACCCTGATGCCCGGGTACGCGGACACCGTCGGCACGTGGGTCCGTGCGGTGACCGCGGGCCAGGTGCCGGCCGAGCACGTCGATCCGCTGCCCGCCCAGGACCGGACCAGCGTCGAGGTGTCCCGCCCGGCCTGGTGGGAGTCCGCGCCCGTGCAGTTCGGCGCGATCGGGGTCTTCCTCGTCATGTTCGGGGCCTACCCGCTCGTCGCGATGGTGCGCCGGTTCCGCGGGCGCGGCGTGCCCGGCACGTGGTCGGCGCGGGTGCTCGCCGGCGCGGGACTGGTCGTTCCGCTCGGCATGACGGGCTACCTGTCGGTGCTGATGTTCACGATGACCGAGTACCGCGTGCAGGCCGGCCCGCTGCTCGGCAACCGGCCGATCATCTGGCTCGTGCTGCAGGCACTCGCGGTCGCGGCGACGGTCGCCACGCTGCTGCTCGCCCGCGGCTGGCGAAGCACCACCGACCGGGTACGGCACCGCCTGCTCCTGGCCGGCGGCGCCCTGTTCATCCCGTGGGCGCTCTACTGGGGACTGCTCCTGCCGTGACGGCGCGCTGTCCCGGCGACCGGTCACATTGCCGGCTCTCGGCAATGTGACCGGCGTCCGCCTGGCCGGCCGCAGGCCTAGCCGTGTCGGCGCCCAACGGGCAACATCGTTGGTACGCGGGCGATTCCGGCCGCGGCACCACTCCGATCGCCACATGTGCGCCGAGGGAGTCGATTCGCGTGAATGTCTCGACATTCTCCACCCGGCACAGTGGGTATCCGGACCGCCCCGAAGCCGGTGACCGGTGATGGAGCAGGTCTATGCGACCCGGAGCGAGCTGTTGGCCCGCCGAGCGCGGATCCGGCTCGCGGTCCAGGGCGGCGAGCTGCTGAAGGAGCGGCGTGGCGCGCTGATCAAGGAGTTCGACCGCCTCGGCGCGTCCGTACTGAGGTCGATGGACCTCCTCGACCGCGAGGTCGCCGGTGCGGGACAGCTCCTGGGACTCGCGATCGCGGACGACGGCCGCGAACCGTTCGACTCGGCCGCGTTCGCGGCGGAGGACGGCGTCGAGGTGACCATCCACACGCGAAGCGTGGCCGGGGTGCACATCGTCGAGATCGAGAAGGGCGAGGTCGGGCGGGCGCGTACCAGCCGGGGCTACAGCCTGGTCGCGACGAGCGCACGGATCGACGCCGTCGCCGAACGGTTCGAGTCCGTACTCGACAGGCTTCTGGACGTCGCCGCGCTCGAGCTGTCGGTGCGCCGTCTCGCCGACGAGATCGCCCGTACGACAAGGCGAATGAACGCACTGGAGCACGTCGTGGTCCCGAGACTCGAGGCAGAGCAGGCGCGTATCTCGCTGGTACTGGAAGAGCGTGAGCTGGAAGACCGCGTTCGGCTGCGGCGAATGCGTTCCCGGGGTCGCCGCGCGGGGGCCCGATCATGACCGGCCCGAATGGACTTCCGTACGCCGGCGCGTTGGACGCCGTCCAGCGAATCGAGACCGCGCTCACCGAACGCGATGCCGCGCGCGAAGCATCGGACTCCGCGCTGGACGCCGCCCACGCGGAGGCCGAGCGCCTGCTTTCCGCCGCGCGCGTCGCCGGCACACGAGCCGGGGAGGAGCGCCGGGTCGCGATGCTGGCCGGAGCCCACGCCGACGCCGAGGCGATCCGTTCGGACGGTGATGCCGAGGCACGGCGGCTGGACGGGCGCGTGTCCGCGGAGCGGGACCAGGTCGCGGCCGAGCTCACGGCGCTCCTGCTCGTCGAGGAGCCGTGATCGCATGCTGGTTCCCATGACGAAGGTGCGGATCCTCGGTCGCCGGTCCGCGGCGGACGCCGCACTCGGCGAACTGCACCGGCTGGGGCTCGTCGAGCTCGCGGACGCGCGCACCGCGCACTCGCTGGACGGGCTGGACGGTGCGGAGATCCGTTCGGCCCGCGGCGAGGAGCTCGCCAAGACCCTGGTTCGGATCGAGAAGCTGCTGGCCGAGTCGCCGGAGCTGCCACGCCCGGCCGGTACGGTCCGGCCGTTGGACCGACCGCTGGATCTCCCCGGGCTGCGGGGAAGGCTCGACAGCCTCGCCGCCGGCGTCGAGGAGGTCGGCCGGCGTTTGGACGCGTTGCGCGACGAGCGTCTCGTCCTGCCGACGTATCTCGAGCCGCTTCGGCTGTTGCTGTCGCTCGTGCCCGTTCTCGCCAGGCTCGACGCCGAGGACTTGCGTCAGCTCGGTCTCGCCACCGTGGTCGTCGTCCTCAACACCGAGGACGAGCGGCTCGTCGACGCGCTCCGCACGGAACTGGCGGACACCCTCGGCACCCGTTTCGAGCTGGCCTCGACCCGGGTCGAGGACGGGGCGATGGGATGTCTCGTGGTGTTTCCGGTGGAGTCGGCGGACCTCGTCCGGTCGATCCTCGACGGCTCGGCGATTCGCAACGTCGCGCTGGCGGAACGATTCGTAGGCCTGTCGCTGACCGCGACCATCGAGGCGATGCAACGCCATCTCGAAGAGATTCCCGGCGAAATAGCCGATGCGCGGGCCGAACTGCTGGCGCTGCTGGTTCCCCACGCCGAATGGCTCGCGGCCGTGCGCACGGCGATCCTCGCCGAGCTCGAACTGCTGACCGCGGCCGGCGAGCTGGGCGCGACCCGGCGCGCGTTCCTCGCCGAGTGCTGGATCCCCCGGTCACGGGTGGACCAGCTGCGGGACGAGCTCGACCACCGACTGGGGTCCGCGGTGTTCGTGGAGGACACGGCGGCCTCACCGTACGATCCGCAGGCTCCGGTGCTCATGCGCAACGTGCGGGTGTCGCGACCCTTCGAGTCGCTCGTCCGGTTCCTGGAACTGCCTCGCGCGGGCTCGGTCGACCCGACCCTGCTCATGACGATCCTCCTCCCGTTGATGTTCGGCGCGATGGTCGGCGATGTCGGCTACGGCGCGCTCCTGCTCGCACTCGCGATCCTCGCCGGCCGAAAGCTCGCCTCCGGTGCGGCGGGCACGCCCGAGATCGCCGGCCTGGTCCGGGTGTTGCTCCTGGGTGCGGCCTGGTCGATCCTCTTCGGAGTCCTGTACGGCGAGGTGTTCGGCGACCTCGGCACGCGCATCTTCGGGGACTGGTCATTGTGGATGGAGCGACCGTCCGCGATCGCGCTCGAGCCGCTGCTGCTGCTCGCCGTGGCGCTCGGCGCGGCGCACGTCGCTCTCGGGCTCGTTCTCGGTGCGTGGCAAGCCATTCGTTTCCGGGAGTACCGGGTGCTGCTCGACAAGCTGGGCGCACTTCTCGCCCTGGCCGGCTTGTTCGGGCTGGCCGGGTGGACGATGGGTGGCCTGCCCGCGGGCGCTCTCCCGCCCGCTGTCGTCCTGATCGCGGTCGGGCTGGTCCTCGTCATGTCGCTGCATGGCGCGCTCGGCATCGCGACCGGGGCCTTGGACCTGCTTGGTCGGATCGGGAACATCCTCTCCTACCTACGGATCGCGGCCGTCGGGCTGGCATCGGCTCATCTCGCGAACGTCGCGAACGAGCTCGGGTCGGTCGGGCCGATCTGGATCGGTGTCTTCGTCGCGACCTTCTTCCATGCTCTCAACCTGGCCTTGGCCGCGTTCAGCCCGATGATCCAGTCGCTGCGGCTCCAGTACGTGGAGTTCTTCGGCGCGTTCTTCGTCGGCGGCGGTCGCCCGTTCACACCGTTCGGACAGAACGAGACACGGCAGATCCCGTCCACTATCTGAGGAGTAGCAATGGAAACCGGCTTGATCGCAATCGGCGCAGGACTCGCGGTAGGACTTTCCGCCCTCGCCACCGGATATGCGCAGGCGCGCATCGGCGCGGCCGCGATGGGGCTGATCGCCGAGAAGCCGGACCTGGCCGGCCGGGCGATTCTCCTCGTGGCGATCCCCGAGACGCTCGTCATTCTCGGGTTCGCCGTCGCCGCCATGATCATCGTGCTGCTCTAGTCCGCCATGGCACTCGACGATCTGCTGCGCGCCATCGAGGTCGAAGCCGAGGAGGAACGCCTTCGCGCCGACCGGGAGAAGGCCGCGACCGCGGCCGCGATCGTCGACGCGGCCCGGCGGGCGGCGGCGGCCGTGAAGGCGGAGCTCACCACCGCACCGGAGGCGGAGTCGCTGGCGGCGGCGGAACGGGTGCGCGCCATGGCCCGGCTGCGGGCCGCGGACACCGTTCGGGTCGCTCGGGAGGAGGCGTACGCCTCGTTGCTCGGCCGTGTCCGGGAAGAGCTCTCCGCGTTGCGGGGCTCGCCCTCTTACCCGGCTGTCTTCGGAGCACTCCTCGACGAGAGCCGGGCGGCGCTGCCGAACGCACGCGAGCTGCGCGTCGACCGCCGCGACGCCGACCTCGCCGGGTCGATGGCCGGTGACCTGCGGGTGGCCGCCGTCCTCGACACCTGGGGCGGGGTCGAGCTCGCCGGCGACGACGGCCGGACCGTCCGGAACACCCTCGAGGAGCGCCTCGCCAACGCCGACCTGCTCCTGCGTGGCCGGTTCGCGCAGTGGTTGAGCACGGGCGCAGGGGCAGAGTTGGCGGAGGTCCCGTGATGGGGAAACACCGCGCCGACTTCGACTACGGCAACACCCGCCTGCGCGCCCGCAAGGGCGACCTGTTGAACAACGCCGCCTACGAGCACCTACTCGGCGAGGACATCGACGGCGTGCTCCGTGCGCTGGCGGACACGCCGTACGCGCCTCCGGGAGAGGCAGCCGGGCGGGCCGGCGGGCTCCGGCGCCTGCACCTGGCGATCCGGTCCCGGCTGGCGGGCTCGCTGGAGGAGATGCGTTCCTTCTACTCCGGACGCGCTCGGGAGCTGGTCGACGCGCTGCTCTCCCGTTTCGACATCCACAACGTCATCGCCGTGTTGCGCGCACGGGCGCATCCGGAGACCTCGGTCGACGACGCGCTGGCCGCGCTCGTGCCGGTGGGATGGCTGGTCGAACCGCTCGCCAACGAGATCCTCCGCCCGCACGAGCTGGCCGGCGTCGTCGACCTGCTCGCCATGCGGATGCCGGACCGGGAGCAGGCCGGTGTGCTGCGTGCGGCGTTCGGCAAGTACGAACGCACCGGTGACCTGGCCGCGCTGGAGCGGGCGGTCCTCGCCGACCACGCGGCACGCCTCGCCGGCAGGCTCGCGTCGGCGGGCAAGGACGGCGCGGCCCTGCTCCGGTTCGGCCGGCGGGAGATCGACGAGCGCAACCTGGTCGTCGCCCTGCGGCTGCGGGACGCCATCGCGTCCGGCGCTCAGGACACCGCGCCACCGGCGGACACCGCGCTCGCCGGCGGCTCGATCCCGCCCGCCACCCTGGCGATGGTCGTGCCGGCGCCGACGCGCGCGGCGATCGTCGCGACCGTGGGCCGACTCGCCGGCGGAATCTGGCAGGCCGCGCTCGACCGGTGGATGGCGACCGGCGACCTGCACGCCCTGCAACGGGCGTTCGAGCGAGCCGCCATCGCGGACGCGACCGCGCTGTTCGTCACCGGAGATCCGCTCGCGATCGACGTCCCGCTCGCCTTCACGACAGCGATCCAGGTCGAAGCCCGGAACCTGCGCCTCCTCGGCGAGGCGGCCGCCCGGGGCATCGCGCCCGACGTCGTTCGCGCCGAGCTGGTCCGGCCGGAGGGGCGAACATGAGTCGCCTACTCGTTCTGACGACGCGAGACCTCGCGGTCGGCTACCGCCTCGCCGGTGCGACCACGGTCGAGGTCGGGTCGGCGGCGCAGGCGAGCGCCGCTCTCGAGGACCTGCTGGACGGCGAGGACGGGGTCATCGCCGTCCACGCCCCGTACTTCGACGCGCTGCCCGGACCACTGCGGCGGCGGCTCGACTCGCTCCGCACCCCGCTGGTGGTGCCGCTGCCGGCGGGCACGACGACCGAACCCGCTGGAGGCCGCCGGCAGCGGTTGCTGGAGCTGCTGCGGCAGGCGATCGGCTACGAGATCACGTTCGGCGACGAGAGGACGGCACGATGACGGCCACCCCGGCACTCGACAGGCGGCTCGACGGGCCGCTCGACGCCGACCGTGCCGCGCCGACCGGCGAGATCTGGCGCATCGCGGGACCGGTCGTGGTCGCGCGCGGTCTCGACCGGGTGCGTCTCTACAACGTCGTGCGGGTCGGCCGCGCCGCGCTTCCCGGCGAGGTCATCCGGCTCGACGGCGACCTCGCCACGATCCAGGTCTACGAGAGCACCAGCGGTCTGCGCGTCGGTGAGCCCGTGCTCGACACCGGCCGTCCGTTGGAGGTCGAGCTCGGACCCGGTCTGCTCGGCCGCATCTTCGACGGCACCCAGCGTCCGTTGGAGGTACTCGCCCGGGTGGGCGAGGACCCCTTCGGCCGTCCACTGCTCCCGCGCGGCGCCTCCATGCCGTCGCTCGACCGCGAGCGGGCCTGGACCTTCGAGGCGAGCGTCGCCCCGGGCGACCGCGTGGTCGCCGGGGACGTCCTCGGGGTCGTCGCGGAGACGAAGGCGTTGCGGCATCGGATCCTCGTCCCGCCGCACATCCGCGGGGTGGTGACGAACGTCAGCTCCGGCCCGCGGACGGTGGCGGAGCCGGTCGTGTGGATCGACGAGGTGCCGGTGACCATGCTGACCCGGTGGCCGGTTCGCGACCCGCGGCCGGTCGCCGCACGGCTCGCCGCGTCGACGCCGCTGATCACGGGCCAGCGCGCGATCGACGTTCTCTTCCCGATCGCCCGCGGCGGTGCCGCGACGATTCCCGGTGGCTTCGGAACCGGGAAGACCGTGCTGCAGCAGTCCCTGGCGAAGTGGGCGCGCGCCGACGTCGTCGTGTACGTCGGCTGCGGCGAGCGCGGCAACGAGCTCGCCGAGGTCCTGCAGGAGTTCCCCGAGCTGATCGATCCGCGCACCGGGGCATCGCTGATGGAACGGACCATCCTGATCGCGAACACCTCGAACATGCCGGTCGCCGCGCGGGAGGCGTCGATCTACACCGGGGTCACGGTGGCGGAGTACTTCCGTGACCAGGGCTACCACGTCGCCCTGATGGCCGACTCGACGAGTCGCTGGGGCGAGGCGCTGCGCGAGGTCTCCAGCCGGCTGGAGGAGATGCCCGCCGAGGAGGGATACCCGGCGTACCTGTCGTCGAGGTTGGCCGAGTTCTACGAGCGCGGCGCCGCCGTCCGGTGCGCCGGGTCCGACGGGCGCGAGGGTCCGGTGACGATCATCGGCGCCGTTTCGCCCGCGGGTGGCGACTTCTCCGAGCCGATCACCCAGCACTCGCTCCGCCTGGCGGGCACCTTCTGGGCGCTCGAGACGTCGCTGGCCAGAGCGCGGCATTTCCCGGCGATCGACTGGAACCGGAGCTACACGCTGTACGACCTCACGGGCTGGTTCGAACGTGAGGTCGCCGCGGACTGGGCAGAACACCGTGCCTGGGCCGGCCAGCTGCTCCAACGCGAGACCCAGCTCCTCGAGGTGGTGCAGCTCGTGGGAGCCGACACGCTCGCCCCGCCCGAGCGGGTCCTGCTCCGAACCGGCCGGCTCCTGCGCGAGGACTTCCTCCAGCAGTCGGCGTTCGACGAGGAGGACGCCTACTGCGACCCGCCCAAGCAGATCGCGATGCTCAGGGCGATCCGAGCCGCGGACGCGGCGATGACGACCGCGGTGGATCGCGGCGTGCCCGTCGAGTCCGCCGCTGCCGCCCCGTCGGTGACCGAGCTCGCGCTGATGCGGCGCTGGCCGGCGGACGAGGCCGAGCAGCGCGCCAGAGCCCTCGTGGACCGCATCCGGACCGAACTGGAGAACCTGGGATGACCCGGCAGCTTTACACCACAGAGCACCGCACCGTGGCCTATGTCTCCGGCCCGCTGCTGGTCGCCGAACACGCGGAGCGGGTCGCGTACGACGAGCTCGTCGACGTCGTGACCCCCGACGGCGCGCTGCGGCGCGGTCAGGTGCTCGAGATCGAGGGTGACCGGATGATCGTCCAGGTCCTCGGCGGTACCCGCGGGCTCGACGTCACCTCGACGACCGTGCTGGTCCGGGCCAGGGCCGCGCAGCTGGCCGTCGGGCGCGACCTCGTCGGCAGGGTGCTCGACGGCATGGGACGGCCCATCGACGGTGGACCTCCGGTGGTGCCCATGGCCCTGCGCGATCTCAACGGGGCCCCGGTCAACCCGGTCGCCCGTGCCTATCCGGCCGAGTTCATCGAGACCGGCATCTCCGCGATCGACGGGCTGCACACCCTGGTCCGCGGGCAGAAGCTGCCGGTCTTCTCCGGCTACGGCCTGCCCGGCCTCGAGCTCGCGACCCGGATCGCGCACACCGCGCGCGTCCGTGAGTCCGGGGACGGTTCCGAGGACGGCTTCGTCGTGGTGTTCGCCGCGATCGGGGTGACCGACCGGGAGGCGGCCTTCGTTCGGACGCGTTTCACCGAGGGAGCCGCCCTCGAACGGTCACTGGTCTTCGTGAACCGGGCGGACGAGCCCGCGGCGGAGCGGCTCATCTGTCCTCGCGCCGCCTTGACCGCGGCGGAGTACCTCG
Organism: Actinophytocola sp.; assembly: GCF_009379765.1. Classification (GTDB taxonomy): domain Bacteria; phylum Actinomycetota; class Actinomycetes; order Mycobacteriales; family Pseudonocardiaceae; genus Actinophytocola. The sequence goes on along the minus strand of NZ_WHTD01000097.1, from coordinate 5,207 downwards.
CCTTCGAGCTCGGTCTGCACGTGCTCGTCGTCCTCGTGGACATGACGAACTACTGCGAGGCGCTCCGCGAGGCCGCCGCCGCCCGCGACGAGGTGCCCGGCCGGCGCGGCTACCCCGGCTACATGTACTCCGACCTGGCGTCGCTCTTCGAGCGCGCCGGCCGGATCCACGGCCGCCGCGGCACGGTGACCCAGCTACCGGTTCTCTCGATGCCCGACGACGACGTGACGCACCCGATCCCCGACATCACCGGCTACATCACCGAGGGGCAGATCGTGCTGTCCCGAGAGCTCGACCGGCGCGGGATCTCACCGCCCATCGATGTCCTGCCTTCGCTCAGCCGCCTCATGAACGCCGGGATCGGCGCGGGACGCACCCGCGAGGACCACCGCGGCGTCGCCGACCAGCTCTCCACGTTCCTGGGCCGGGGGCAGGAACTTCGCCGCCTCATCTCGATCGTGGGAGAGCAGGCCCTCACCGACGACGACCGCCGCATCCTGGCCTTCGTCGAGGACTTCGAACGCCGCTTCGTCGGCCAGAGTGAGCGACGGCGCTCGATCGAGGAGACCCTCGACCTCGCCTGGGACCTGCTCGCGCCGTTCCCCGCCACCGACCTGCGGCGGATCAAGCCCGAGCTCGTCGAACGACACCACCGGTCGCCCTCGCGGTCGTCGTCGCAATGACGGACGTCGTGGTGCGCCGGGTCTACGACGAACCGACCGACCAGGACGGGGTCCGGGTCCTGGTCGACAGGATCTGGCCGCGTGGACTGTCCAAAGCGGACGCTCACCTCGACGAGTGGTGCAAAGCGGTGGCTCCGTCGACGGCGTTGCGCACGTGGTACGGACACGACGGTGCCAAGTTCACGGAGTTCAGCCGGCGCTACCGGGTCGAGCTCACCGAACCCCCTCGCGCGGAAGCCCTGCGGCACCTGAGGGAGCTGGCCGACGGACCTCGGCTGACCCTCCTGACCGCCACCTCGAGGCCGGAGATCAGCCAGGCCGCGGTGCTCGTGGACCTGTTGGGCCGCGCCCCCGTGCTGCCCCTGACGCATCGGAGGGACATCCCGGACCACGTCGAGCCGGAACCCGGTCAGGACCCCGGTTCCCAAGGGACGTCTCATAAACCGTGATCATGTGGTGGGCCAGTCATGCGCCGGCTCGGGCCGCCGTTCGGTGTCTCGCACTCCGCCGCGCACCGCGTGATCGACACCATCGGGCCGTCGCATGCGCTCGCACCCTCGCCGACACCGCCTCGGCGATCGCCTATCCGCACAACCTCGCCGTCACCAGCCGACCACAAACCGGCCAGCAGCAACCACAAACCAATTCCGAGACACCCGTTCGGGTGCTACTCGCGCGGGCGACTCAGTATCCGATCGAGGGCACGCCGCACCACGTCGAGCACGCCGCGCTGAACGCATCCAAGGTCTCTTCTTTGCTCGGAACGAGGACGTCGCCAACACGTCCGAACAGTTCACGAGCGACGGCGCTGTCCGGATACATCGCGGTCAGGCTCTGACCACGCGCTGCCTGCGGCAGCGGTATGACCCTGACGATGCGACCAGCAGGTGAGGTCCAGTCCCGCAGCCGTTCCAGCCGCACTCCGGCCATCGCGCTCATCACCACGTGCTGCGGTCGAAACGACAGCTCCGCCAAGACGGCACGAGCGATCAGCGGACGCACCGCGAGCACGATCGACGTCGCGTTCTCGAGCACGTCCTGGTTGCTGTCGCACACCTGCACGTTCGGAAACCGGCTGGCCAACTCGCGCCCGATACTGCGACCCCGTGGTGACAGGAAGACCGCGGGAGGGTCGGCAACATCCGCGTTGAGGCCTTCCACGATGGCGGCCGTGATCTCACCCGCTCCCACGAACCCGTACCCGGCGGGCGATGAACGCGGTGGCGACGACCGCTGGTCACCTGACTCCGAGGGCAACGACAACTGCCGCATGCCTCGCCTTCCTGATCGGGCCCACATCCGCCGAGGGCCGGCGTCTCCCAAACCCCCAGCAACGAGCACGACCATGGACGCCGGAAACCTGACCATCAGACCACGCACCCCGGAACTGGCCCCTGACCGGCAGCCGCGGTAACAGCACGCCTACGCCTGCCCGATCTCGAATGACCTGATCACCGGCCACGAGACATCCCTTGGGCCGTCGATTCGAGAACACTCGAACCTCCGAGTTGCGGTGTACTGGTGGCATCGGTGTCACCGACGGCGCCGGGGAGGTGGACCGGTGGACAGAACACGTGGCGGGCACCGAGCCGAACAGCCATCCGGGAGCAGGTCGACGTCCCGGTTGACGGCCGAACCCGAGGACGAGACCTGGCTGTCCCGTGCCGCGGACTCGGCCAGCAGTCTCGCCGGCGGCGTCCCGAAGGAGTTCCTGGGCGACTATCTGCTGCTCCTGGCCGAGGCCGCCACGCACGGCCGGCGTCCCCGGCGCGCCGAGCTCGAGGCCGTCGGCGTGCTCGGACGGCGCGCGGCGGACTCGGGCGTCTCGGCCGGCCAGGCGGTCTCCTTGTACCTGTCCGCCGCCAGGCAGGTCTGGGGCGAGCTCCCCATGGTGGTCCGCGCCCGGGACAGCGCCGCGGTGCGCGCGGCCGCCGACGCGGTGCTGCAGGTCATCGACGACGCCGTCGCGGTCTTCGCGGACGGCCACGCGCAGGCCGTCCGCGAGCGGGTTCGGCGGGAGGAGATGCTCCGCCGCGAGCTGATCGAGGACCTGCTCCGCGGAGACGCCCACCTGGGCGAGCTGGTGGAGCGCGCCGAGCCGTTCGGCCTCGACCTGACCCGCACCCACCAGGTCGCGCTGGCGGCCCCCGGCCGGCGACTGCCCGACATCGAGGCGGCGGCCAGCACACTCGAGCGGATCGTCCTGGACCGGTTCGGCGACCGCGACGCGCTGGTCGCGACCAAGGAGGGTCAAGTGGTCGTGCTCGTGCCGGCCGAACCTCCCGCGGCGTCCCGTGCGCGGTCCCACCAGGGCGCGGCCACCGGCATCGGGCGCATCCTGCACGCCGAGCTCGACCGGCTGCGTCGCGGTCGGCCGTGGCGGATCGCGGTCGGCCGTCCGCATCCAGGGGCCTACGGCATCGCCCGCTCGTACGAGGAAGCGCGCGAGGGACTGTCCATGGCGGCGCGGCTGCAGATGGACCGCCCGGTGATCGAGGCCGAGGACATGCTGATCTACCGCGTGCTGGTCCGCGACCAACCGGCCATCGCCGATCTGGTTCACACGGTGCTCGGCCCGCTCGCCCAGGCACGGGGCGGCGCGGCCGCACTGCTCGACACCTTGGAGGCGTACTTCGCCATGGGCGGCATTGCCACCCAGGCCGCCGCACGGCTGCACCTGTCGGTGCGTGCGGTCACCTACCGGCTCGCCCGGGTCAAGGCCTTGACCGGCTACAACCCGGCCGATCCGACCCAGCGCTTCACCGTGCACGCCGCCGTGCTCGGTGCCCGAGCGCTCGGGTGGCCCGGTCACGAGCTGTCCCAACCGAACGCGTCGGGGCAGACGGGACCAACGGGTGCGAACACGGGTGACACCGACGGCTGAGCCCGCCGGACGCAGGTCTCAACGCCGGCGACCGGGCACGGTGCCTCAGCGCTGCTCGCAGGGTGCGGTGCCGAGCGCAGCTTCGATGTGCTCGGCGGCGGGAAGCGACGTGGGCGGCGCGGTGACGGCGACCGTGGCCGCCCGCCCGTCCTCGGTCACGGCGTTGCGGGTCACGTAGCCGGGGGCGTCGCCGCCGTGGGTCCAGGCCACGCCGCCGCGGCTCAGCTCGAAGGTCGCGCGGCCGAGTCCGTACCGGGCGGTGCCGGTGGTGTCGAAGTCCGGAGTCTTGATGGTGGTCCGCATCTGCTTCAGCTGCGCCGGCCTCAGCAGCTTGCCGCCCACCAGCGCGGTGAGGAAGGCGTTGAGGTCACGAGGAGTGCTGACCAGCTGCCCGGCCGCCCAGCCGAGGGGCGGGTCCATCTCGGTGACGTCGGCCGGCGAACCCTCGGCGTCCGGCATGTAGCCGTGCGGGTGCTTCTCGTCGATGGTCTGGTCACCGAGATCGGGCCAGTAGGTGTGTGACGTTGCTGTAGCTCCAACCGGTGCCGGGAGCGAACAGGGCCTTCTTCGCCAGCACGGCGTCGAGCAGCTCCCGAGGCTCGAAATGGGTGTGCTGCACCGCGAGGTGGTCCTGGCCGACTGGCCGACTGGCCGACTGGCCGACGATGATGTCGTCGTAGTCGGCCAGGCCGCTCGGGTGCTGGAGGGTCTGCCGGACGGTGATGTCGCGGCCGTCAGCGCCATTGCCACTGCCGTCGCCACTGCCGTCGCCGCGGACCAGGTTCGGCAGGTAGGTCTCGATCGGCGCGTCGAGGTCGATCTTGCCCTCGCCGACCAGTCGCAGCACGACCGTGGCGGTGTACATCTTGGTGTTGCTGGCGATGCGCACCTGCCTCGCTGGATCGCGGAAGGCGGGACCATCGCCTTCGCCCTCGGGTTCGGGCTGCTCACCATGTCGTGCGGCATCGCCCTGATAGTCGCCCACTACCGCCATCGCCATCGCTGACCGCCGCCCGGACCGTGTTGCCGAGTCCACAACGGACACTTCGGTAGTCCGGGTGCCCGTACCGAACCAGCTGCTACCCGACATTCGGTACTTCATCGTTGGCGGTCAACTGGGCGCATCGCATGCGGCAGGTTTCCCCGACGGCGACTTGTACGTGGATCTTCGCGGCTACGCCCAGGCCCGGCCGATTTCACCGGACCGCCCGCCCGTGACCACGGTCGGTCTCGGCGTAGGGCGTGCAGGGCGTCTCATGTGGAGGGTGATGACGGCGCCGACGATGTTCAGTTCGTCCAGCAATGTGGGCAACATCGGGATCTCATTCGTTTCACGCCGACCTCGGTCTGGGCGATGACCAGCCCCTGGTGATGGGTCATCGCGGCGAGCAGGTGGCTCTGGTTGCCCTCGGCGTCGATGGTGCTTCGCACCGTTTTGCCGTCCACGGCGAGCAACACCGACCGGGGCATTTCAGCGCCGGTGTCGTGGTCGGTGTCAGCCGACGCCGTGGGGTGTTTCTGGTGCGCCACGACCAGGTCTGTCGCGGCGGGCCGTTCGCCGATGCCGCCCATGGAGCTTGGTCTGCGTGCGTCGCGGTGGCGGTTGGTTGCAGATCAGAACGGTGGTGCTGGTTCGGGGT
>NZ_WHTD01000267.1 GCF_009379765.1 Actinophytocola sp. | reverse complement strand
TGAGTGCGGTCGCGCTGCCGCCCCTGCTGTCCTGGCACGAGTTCGTCGATGCCGCGCGGGCGCAGGAGACCATCCACGGCGACGGGCGGCACGGCGCGTCCGGGTGGTGTGGCGGCACCTGGACCGAGGCGCTCGCGCTGGCCGTCGACGGGTGGCCGATGGCGTTGCGGGACACCGACGTCACCGTCGGCGCGTTGCGGGAGCGGGCGGGGCTCGGGGTCACCGCCACGACGCTGGAGCCGACCTGGGACCTGACCGGCAGCGAGGTCGACGTCGGCGCCTACCTCGCCGGCGTGCCCGAGTGCATGGTCGACGCGACGCCGCGGCGGACGTCGACCCGCGGCCGGGTCGTCACGTTCGTCGTGCCGGCGACCTACACGAACACGACACCGCACGAGCTGGTGCGCAACCGCGGGTTCGCGCTCGCCGCGTTGTCCGCGGCGATCATCGAGGCCGGGCACAGCGTCGAGATCTGGTCCGGCTGGGCGTGCATGCTCGGCGCGGACCGGTACACGGCGATGGCCCGCGTCATCTCGGCCGGGGAGCCGCTCGACGTCGGCCGGCTGATCTTCGCGGTCGCGCACCCGCTGATGTGCCGGCGGCTGTGGTTCGCCGTGTGGGACGCCCAACGGGAGTCCGTGGCCCGGCGGATGTGCAAGGCCGACTACGGCCGCCCGCCCTACCACTGCCTGCCCGAGGACCTTCCCGACGAGGTCACCGACCCCTACGTGTTCCCGTACCTGCGCCCGGACGATCCACAGTGGACGGATCTGGACGCCGCGCTCGACTGGTGCCACACGATGTTCGTCGACCTGGGCCTGCTCACCTAGTGTCGCGTGATCCTGTTCCTTTGCGTCCGCTGTGGATCCACGTGGTTCCTTGCCAGGAGCCACGTGGATCACGAATCCCATCGACCAAGACCCACGAGACACGACCTAAGCGGTCGGGACCAGGCGGCGCAGCAGGCGTTCCACCGGGTTGCGCCGGACCGTCCGCTGTGGGCCGCTGCGCACCAGGGCCAGGAACGCGGCGCCGACCGCGGCCTGCTCGTCCGGCCCGTCGCTCGGGTCGGCGAGCCCCGTGGCCGTGGCGAGCATCCGCCGCTCGGCCAACGCGGCGGCACGCAGCGCCGGCCGGTCGGCGTGCTCGTCCAGCACGCGGCGCAGCGCCGGGTCGGCCGCCGCGGTCTCGCGCCACGCGGCCCCCACCGCGTCGACCGGGTCCGCGCCGGCGTCCAGCGTCGCCAGCTCGACCCGGCTCGCCAACCGCAGCGCCCACCGGTGGTGCAGCGCCAGCAGCAGCTCGTCGGGTCCGTCGAACAGGTCCGGCACCACGAGCTCATCGCGTTCGAGTGCGGCGTCGACCGCCGTGTCGAGGGCGTCTCTGCGCCGGTAGAACTCGTCCCACCCCATGGTCCTCTGTCCCTTCCAGGACGGCTCGTGGCCGTGATCTCGGTCATACCGCCGGTCTTCGACATACCGGTGGTATGGTCGGACAAGGCCAACGTACCACCGGTATGTGGCGGCCGGATGTCGTACGGTTGTGAGCGTGGTGACAATGCGGTCGAGGCGCGTGGACTACACCGAGTCCACCAGGCAGGCCCTGGTCGACTCGGCGCTCGACCTGTTCACCGAGCACGGCTACGCGGGCACCTCGCTGGACGCGATCGTCAAGCGCGCGCGGGTCACGAAGGGCGCGCTGTACCACCACTTCAGCGGCAAGCAGGCGTTGTTCGAGGCGGCGTTCGACCTGGTCGAGACGGCCGCCCTGGACCGGCTGACCGCGGTGGCCGTCGACGGCGACGGCACCGCGTGGGACCGGGCGATGGAGGGCATCCAGGCCTACGTCCGGGTCTGCCTCGAGCCGTCCTACCAGCGGATCGTGATCCACGAGGCGCCGGTCGTGATGGGCTGGGAGCGGTGGCGCGAGGCCGAGGAGCACTTCAGCTACGGGCTGGTGCGTGGCACGGTCGAGGCGCTGGTCGAGTCCGGCGAGATCGAGCCGCTGCCGGTCGAGGTCACCGCGCGGGTCCTGTTCGGCGCGCTGTCCGCGGGCGCGGAGACCATCGCGAGCTCGGCCGACCCGAAGAAGGCGGCGGCCGAGGTGACCCGCACGATCGTCGCGGTGATGGAGGGCATGCGCCGCAATGCCCGGCAGCACCCGTGACCGAGCTGGAGCGGGCTTGACCCCGGCGCTAGCGTGCTGGGCATGACCCCTGCGTTGCGGCCCTTGGCTTTGCGCCGGCCGCCGCGACCGCCGCCCCGTCGGGCCGCCCGGTGCAGCGGTGCGACTACATCCCGACCCCGGACAAGCCGGCCGCGAAGCCGGTCCGGCCGCCATCGCCCCAGGCGCCCACCCGGGGCAGGCCGACCGCGGTCCTGGCGACCAACTACGGCGTGGTCGTGATCGAGCTGGACCGGGCGAACGCGCCGTGTGCGGTGCACAACCTCACCCATCTCGTCCGCAGCCTCTTCTACAACCACACCCAGTGCTGGCGGCTGACCAACAGCGCGCGGTTGGGCGTGCTGCAGTGCGGCGACATCGTCGAGGTCGAGGTGGGCGGGCCCGGCTACCGCTTCGCCGACGAGGTGACGGGCGCGGAGACCTATCCCCGGGGCACGGTCGCGATGGGCAACCAGGGCCCGGACACGAACGGCAGCCAGTTCTTCATCGTCCACTCGCACGCGAACATCGCGCCGGCGTACCCGGTGCTGGGCCGGGTCACCCACGGAATGTCCACTTTGGACAGGATCGTGGCGGCGGGCATCGAGGGCGGCGCTGAGGACGGCCTAGCGGCGCACCCGGTCCGCATCCTGTGGGCGCTGACCTGGTAGCGGGACTCGCCGGTCCTGAGTGTTGGACTCGCGGGTCCTGGGGTTGGACTCGCGGGTCAGTGGTGTTGGGCGAGCTCGAAGCTCACGCCGGGGGTCGCCGGCGTCCAGCGGGGGAGCCAGCGGTCGGCCACCGGGAGCGACCCGTCGAGCGCGGCCAGCACGTTGCGCTCGGCGAGTGGGAGGACCTCGGCCACGGTCACCTGACGACCCAGCTCCAGCGAGAGCGAGGTGACGCCGGCGTCGCGGATTCCGCACGGGATGATGCGCTCGAACGCCCCGAGGTCGGCGTCGCAGTTGATCTCGAACCCGTGCATGGTCACGCCGCGCCGCACGCGGATGCCGATGGCGGCGATCTTGCGCTCGGGCCGGTGGTCGGCGGCCAGCCACACGCCGCTGCGCCCCTCGACCCGGCCGGTGACGAGGCCGAGCTCGTCGCACACAGCGATCAGCGCCTGCTCCAGCCGCCGCACGAACTGCACGACGTCGATGGGGTCGGCGAGCTGGATGATCGGGTACCCGACGAGCTGCCCGGGACCGTGCCAGGTGATCTTGCCGCCACGGTCGACGTCGATCACCGGGGTGCCGTCGTCCGGTCGCTCGGCCGGCTCGGTGCGCTTGCCGGCCGTGTACACCGACGGGTGCTCGAGCAGCAGCAACGTGTCCGGACCGGTCCCGTCGGCCCGCGCGTCGGTCAGCGAGCGCTGGAGCTGCCAGGCCTCCTGGTAGTCGATCGAGCCGAGCTCGCGGACGTGCACAGGGGCGCTGGACGCGCGGCAGGAGACATGGGCCACGGATGCGACCCTACGCCGTCGCGACCGGGCCGGTGTCGATCACCGCTGGAGGGCCGCCGCGAGCGCGTCGTCGAGTTTCGGGTAACGGAACGTGAAGCCGTGTGACGTCAACGCCGCCGGCACGGTGCGCTGGCTGAACAGGATCTCCTCCGCGCCCTCGCCGACCGCGACCCGCAGCGCGAGCCGCGGCACGAACCATGGCGCCGGCCGCCCGAGCGCCCGGCCGAGCTCGCGGGTGAACTCGCTGTTGGGCACGGGATCGGGTGTGCACGAGTTCACCGCACCGGACAGCCCGTCGGTCTCGAGCGCGAACCGGATCGCCGCCACGTGGTCGGCCAGGTGCAGCCACGGCATGTACTGTCGCCCGTCGCCCAGCCGCGCGCCCAGCATGATGCTGAACAGCGGCCGCAGCGTCCCGAGCAGCCCGCCGCGCCGGGACAGCACGTGCCCGGCGCGCATCCGCACCACCCGCGCGCCGGCCTCGGTGGCCCGCCGGGTCGCGGCCTCCCAGTCGCGGCACAGCGCGGCCAGGAAACCCCGGCCGCTCGGGCCCGACTCGTCCGTCTCGCGGTCGCCGGTGTCGCCGTAGTAGCCGACGGCCGACGCGTTGACCAGCACCGGGATGCCCCGCTCGGCCACCGCCGCGGCCAGCACCTCGGTGGGTTCGACGCGGCTGTTCAGCAGCATCTGCTTGCGTGCGTGGCTCCACCGCCGGCTCGCGATGCCCGCCCCGCACAGGTTGACCACCGCGTCCGCGCCCTCCAGGGCGGCGTCGTCGATCCGCCCGGCCGGCGGGTCCCAGTTGCGCTCGTCCACCGCGCCCGGCCGCCGCCGGACCAGCCGGACGACCTCGTGGCCCGCCGACCGCAGGTCGCCGACCAGCGCGGTGCCGACGAGACCCGAGGAACCAGCGACCACGACCTTCATTACAGACCCAGGTCTCCCTCGAAGTTCCCTTCCTGCAGACGACTCTTGATCGTCGTGAGGAACCGGCCCGCGTCCGCGCCGTCGACCAGGCGGTGGTCGTAGGTGAGTGCGAGGTAGGCCATCGAGCGGATCGCGATGGTGTCGTTGCCGTCGGCGTCGGTGGCGACGACCGGCCGCTTCACCACCAGGCCCACGCCGAGGATGCCGACCTGCGGCTGCGGGATGATCGGCGTGTCGAACAGCGCGCCCTGGCTGCCCAGGTTGGTGAGCGTGAACGTGGCGCCGAACAGCTCGTCCGGGGTGACCTTGTTGGCCCGGGTGCGCTCGGCCAGGTCGGCGATCTTGTGCGCGAGACCCGCGACGCTCAGGTCACCGGCGTTGTGGATGGCCGGGGACAGGAGCCCGCGCTCGGTGTCCACCGCGATGCCCAGGTGCTCGGCGCCGTGGTAGGTCACCTCCTTGGTCTCGTCGTTGATCGACGCGTTCAGCTTCGGGTGCGACTTGAGCGCTTCTACCGCGGCCTTGGCGAAGAACGGCAGGAACGTGAGCTTGACGCCCTCGCGCTGCTCGAACCCCGACTTGGCGCGCGAGCGCAGCTTGGCGATCTTGGTGACGTCGACCTCGACGACCTGGGTGAGCTGCGCGGACGTCTGCAGCGACTCGACCATCCGCCGGGACACCGTCTGGCGCAGCCTGCTCATCTTCTCGGTCTTGCCCCGCAGGTCGGACTGCCGTGCGGCCGGAGCGGCGCTCCTGCTCGGCGGCGCCGCGGCGGGCGCCGGGGCCGGCTGCTTGGCGGCCTCGGCCGCGGCCAGCACGTCCTGCTTGCGGATGCGGCCGCCGACCCCGCTGCCCTTGAGGCCGGGCAGGTCGACGGCGTTCTCGGCGGCGAGCTTGCGCACGAGCGGGGTGACGTACGGGGTGTCGCCGTTGGTCCGGTCGGGGGCCGGGGCGGGCCTGGGGGCCTCCCGATTCGGCGCTTCCTGATTCGGCGCGGCTGCCGCGGGCCTCGGCGCCTCCTGCTCGGGGGCCGGGGCGGGCGCCGGCTGCTCCTGCTTCGCCGGGGCCGCGGCGCCGGAGCCGGAGCCGACGACCGCGAGCCGGCCGCCGACCTGCACGGTCTCGTCCTCGCCCGCGGTGATCTCCAGCAACGTGCCGGCCACCGGCGACGGGATCTCGGTGTCGACCTTGTCGGTGGACACCTCCAGCAGCGGCTCGTCGACCGCGACCGCGTCGCCGACCTGCTTGAGCCAGCGGGTGACCGTGCCCTCCGTGACGCTCTCGCCGAGCGCCGGCATGGTCACCGGGGTGCCCTCGCCGCCACCCGACGAGTCCGAAGTGGACTCCTCGGCCGGGGCGGGCGCGGCGGCCCGGACCGGCTCGGGTTCCGGCTCCGGCTCGGCCTGCGGCTCGGGCGCTGTCTCCGCCTCCGCACCGGAGTCGGAGTCGGAGTCACCAGCGGAGCCGTCGCCGATGACCGCCAGCTCGGCGCCGACCTCGATCGTCTCGTCCTCGTGGGCGACGATCTTCTGCAGCACACCCGCGGCCGGGGACGGGATCTCGGTGTCCACCTTGTCGGTCGACACCTCGAGCAACGGCTCGTCGACCTCGACGGTGTCGCCCTCCTGCTTCAGCCACCGGGTGACCGTGCCCTCGGTGACACTCTCGCCGAGCGCCGGCATCTGGACGGAGAAGGCCATGGTTTCGCAGACTCCTTGGTACTAAACGGCTCTGGGTTGATGTTCGCTTCGCAAGCTCCGCTCAGCGTCGATGTTCGCTTCGCAAGCTCCGCTCAGCCGTGCACGTGCAGTGGCTTGCCGGCCAGGGCGAGGAAGGCCTCGCCGAGCGCCTCGGTCTGGGTGGGGTGGGCGTGGACGAGCGGTGCCACGTCTTCGGGGTACGCCTCCCAGTTGTAGATCAACTGTGCCTCGCCGACAAGCTCGCCGACCCGCTCGCCGACCATCGTGACGCCCACCACGGGGCCGTCCGGCGCCTTGACGAGCTTGACGCCGCCCGCGGTCTTGAGGATCTGGCTCTTGCCGTTGCCGCTCAGGGCGTACGTGTATGTGTCGGCGCCACCGAACTTCTCTTTGGCCTGCGCCTCGGTGAGCCCGACCGACGCGACCTCGGGCTTGCAGTAGGTGACCCGGGGGATGCCGGCCTCGTCGATGGGCCGCGGGTCGAGGCCCGCGATCTCCTCGGCGACGAGGATGCCGTGCTGGAAGCCGCGGTGCGCGAGCTGCAGGCCCGGCACGAGGTCGCCGACCGCGAAGACGTTGTCCAGGTTGGTGCGCAGCCGGTCGTCGGCGAGGACGAAGCCGCGCTCCATGCGGATGCCGGCCTCCTCGTAGCCGTGGCCCGCGCTGTTGGGGCCGCGGCCGACGGCCACCAGCAGCGTCTCGGC
>NZ_WHTD01000139.1 GCF_009379765.1 Actinophytocola sp. | reverse complement strand
CTCGATACTCGCCGCGACATACCGGGCCCGTCGTCCACGTTGATCCACAACGCGACAGACTCACAGATCGGCAGGTCAGACACATCACCGACACGCCTGACCTGTCCACCCCACCTCATGTGCGGAAGACGGGGCTAGCTCCGCTATTGACCCAACTCACCGATCCGCTGTAGGGAACGTGGTCCAGGCCTTTCCGACATTCGTCGAAAGGGGCTGCTCACCCTGCCGGAGGTTCGCCGTGACCGAGGACCCGCAACGCCTCGTGGACGATCTCGCGCTGCGCATCGGGCGGCCGGTGCTGCTGGAGGACCACGGCCAGCGGGTGATCTCCTACAGCGAGCAGTCCGGACCGGTGGACGACATCCGCCGCGACTCGATCCTGCGCCGCCATACGACGTCCGAGGTGCGGGCGCTGTTCCGGGCCGCGGGCATCTTCGAGTCGCGGGGGGCGTTGCGGATCCCCGCGCTGCCCGGGGCGCTGGCGCGGGTGTGCGTGCCGCTGCGCCACCGCGACCGGCTGCTCGGCTTCCTGTGGCTGATCGACGACTCGCCACCGATGTCGGACGAGGGCGTGGCGATCGCCGCGAAGTCCGCGCCGGGGCTCGCGCTGATGCTGTTCCGGGACAGTCTCGCGGCGGGCCTGTCGTTCCGGCGGGAGCTGGAGGCGGTGTCACAGGTGCTGCTGGGTGATCATCCGTCGGCGACCGCGGGCGCCGCGCTGCTGGTCGAGGCCGGCGGGTTCCCCGGGTCGGAGCCGGTGACCGCGGTGGTGGTGGCACCGGTCTCGTCGCTGGACCGGGCCGAGCTGGAGCAGGGTTTGCTGGCGGCGCGGTCCCGGATGACGTCCCGGCCGTTGCACTTCGTGCGCGCCGATCACGGGGTGTTGTTGTGTCCCGGGCGGCCGCCGTCGGATGTGCACGCCGCGGTCGGCTTTCCCGCGGTGGTCGGGGTGGGCCGCCCCCGCGCTTCCCTGGCGGAGGCCGCGTCGTCCTACCGCGAGGCCCGGCACGCGGCGGAGGTGGCGGCGCGGGTGCCGGGCTACGGGCCGTCGGCGTCGTGGTCGTCGCTGGGCGTGTACCGGCTGCTGTCGACGGTGCCGTCGGCCGAGCTGCATCCCGGGTTGGAGCGGCTGCTGGCCGACCCCGCGAACCGGTCGCTGCTGGAGACGCTGGAGACCTACCTGGACCTGGCGGGCAGCGTGGTGGCGACGGCCCGCGCGCTGCGGCTGCACCGGACGTCGCTGTACTACCGGCTGCAACGGGTGGAGGAGCTGGCCGGCACGGACCTCAAGAGCGGGGACGAGCGGCTGGCCCTGCACCTGAGCCTGAAGCTGGCCCGGCTGGCCGGCCGCTTCTGAGCCCGCGTCGCCGAGATCGCTTCGTGACGCGGACCTGAGTAGTCGTACGGATCTCACGCCCCCGCGACGCCGCGACACTCGGCGCATGGCCACTGAAAGCTCCGACCCGCTCCCGCGGTTAGCCGCCGCACTGCTCGAGGTGAGCGCCCGGATCCACGACATCAGCACCGAGCTGCGTGACCTCCACCTGGCAACGGTCGCGGCCGACCCGGTCGCCAACCCGGTCGCCGCGCCGCAACCACCCGCCCCGCCGGCGAACTGGCAGCCGGCGCCGCCTGCTCCGCAGACCCGGGCGTGGCCGGAGCCCGCGCCGATCCCGACATGGCCGCAGCTTCCGCCGTACCAACCGCCCGCGCCGCCCAAGCCCAGCTTCTGGGAGCGGGAGGGCGCCGGGAGTCGGGTGCTCGCCTGGGCCGGCGGGGTCGTCACGCTGGCCGGGGTCGTGCTGCTGCTCATCCTCGCCATCCAGCGGGGGTACCTCGGACCCCTGCCGCGCGTGTTGTGCGGCGCCGTGCTCGGCCTCGGGCTGGTCGGGATCGGGATGCGGCTCCATCGCAACCCCGCCTCGCGGACCGGGGCGTTCGCGCTGGCGGCCACCGGCATCGCCGTCCTCTACCTGGACGTCATCGCCGCCACGGTGCTCTTCGGGTTCCTGCCGCCGCTCGCCGGGCTGGTGGCGGGGCTCGCGGTCGCCGGGCTCGGGTTGCTGCTCGCCGCGCGGTGGGATGCGCAGCCGCTCGCCGTGTTCGTCGTGGTCTGCTGCGCCTGCTGCGCGCCGTTCCTGACCGACGGGTTCGTGCCGCTGCTGCTCGGGTTCCTTCTCGTCCTCGAGATCGGCGCCACCCCGGTGCAGCTCGCCAAGCGCTGGGGCTGGCTGTGCCTCGCCGCGGGCATCCCGCCCGTGCTGGCCACGCTCGTCACGATCGCTCTCTCGACCGGCGGCCAGGACGACGCCGCCACCGTCGCCTACCTCGCCCTCGTCACCAGCGCCGCGCAGGTCCTGGTCGCCACGGTCAGCCGGCCCGACGACGACTGGTCCGTCGGCCTGCTGCTGCTCGCCCCCGCACCGGCCATGCTCGGCGCGGTTCTCCTGCCGAAGGCCGGCGCCATCGTGCTCCCCGCGGCGATCGGGGTGCTGCTGGTCGCCGCCTGGGCGCTGCGGCGCACCCCGAGGTTCGGCCTCGCCGCCGGCGCGGGCGCGTCGGTCGCCCTGCTGCAGGCGACGGCCACCGCGCTGGACGGGTCCGCGCTGGCGATCGTCCTGCTCGCCGAGGCACTGCTCGTGGCCCTTGTCGCGCAGGGGATGCGCTACCCAGCGGCACTGGCGGCCGCCGCCCTGTTCGGGTTCGCGGGCCTGTCCGTGACCCTGTCGACCGCCCTGCCCGGCGACCTCGTCGGCACGCCGCCGGACGGCCAGGTCCCGCTCGGCACCGTGGCCACCGCCGGGCTGACCGGTCTGCTGCTCACCGTGTCGATGCTCGCCACCTGCCGGGTTGCCGGCCGGCTCGGCGTGCTGACCGGGGACACGGCCCGGCCGGCGTGGATCCTGGGCGGCCTCGTCGCCCTCTACGGCGCCACCGGCACCGTGTTGTCGATCGGGCTGCTGGTCTCCCCGGACCGCACCGGATTCCTGCTCGGCCACGTGCTCGTGACGGTGTCCTGGACGGTCGGCGCGCTGGTCCTCCTGCTGCGCGGCATCGACTCGATGCCGCTGCGGGTGGCCGGCCTGTCACTCGTCGGGGCCGCGCTGGTCAAGCTGGTCCTGTTCGACCTGTCCTCATTGGACGGCATGGCCAGGGTGGCCGCGTTCCTGGTCGCCGGCCTCGTGCTGCTGGCCGCCGGCACCCGCTACGCCAGGCTGGTCGCCTCGCGAGCAACGGAGCCCCACACCTCCGGAACGTGAGCAGGGCCCCGGCAAAGTCGCGAGTCCAACCGTCCCGACCCGCGAGTCCAACACTCACGACCCCGAACGTTGGACTCGCGAGTTCTGAACGTTGGACTCGCGAGGGGCGGGCGACTTTGCCGGATCCCTGGGCGCGTAAGGGGCCTCGCGGTGCTGGTCCGCCTCGTCATGGCAGGGAGTCGAGGAACGGGCGGTGGCTGTTCTGGAACTCCCAGCCGTAGAACCGGTCCCAGTTGATCGACCAGGTCATCAGGCCGCGGATCGCCGGTGACGCGCCACCGCGCAGCGTGTAGCCGCCGCAGTTCTGGTTGCGGGCCAGGCAGTTCAGCGCCTGCTGCACGGCCGCGGGTGCGGTGTAGCCGTTGCCGGCGCTGACCGCGGCCGGCAGGCCGAACGCGATCTGGTCCTCCCGCAGCCCCGGGAACGTCTGCCCGGTGGTGGCGACCGGGAAGCCGGCCTTCACCATGTCGGTCATCGCGATGTGGAAGTCCGCGCCGCCCATGTTGTGGTACTGGTTGTCCAGTCCCATCACGGGACCCGAGTTGTAGTCCTGCACGTGCAGCACGGTCAGCGCGTCCCGCATAGCGTGGATGACCGGCAGGTACGAGCCGGCCCGGTTGTCCCCGCCGTAGAACTGGTAGCCCACCTGGACGAAGAACGTCTCCGGCGCCATCGTCAGCACGAAGTCGCTGCCGTAGCGGGACTTCAGCGACCGCAGTGCGGCGATCAGGTTCACTATCACCGGCGTGGTCGGGTTGCGGAAGTCGGTGTCACCGGGGTTCAGGTACAGCGAGTGGCCCTCGAAGTCGATGTCCAGACCGTCCAGACCGTACCTGTCGATGATCGCCGACACCGACGACACGAACGCGTCCCGCGCGGCGGCGGTGGTGAGCTGCACCTGCCCGTTGGCGCCGCCGATGGAGATCAGCACCTTCTTGCCCTGGGCCTGTTTCGCCCGGATCGCGGCGATGAACTCCGCCTCGGACTCGACGTTCGGACACTCGGCCACCGGGCACCGGGTGAACCGGATGTCCCCGGAGGTCACCGAGGTCGGCTCGCCGAACGCCAGGTCGACGACGTCCCACGCGTCCGGCACGTCGGCCATCCGCACGTACCCGGAACCGTTGGCGAAGCTCGCGTGCAGGTACCCGATCAGCGCGTGCCGCGGCAGGTCCGCCTGCTGGCAGCCGGACGTCGTCGCGGTCACCGGCGCGCTCCGCGCGGACTCCCCCACCGCGTTGTACGCCGCCACCGCGTAGGTGTGCGTCGAGCACGCGGCGAGCCCCGAGATCGTCGCCGACGTGCTGGACACCGTGGCACGCAAGGATGTTCCCTCGTACACCCGGTACCCGGTCGCGTCGCTCACCGCCGGCCAGGACAGCGCGACCGACGACGCCGTCACCGCGCCCACCGACGGGTTGCCCGGTACCGCCGGTGTTCCCGGCGTCCCGCCGCCCGGACCGTCGAGCACGATGTCATCCGCGTGGTAGGTGCCCGCGCCGTACCAGCCGTGCAGGTACAGCTGCGCCGACGTCTGCCCGGCGCCGCTGGTGAACGACAGCGTCAGCTGCCCGTAGGACGCCGGGGCGGCCCAAGTGGACGGTCCGCCGGTGACCCCGAGGTACACCGGGTTGCCCCGTACCCACGCCGACACCGTGTACGTCGTGCTCGGCACAACCGAGACCGTCTGGGTGCAGCGCGCGTTGTCCGACGCCGTCGCCGCCCCCGCCAGGGCGTAGGAGCCCGAGTGGACCGGCGAGGTCACCACCGAGCCGCCGGAGCACGACCAGCCGGACAGCGACCCGGACTCGAAACCCGCGTTGGTCAACAGGTTCGCCGCCGACGCCGGCGTGGCGAGACCGACCAGGACGACGAGCGCGGACAATGCCGCGGCGACCCTCCTCATGGCAGCGTGTCCAGGTGCGGCGCGACGGTACGCGCGAAGCCGTTGCCGTTGCTCACATCCCAGTTGATCGACCACGTCATCGCGCCGCGGATGTCCGGGTAGGTCCGGGGCGGCCGGAACGTGCCGCAGTTCGTGCCGCGGGCCAGGCAGTCCAGCGCGTTGTTGACCACCGACGGCGCCACCACGCCGCCGCCTGCCGCGCCCGGGCCGGCCGGCAGGCCGACCGCCACCTGGTCGGGTCGCAGCCCGTTCTCCAGCTGGATGCAGGCGAGCGCGGTGATGAAGTTGACGTTGCCCTGGCCGTAGGCCTGCGACTGGTCGCAGCCCAGCATCGAGCCGGAGTTGTAGAACTGCGTGTGGACGACCGTGAGGATGTCCTTGATGTTCAGTGCCAACGCGAAGTACGAGCCACCGGTGGACTGCATGTCGATGGTCTGCGGGGCCATCGTGATGATCAGGCTCGAGCCGACCTGGTCGCGCAAGGACCGCAGCGCCTGGCCCATGTAGGTGGGGTTGAGCCCGTTCTCCAGGTCGATGTCCACGCCGTCGAAGCCGTACTCGGACATGATCGAGCGCACGCTGGTGGCGAAGTTCGTCGCGGACGTCGAGTCGCCGACGCTCACCCGGCCTGCCTCGCCGCCGACGGACAGGATCACCTTCTTGCCCCTCGCGTGCAGCGCGGCCACGTCAGCCTTGAACTGGTCGGTCGAATAGCCGCCGAGCGCGGAGGAGAGCCCGGGGTCGACGCCGAAGGTGACCGCGCCCGGGGTGCTGGTCGCCTCGGCGAAGGCCACCGCGACCAGGTCGTACTCGTCGGGCACGGCGGAGAGCCGGAGCTCGGTCGCCGGGTTGACGAAGTTGTGCCAGTAGCCGGTGAGGAAGTGGCGCGGCAGGTCGGCCTGCTGGCAGCCGGCCGTGGTGCCGGTCACCGGCGCGCTGCGAGCGGACTCGCCGACCGAGTTGTACGCGGCCACGGTGAACGTACGGGTGGTGCACGCGGCGAGGCCGGCGAAGGTCGTCGACGCGCCGGTGACCGTGGCGCGGACCGCGCTCCCCTCGTACACGCGGTAGCCGGTGACCGTGCCGGCCGCGGCGTCCCACCCGAGCGTGATGCTCGACGACGTGGTTCCGGTCACCCGGACGTCGCCGGGTGCCCCGGGTACGCCGGGCTCGGGATCGCCGCCCCCACCGCAGTCGGCGCCGTTGACCCGGCAGTTCTGCGGGCTGCCCGGGCCCACGCCGAGGAACCCGAAGCTCACCGACGCGCCGGGCGCGAGGCTGCCGTTGTACTCGCGGTTGGCGAAGGTGTGATGGTTGCCGCTCGAGGTGAGCAGGGCGTCCCAGTAGCTGCCGAGGCTCGTGCCGGCCGGCAGGTCGAACTCGACCCGCCAGCTCGTGACCTGCGTGCTGCCGCCGTTGGTGACGGTGAACCGGCCTTCCCAGCCGGAGCCCCAGTCGGAGACCTTGGCGAACATGGCCTGCTCGCCGGCCGCGCTCGCGACCGGCGCGACGGTGCCGAGGCAGGTGAGGATCACGGTGACGAGCAGGACGAGGGGACGCTTCATGACGACCTCCACGAAGGCGCGCGGTGAGCAGGGGGGCACCGCGCGTTACATATTGTCTAGACCAATATGAGCTCGTTGTCTAGTCCAATTTGTCCCGGGAATACCGGAGCCGTCATGCTCGTTGGGGCGGGTAGTTGAAGTAGCAACTAGTTGAGGGTGATGAGAAGTGATGCAGTTCGGGATCTTCACCGTCGGCGACGTGACCACCGACCCGACCAACGGCACCACGCCGAGCGAGTACGAGCGGATCAAGTCGATGGTGACGATCGCGCTCAAGGCCGAGGAGGTCGGGCTCGACGTGTTCGCCACCGGTGAGCACCACAACCCGCCGTTCGTGCCGTCCTCGCCGACCACCATGCTCGGCCACATCGCGGCTCGGACCGAGCGGCTGATCCTGTCCACCTCGACCACGCTGATCACCACGAACGACCCGGTGAAGATCGCCGAGGACTTCGCGATGCTGCAGCACCTGGCCGACGGCCGGGTGGACCTGATGATGGGCCGTGGCAACACCGGGCCGGTCTACCCGTGGTTCGGGCAGGACATCCGAGAGGGCATCCCGCTCGCGATCGAGAACTACGCGCTGCTGCACGACCTGTGGCGCAACGACGTCGTGGACTGGCAGGGCCGGTTCCGCACGCCGCTGCAGGGCTTCACCTCGACGCCGCGGCCGCTGGACGGCGTGCCGCCGTTCGTGTGGCACGGCTCGATCCGCAGCCCGGAGGTCGCCGAGCAGGCCGCGTACTACGGCGACGGGTTCTTCGCCAACAACATCTTCTGGCCCAAGGAGCACTACATGCGCCTGATCGGGCTGTACCGGCAGCGCTACGCCCACTACGGGCACGGCACACCGGAGCAGGCGATCGTCGGCCTCGGCGGCCAGGTGTTCATGCGGAAGAGCTCGCAGGACGCGGTGACCGAGTTCCGGCCGTACTTCGACAACGCGCCGGTGTACGGGCACGGACCGTCGCTCGAGGACTTCGTGGCGCAGACGCCGCTGACCGTCGGCAGCCCGCAGCAGGTGATCGACCGGACCCTGGGGTTCAGGGAGCACTTCGGCGACTACCAGCGGCAGCTGTTCCTGATGGACCACGCGGGGCTGCCGCTGAAGACCGTGCTGGAGCAGCTGGACCTGCTCGGCGAGGAGGTCGTTCCGGTGCTGCGCAAGGAGTTCGCGATCGGCCGGCCGGCGGAGGTGCCGGACGCGCCGACGCACCAGTCGCTGCTGGCGGCGGCCGCCACCGACGTTGCGGACGTTGCTGACGCCGCGGACGAGAAGGTTGAGGTCCGATGAGGACTCTGGCAGTGGTGTCGGCCGGCCTGACCGTGCCGTCCTCCACCCGGTTGCTGGCCGACCGCCTCGCGGCGGCGGTCGGCGGCCAGACCGGCGTGACGGTCGAGGTGGTGGAGCTGCGCGACCTGGCGGGCGACATCGCGAACAACTTCGTCACCGGCTTCGCCTCGCCCAAGCTGGCCGCCGCGCTCGACACGGTGACCCGGGCGGACGGCGTGATCGCGGTGACGCCGATCTTCACCGCGTCGTACTCGGGCCTGTTCAAGTCGTTCTTCGACGTGCTGGACCAGGAAGCCCTGATCGGCAAGCCGGTCCTGGTCGCCGCGACCGGCGGCACCGCCCGGCACTCGCTGGCCCTGGAGCACGCGCTGCGCCCGATGTTCACCTACCTGCGCGCGATCGTCATGCCGACGGCCGTGTACGCGGCGACCGAGGACTGGGCCTCCTCGGGCGACGACGGCCTGACGCACCGCATCGCGCGGGCGGCGGGTGAGCTGGCGGAGCTGATGGAGAGCCGGCCACCGACGCGGGCGCCCGCCGAGGAGGCGGTGATCCCGTTCGAGCAGCAGCTGGCGGCCCTGCGGGTGCCGCCCGCCCGGCCGGCCTGACCGTCGTGGCCCCCGGCGCGGACCGACGCTCCGGGCAGGAACCAACCGGCCGGTTCCGGCCGGCGGGCTTCAGCGCCCGGCCGGTCGCGAGCGTCGGACTCGCGGGTTCTGGAGGTTGGACTCGCGGGTCGCGAGCGTTGGACTCGCGGGTTCCGGGCGTTGGACTCGCGGGTCGCGGAGGCGGCTGGAGACGGCGTGGGCGAGGTCCGCGACGAGGCGGGTCAGGCGTTCCGACGGCGCGCCCGGGGAGACCTGGCCGCGCAGCCGCAGGGTCAGGCCGGCGACCGGGCGTCCGTCGTTGCCCCGCACCGGCGCGGAGAACTCGGTCAGCCGCGGCGGCACCACGATCCGGCGCCAGGCCGCGGTGAGATGGTAGGCCGCGGACGTGTCGTCGCGGCAGATGACGTCGAGCTCCTCGAGCGTGCCGAGGATCCGGTGGACGGACGACTTGGGCAGCCCGGTCGCGTCGACGAGCCGGGCGAGCCGCAGTCCGTCGGGACTGCCGGCGAGGAGCTCGAGGAGCCGGAAGGCGTGGCGCACCGAGCGGCAGGAGGCTTGGCCGTCCTGACCGATGAACGTTCCCGAGGTCATGTTGGGGGTCACCCACTCTCATTCGAACCGGCCGGCGAATTCACGTGCCATATGTAGAACGTGAGTATTGCAGGATCGTTCAACGAAATCTACCCTCAGAGTAGTCAGACGCCTCCGTGCGGTAGATGGGATGTGAACACGATGAGCTCTCCCCGCATCACCGTGGATCCGCGGTCGCTGCGCCGGGCCTACGCGGCGAGCCTGTCCGGGACCGCGCTGGAGTACTACGACTTCGCCGCCTACTCGGTCGCCGCGGCGACCGTGTTCGGCGACCTGTTCTTCCCGTCCGGCGACGACCTCGTCGGCACGATGGCCGCGTTCTCCACCTACGCCGTCGGGTACCTGGCCCGCCCGGTCGGCGGGTTCGTGTTCGGCAGGCTCGGCGATGTCATCGGGCGCAAGAAGGTCCTCGTCTACACCCTGCTGCTGGCCGGCATCGCGACGTTCCTGATCGGCCTGCTGCCCACGCACGCGGCGGTCGGCGGGCTGGCCGCGGTCCTGCTGGTGGCGCTTCGCTTCGCCCAGGGCGTCGCGGTCGGCGGCGAGTGGGGCGGCGCGGTGCTGCTGTCCAGCGAGTACGGCGACCCGCGGCGGCGCGGGTTCTGGGCGTCCGCCGCCCAGATCGGCCCGCCCGCGGGCACCCTGCTCGCCAACGGCGTGCTGGCCCTGCTCTCCGGGGTCATGGCCGAGGACACGTTCACCTCGTGGGGCTGGCGGGTCGCGTTCCTGCTGTCGGCCGTGCTGGTCGTGTTCGGACTGTGGATCCGGCTGCGGCTGGAGGAGACCCCGGTGTTCAAGCAGATCGCCGACCGGAACGAGCGGCCGAGCGCCCCGGTGTCCGAAGTGGTCGGCCAGGAGCGGCGGGCGCTGTTCGCCGGCATCCTCGTGCGGGTCTGCCCGGACGTCCTGTACTCGCTGTTCACCGTGTTCACCCTGACCTACATCACCAAGGAGCTCGACATGAGCCGCAGCCAGGGGTCGACCGCGGTGATGATCGGCTCGGCGTGCCAGCTGCTGCTGATGCCCGCGTTCGGTGCGCTGTCGGACCGGATGAACCGGCGCAAGCTCTACCTGTACGGCACGATCGCCGCGGCGATCTGGCCGTTCCTGTTCTTCCCGATGATCGGCGGCGGCTCGTTCCTGCTGCTGGTGCTGGGCATCGTCGTCGCGCTGGTGATCCACGCGGTGCTCTACGGCCCGCAGGCGGCGCTGATCACCGAGCAGTTCTCGCCGCGGCTGCGCTACACCGGTTCCTCGCTCGCTTACACGCTCGCCGGAGTGATCGGCGGCGCGCCGGCCCCGCTGATCTGCGCGGCGCTGCTGCTCTGGTTCGACAGCTGGTGGATCCTGGGCGTGTACCTGGTGCTCACCGCGATACTGACCGGGATCGGGCTGTGGCTGGCCCGCGACCCGGCGGTGGAGACCGAGGAGGAGGCGGCGGCCGTGACCGAGGCGGTGACGACGTGACCGAGCTCGACCTCAACTGCGACGTGGCGGAGGGGTTCGGCGCGTGGCGGATCGCCGACGACGACGCCCTCCTGGCCGTGGTCAGCAGCGCGAACATCGCGTGCGGCTTCCACGCGGGCGACCCGGGCACCATGCGCCGGGCGTGCGAGACGTCGGTGCGCCACGGCGTCGCGATCGGCGCGCACGTCGGCTACCGGGACCTCGCGGGCTTCGGCCGCCGGGTCATCGATGTCGACCCGGCCTCGCTGACCGACGACGTGCTCTACCAGCTCGGGGCGTTGTCGGCGTTCGCCGCGGCGGCCGGCGGCCGGGTCGGGTACGTGAAGCCGCACGGCGCCCTGTACGGGAAGATCGGCACCGACGACGTCCAGGCGGGGGCGGTGGTCGCGGCGGTGCGGCAGTTCGACCCGTCGCTGCCGGTGCTGGGCATGGCGGGGTCGCGGTGGCTCGCGCTGGCCGAGGCCGCCGGGCTGCCCACGGTGCACGAGGCGTTCCTGGACCGCGGGTACACATCGGACGGTCGGCTGGTGTCCCGCCGCTCGCCGGACGCGCTGCTGTCCGACCCGGTGGCGGTGGCCCAGCGGTGCGAGCGGCTGGTCGGCAAGGGCGAGATCGTCGCGGTGGACGGGACGGTGCTGCCGGTGTCGGCGCGGTCGGTGTGCGTGCACAGCGACACACCGGGTTCACTGGAGCTGGCCAGGGCGGCGCACGCGGCGCTGACCGGTGCGGGAGTGGAGTTGCGGAGCTTCGTGTGAGAGTGCTGCCGTGCGGCGACGCCGCGTTGCTGGTGGAGGCCGGCGACGCGGCGCTCGGCGTGTACGCGGCACTGCTGGCCCGGCGGCCGCCCGGGGTCGTCGACCTCGTTCCGGCGGCGAACACCGTCCTCGTCCGGTTCGAACCCTCCACCGCGCCGGCCCGGGCCGAGCTGACCCGGCTCCTGGAGTCGGTCGAGCCCGCCCCGGTCACGGCCGCCGTGGGCGAGCTCGTGACGGTCGAGGTGAAGTACGACGGCGCCGATCTCGAGGAGGTCGCCGCCCGGACGGGGCTCGGGGTAGACGGGGTCGTCGAGGCCCACGCGTCGGCCGACTACGTGGTCGCGTTCTCCGGCTTCGCGCCGGGGTTCGGGTACCTCACCGGGCTCGACCCTCGGCTGCGCCTCCCCAGGAAGGAGACGCCGCGGACGCGGGTGCCCGCGGGCTCGGTGGGCGTGGCGGGCGAGTTCACCGGCGTCTACCCGCGGTCGTCGCCGGGTGGCTGGCACCTGCTGGGCCGCACGACCGTGCCGCTGTGGGACGCGGACCGTGACCCGCCCGCGTTGCTGCGGCCCGGGGCCAGGGTGCGCTTCGAGCCGGTCGGCGCGCTGCCTGAGGCCACTGTGGACATACCGGAACCACCCCCGCCGCCCCGGGGTGGCATCGAGGTGGTCCGATGTGGACCGTTGGGCACCGTGCAGGACCGGGGCCGGCCGGGGTTCGCGGCACTCGGGGTGACTCGCTCCGGGGCGGCCGACGCGCCGGCCGCGGCGCTGGCGAACCGGTTGGTGGGCAACGCCGAGGACGCCGCGTGCCTGGAGCTGACGCTGGGCTCGACGACACTGGCGTTCCGCGAGCCGGCCAGGGTGGCGGTCACCGGCGCCCCGTGCGACCTCGCGCGCGACGACCGCGGGGAGGCGATGAGCTCCCCGTTCGTCGTGCCCGCGGGCGGCCGGCTGACGGTCGGTGTTCCCGACACGGGCCTGCGCACCTACGTCGCGGTGCGCGGCGGCCTCGCGGTTCCCCAGACGCTGGGCTCCCGCTCGACGGACGTCCTGTCCGGCCTGGGCCCCGCACCCCTGTCCCCCGGCACCGTCCTCCCGATCGGCAACGACCACAGTGGACCCCCGCCGGCGGTCGACGTGGCGCCGGTGCGACCGCCGGCCACCGGCGACCTCGTGGTGCGGGTGATCCCGGGCCCGCGTGCCGACTGGTGCACGCCCCAGGCGCTGGCGACGCTGCTGACCGCGAAGTTCGCCGTGACGGCCGAGAGCAACCGGGTCGGCGTGCGGCTCGAGGGCCCCCGGCTCGATCGCGCCAGGCACGAGGAGATGCCGAGCGAGGGCATGGTCCCGGGCGCGATCCAGGTGCCGCCGGCCGGCCAGCCGGTGGTGTTCCTGGCCGACCACCCGGTGACCGGCGGCTACCCGGTGATCGCCGTGGTGAGCACGAAGGACCTGCCGATCCTGGCGCAGGCCCGGCCGGGCCAGGCGATCTCGTTCCGCGCTCAGCGGGCGGCGGCGCGGTAGGCCTCGACCAGCTGGTGCTCGGAGTCGTCGAGATACATGCGGAGCACCCGTTCCGCGGCCTGGCCGGCGCCGGTCTCGATGACCGACAGGACCTCGCGGTTGCGCTCTAGGTACGGCTCGTGGAAGCGGCGCGGGTCGGACATCGACTGGAAGTGCAGCCGCAGCTCGGCCAGCACGCCACGCATCAGCTCGTCGACCCGGGGGCTGCCGGCCAGCGCCGCGATGCCTTGGTGGAAGAGCATGTTGGCGGTGCCGAGCCCGCGCCAGTCGGACGCGCGCATGGCGTCGTCGCCCTGCGCGACGGCCGTGGCCATGGCCGCGACCCGGTCGGCCTCGGGCGGGTGGCCGTCCAGGCCGCGCACCGCGCCGCACTCGACGAGCTTGCGCACCCGGTAGAGGTCGACGAGGTCGTCGACGGTGAGCTTGCAGACGAAGACCCCGCGGTTGAGCTCATGCACCAGCAGCCGCTCGTGGGTCAGCAGCCGGAACGCCTCGCGCAGGGTGTTGCGGGAGACCCCGAGGGCGCTCCCGATCGAGTCCTCGGCGAGCCGCTCACCGGGCGAGAAGAAGCCCTCGATGATCCGCGTTCGGAGGATGTCGGCCAGCCGCTCGACCGTGCTGGTCCGTCCCAGCAGCCTGCGATCGGCCGCCAGCTCGAGATCCGGGCTCACCAACGCTCCCACCCTTCCTGACCTGCGATATCCACCAACGATTGTATCGCTCAACAATCCTACGGCTTCGCCGGCCACGGGAGCCGAGCACCCGGCGACGAGACCCGGCCGCCGACCGCCACCTGCACGTCGTCCCCCGTGCCGGCCCCACGTCGCCGTGTCGCCCCTGGCGGGGGGCTCGATGAACCAGGTCGACACCACGGTCGGCCGGGTCCGCCTGGTCTGCCTGCTGGTCGGCGCCGGCCTGCTGATCGTGCTCGCGGTGGCCGGCTGGTTCTGGGTGCGCGCGGGGCTGCGCCCGCTGCGGCGCATCGAGGAGACCGCGGCCGCGATCGCCTACGGCGACCTGTCCCGCCGAGTACCCGGCGGAGCGGGTCCGGGCACCGAGGTCGGCCGGCTCACCGCGTCGCTCAACGGGATGCTCGCGCAGATCGAGCGGGCCGTCGACGCCCGCGCCTGCTCGGAGGCCCGCATGCGCCGCTTCGTCGCCGACGCCAGCCACGAGCTGCGTACCCCGCTCGCCGGCATCAGCGGGTTCGCCGAGCTGTACCGGATGGGCGCGGCCGAGGTGGACGCCACGATGGACCGGATCGAGCGCGAGTCGGTGCGGCTCGCCACCCTCGTCGACGACCTCCTGCTCCTCGCCCAGCTCGACGAGGGCCACCCCGACCTCGTCGAGCACGCGCCGATGGACCTGCGCACGCTCGCCGCCGACGCGCTGCACGACCTGCGCGCCCTGGACCCGACCCGGGAGATCACGCTGACCGGCCCGGGCGCGGCGGCCGAGCCGGCCGCGGCACCGGTCCTGGGCGACGAGGCGCGGCTGCGCCGGGTGGTGTCCAACCTGGTCGGTAACGCCGTCGCACACGCACCGGCCGGCGGCGCTGTGCGGATCGGCGTGGGCACGGTCGGGACCGAGGCCGTCCTGGAGATCGCGGACAGCGGCCCGGGGCTCGCGGCGGAGCAGTCGCGGTACGTGTTCGAGCGGTTCTACCGGGCCGACCCCTCCCGCGCGCGTGACCAGGGTGGCGGTGCCGGACTCGGGCTTGCGATCGTATGGTCACTCGTGGCCGCGCACGGTGGCACGGTGGAGGTCGACACCGCACCGCACCGGGCCGGGGCGCCACCTTCCGGGTGCGGCTGCCGGTCCACTGAGGAGTCGCCATGACCGAGCCGAGGGACGGTCTGCACCGCACCGAGCTCGCCGCGCCGGGAGGCAGGCGGCTCGAGGCGTCCGGGGGACCCGGCGGGCACGGCACGCCGGCGCTCGCCCACGACAACTGGCACCCGGTGGAGACCGCGCTGCCACCCGAGTCGTTCATCGCCGTGACCGCGCTCCGCACAGTGATCGCACAGTGGGCGTTCGGCGAGACGCTGCCGCCACCCGCGGTCGGATGGACCTCGGTACGCGATGTCGGCTGGTTCTGATCTCCCATTTTTTCCATATCGCGAGGGCTGGTGGTCCACCGTGATTCTCACGCTATTATCGGCGCCATGACGACCACCAAATCCGAAGGAAACTCGATAGTCCGGCCGATCGGCGCCGAGCCGTCCGCCGGGCATCTCGAGATACTGCGGGTACTGGGCCGGTCGGAGAACGCCGACAGCGTTGTCGACCAGATCCTGGTCTCGGTCGGCACCGCCATTGTCGAGGCGCGGCTGCGGCCGGGCGACGACCTCAACTCGGTCGAGCTGGCCCGCACGTTCCAGAGCAGCCGCACCCCGGTTCGGGAGGCTCTGCTCACGCTGGAACGGGAAGGCCTCGTGGAGATCGCCGCACATCGCCGGCCGCGGGTCCGCCGCCTGCTGCTCGACGAGGTCCGGGAAATATACGAGCTGCGCGCCACCCTGTATGCACTGGTGAGCCGTCGCATTGTGGAAAATGCAACTGAATCCGACATAGCGATACTCCGCGAGAGCCAGCGTCAGCTGGAAGACGCCGCGGAGGTCGGTGATGTTGATCGATACTTCTGGTTGAATGTGGGGTTCCGAAACAATGAAGCCGTGATCGCCGGTAACACTACCGTTCGGCGCGTTCTCGACAGCGTCGGCGTGCGGACGCTGCAATTGCGCCACCTGAGCCTTTCGCTGCCGGGCCGGCTGCGAACCTCGGTGTCCGACCACGAGCGGCTGCTGCGGGCCTACGAGGAGCGGGAGCCGGACCTGGCCGCGGCGCTGACCCAGTCGATCGTGCGCCGCGGCCTGAAGGCCATCGAGTCCTCCGGCTGGACCGGCCAGGCCGAGGACAACTAGTGTCGCGTGATCCTGTTCCTTTGCGTCCGCTGTGGATCAACGTGGTTCCTGGCAAGGCGGAGGAAAGCCGCTCGTACTGGGTGTACTTGGGCTTTTCTCCAACGCCGCCAGGGGCCGCGTTGGCCGCAGCGGCGTCAAGGTTTCAGGGTCACGCGACACTAGCTAACCGAGGACATCGGGCCACCTCTCCGCCATCCGGGCCAGCAGGTCCGGGCTCGCCTCGGCCACGACCGGGAAGCCGTCGAGCCGCTCGAACGGCCGGCACGCGTCGATCACCGCCCGGCTGTTGTAGGCCGGTCCGCCCTCGCGCAGCGGGTCGACCCGGCTGCCCCACGTGTAGCGCATCACCTCGATGTCGCGCTCCGGCTCGGCGCGGGTGCACACCGCCCACATGACGTCGTTGAGGCTGCGCGGGTCGACATCGCCGTCGACCGCGATCACGAACTTGTTCATGTAGGCGGCCGCGGGCAGCTGCGCGGTCAGGTAGGCCGCCTGCCGGGCATGCCCGGCATAGCGCTGGTCGATCGCGACCACCAGCAGCTGCCGGCCGCCACCGACCTCATGGGACCAGACGCCACGCACCCCTGGCACGCCGGTGCGGACCAGCGCGGCCTGGATCATCGCCGACTTCATCACGCTGCGCATGTAGGAGTAGTCGTGCGGCGGCTTGCCCGGCGGCGCGCCGAGCAGGATCGGGTCGGTGCGGTGGTAGACGCGGGTGATCTCCATGTCCAGCACGGGTTCCACGCCGCCGGAGTAGTAGCCGGTCCACTCGCCGAACGGGCCCTCGGGGAGCTTGCGGTCCGGGTGGAGCCACCCCTCGACGGCGATCTCGGCCGTCGCGGGGATCGGCAGGCCGGTGTCCTCGCCGCGCACGACGTCGACCGGCCTGCCCAGCACGGCGCCCGCGTAGTCCAGTTCGGACACTCCACCCGGGACCTCGGTGCCCGCGACCACGAGCAGCAGCGGGTCGTGCCCGAGCGACGCGGTGACCGGCGCCCGACCCTCCCGCTTGAACCACTCGCGGACGTGCATGGCGCCGTGCTTGCCGGACTCGATGTTGATCGTGGCCGACCTGCCGTCCCGCTGCACCTGCATCCGGTACGCGCCCGCGTTGGGGGTGCCGGTGTCCGGGTCGACGGTGAACACCGCGCAGCCGGTGCCGATGTAGCGGCCGCCGTCGCCCGCGTGCCAGCGCGGCACCGGGAACGACAGCAGGTCGATGCCGTCCCCGGTCCGCACGTGCTCCGTGACCGGTCCACTGTCGACGGTCCGGGCCGGGTGGTTCGCGGCGCCGTCGGTCCAGCGGGCCGGGCCGTCCCGCAGCTCGTGCACCAGCCGCCGGTCGTCGCAGTCGGTGCCCAGGCGCAACGTGATGCCGAGCCTGCGGGCGTTGCCGGTGCTCGCGGTCAACACCCGCAGGCCCCTGGCGTAGCCGGGCACCGCGTCGAACAGCAGCGCGGGCGGCGACGTGCGCCGGTAGTTGGCCTCGGAGATCGCGCCGATCTCCAGGTCCCAGCCCGCGCCCTCGACGGCCTTGAGCTCACCGAGGTCGCCGACCAGGTCCAGCCAGCCGCGCAGGTCGTCGATCTCCTCGAGCGGGACGGAACCCATCTACCCGGCCTCGCCCTGGTAGAGGTCGTCGATGTAGCCGTCCTTCTTGAGCTTGTCGAGGAAGCTGTTGTCCACGTACTTGTCGGTGTCGGCCGGCACCGGCTTGCCGGTCTCCTCGGCCGCGTCCTCGAACGCCGCCTTGATCAGCTCGGGATGCACCCGCGGCTCCTTCGACCACAGTTTCACGAAGAAGTCGTAGGAGTACTCGGCGAGCGACTCGTCGTCCTGGCCGCTGTGCTTGCGGATGCTCTCGATCGCCTGCTTCTTGTCCTGGTGCAGGATCGACAGGCACTCCACCTCGGACTTGACGAACGCCTGCACGGCCTTCGAGTTCACCTCCAGGTACTCGCCGGTGGTGGTGTACGCGTTGGCCGCCGCGGGGTACTCGGTGAAGTCCCTGATCTTCTCGAAGCCCTTGTCCCTGGTCTGGGTGCCGTTCGGCGGCTGGGTGACGATGGCGTCGACCGCACCCTGCTCCAGCGCCGCGACCTCGGCCGGCACGTTCTTCAGGTAGACCGGCTCGACCTGGCCGTCCATTCCCTTGTCCGCGAGCCAGGCGTGGAAAGCGGCGTCGCCGAGCGAGCCGGGCGAGGACAGACCGACCTTCTTGCCCTTGAGATCGTCGTCGGACTTGAGCTCCGGCTTGCCCCACATCTCCAGGTAGTACACCGGCATCGGCAGCGCGACGTAGCGCAGGTCCACGCCGCGCAGGATGCCGGCGGCCGTCGAGCTCGCCACGCCGGCGCCGATGTTGACGCTGTTGCTGGACAATGACGCGAGCAGCTGCGAGCTCGAGTTGAGCCGGGTGAGCTTGACGTCCAGGCCGTTCTTCTTGAACACGCCCTTGTCCTCGCACACGTACAGGTCCGAGTACGCGGCGCCGATCGCGGTGTAGCCGACCGTGAGGCTCATGCTGGGCTCGTCGCTCGCGCCGTTGCCGCAGGCGGTGAGCATGGTCGCGGCCGCGAGGGCGACCAGGAGTAAACGTTTGGTTCGCATGTCTTTCCGTCCTCCATGACGGGAAAAGCACGGGCAGGTCTCAGTCGGCTCTCATCAGTCAGCGACCGACCAGAAGGTGAGCCGTCGTTCCAGGTAGGCGACGCCCCGGGTGAGGACGATGGCCACCACGGCGATGATGCCGATCGCGGCCATCGCCGCGTCCATGTCGAAGTTGGCGGTCTCGAGCTGCACCACGTAGCCGAGACCGTCGGTGCCCATGAAGAGCTCGGCGACGATCGCGCCGACGAGTGCGCGACCGACCGCCTGGCGCACGCCGGCGAGGATGTAGGGAAGCGTCGCGGGCAGCGCGATCGACCACAGGGTGCGCAGTCGGGAGGCGCAGAAGACCTGGGACACCCGCAGGTAGTCGGGGTCCAGGTTGCGGCCGCCGGCCACCACGTTGATCAGCAGCGGGAACAGCGCGCTCCACACCACGATCACGATGCGGGCCTCGCCGCCGATGCCGAACCAGAAGATGATGATCGGCAGGAACACCACGAACGGCACCGCGTACATGATGCTGATCATCTGCTCGGTGAGTCCGTAGAGGACCGGGGTACGGCCGATGACCAGGCCGACCGGGATGCCGACCACGAGCGTGATCGCCATGCCGATGCCGACCGAGGCCAGCGTGGCGCCGACCGGCGGCCAGACCTCGCCGGTCCTGACCGAGTCGACGAGCGAGCCGATCGCGCCGAGCGGCGAGCTGGTGAAGCTGGGGTCGACCAGGCCGAGCTCGACGGTCAGCTGCCACGCCACGAACACCGCGAGCAGGCCGATGAGGCCGAGCCACAGCTCCCGGTGCCGGTTCCACCGGGTCGGGCGGCGGGTGTCGGTGCCTTTGCCGCCCTTGGTGTCCTTGGTGGACCTCACGGCGTCAACCGGTGACGGTCGCAGCGTTGTCATCCGCCTGCTCCTTTCCGTTTCCCTGCCGCATGACGAGGTCGAGGATGTGGTCGATGTAGGCGAGTGCCTCTGGGGCGCGCTTCAGCTCCGGACGCCGCGGCCGGGGCAGGTCGATGTCGATCGACTCGACGACGTGCGCGGGGCCGCGGGAGAACACGATCACCCGGTCGGCCAGGAACACCGCCTCCGCCACGTCGTGGGTGATGAAGAGCGCGGTCTTGCCGGCGTTGACCTCGTCGGCCTGCCAGACCCGCATGAGCTCCTCCTGCATGACCTCGCGGGTCTGCGCGTCGAGCGCGGCGAACGGCTCGTCGAGCAGCAGCAGCTCCGGGTCGGTGACGAGCGCCCTGGCCAGGTTGACCCGCTGCATCATGCCGCCGGAGAGCTCCCTGGGGTGCAGGTGCTCCTTGCCGGCGAGCCCGACCAGCTCCAGCAGCTCGCGGGCCCGCTGCCGGCCGGCCGCGTCGAGCTTGCGCTGCGCCTGCAGGGCGAACTCGACGTTGCCGAGCACGTCGCGCCACGGGAAGAGCGACGCGTGCTGGAACACGAGCGACCGGTCGAGACCGGGCCCGCTGATCGGCCGTCCACTCAGGAGCATCCGACCCCCGGAGATCGACTGCAGGCCGGCCACCGCCGACAGGAAGGTGGTCTTGCCGCAGCCGCTCGGCCCGACGATCGCCACGAACTCGTTGTCGCGTATCTCGAGGTCGAGGTCCTCGCAGGCCGCGCTGTACACGCCGCTGCGGTTGGACCGGTACCCGAGCTGAAGATCTTCGACCCAACAGCTTGTAACTGTCCGGATTCACGGTGTTCGCCTCCTTGCGAGCAAACCGGCTGGTGTCCTGGACAAGATCGAGTCGCGGGCCTCCCTGTCGTCGATGGCCTTGCCGACCGAACCGACGGGATCGATGTCCCGCATGGGGAAGGGGTAGTCGCTGCCGAGCACGACCCGGCCCGAGGCGAAGTCCTCGAGGTACCGCAGGGCGCCCGGGTCGTGCACGACCGTGTCGAAGTGGAAGTGGCGCAACAGGTCCCGCGGCGGGTGCGCGGACCGGGACCGGACGGGCTCCGGGGCCGCGACGGCGCCGCGGGCGATCCGGCCGAACTGGTAGGGCAGGAACCCTCCGCCGTGCACGAGCAGGAACCGCAGCCCAGGGTGGCGGTCGAGCACCCCGCCGAGCATCAGCGCGGCGGCGGCATTGGTGGTCTCCGCGGGGTTTCCGGTGAGGATGTGCAGGAAGAGCCTGCGGTGCCGGTCGGGCACGTCGAGCTCGGCGGGGTGGACCACGACCGGAACGCCGAGCTCCTCGGCCGCGGAC
Source organism: Actinophytocola sp. (assembly GCF_009379765.1). Taxonomy (GTDB): domain Bacteria; phylum Actinomycetota; class Actinomycetes; order Mycobacteriales; family Pseudonocardiaceae; genus Actinophytocola. The sequence continues at coordinate 1,267 of NZ_WHTD01000139.1, read as the reverse complement.
CAGAACGGGTCGAGCACGGGTTCGTCCAACCCACCGTGCTCGACCCGGGCTCCGATCTGCACCGCGACGTGCCCCAGCTCGGTCACGGCTCTGTCCAGCTCGGTGGCGGCGAGCTCGGGATCCTGCAAGGGAACCGCGGCCGCGGCGGCGAACCGGCGCGGGTGGGCGGCCACCAGCGCGGCGAGCGCCTCGTTCTGCACCCGCGCGAGCCACCGCCCGTCGGCCGGGGGCAGGTGGTATCCGGCCAGGTCCATCCAGCCGGCCACGAGCTGGACGTCGACGCCTGCCTGGTCCATCCAGGACAGTCGGGCGTCCACATCGGTCAGCCCGGCGACGACCGGCAGCCCGGTGAGCCGCGCTCCGACCTGGATCTTCTTTCCCACCACCGTGACGCCGTGCGCGGCGCCCTCGGCGTCGATCCGCGCGACGGCGTCCGCGCCGACGTGGTGCGCGTGCAGGTCGATGACCGGCTCAGACATTGGCTACCAGCTCCTGGATCACGGCGGCGATCTCGGTGGGGCGCTCCAATGGGGTCAGGTGGCGGGACTCGGGCAGGACGGTCAGCGGCGCGCCCCCCAGACGCTCGGCCAGATCCTCGGCCATCGGGACCGGGGTGGCGGCGTCGTCCTCGCCGACCACGACCGCGGCCGGCACCCGCACGGCCGCGACCCGCTCGCGCAGGTCGGCGGCGCCGAGCATCCGGCAGGTGGCGGCGTAGCTGTCGAGGTCGTTGGCGAGGAAGGTCTTCGTGAGCGCGGCGACCAGCTCCGGCTCACCGGCCGCGAACTCCGCGCCGAACCAGCGGGTCACCTGGAAGTCGACGAGCGCGGCCAGGCCCTGCTCGCGGGCCTTCGCGGCCCGGCCGGCCCAGTCCAGCGGCGCGGTCGGGCCGTACCAGGCGGTGGTGTCGACGAGCACCAGCCCGTCGGTCCGATGTGGATTGCTCGCGGCGAAGTCCTGCGCGACGCAGCCGCCCATCGAGCACCCCGCCACCACCGCGCGGTCCCAACCGATGCGGTCGAGCAGCCCGGCGAGGTCGGCGGCGAACAGCTCGGTCGTGTAGTCGGTGCCGCCCCGGTCGGACCCGCCGTGGCCGCGGCAGTCGTAGCTGAGCACGTCCGCTCGCCCGGCTAGCCGGGTATTCCGCACATGGGGGTTGATCAACTCGAGTTGGTTGTCGGGTGCGGTACTTGATCATCTTAGGGTGGTGGGGTCGACGCCGAGTAGATCCAGGAGCCGGGCCTGAAGTGGTGAGGGTTGGGGGATG
>NZ_WHTD01000073.1 GCF_009379765.1 Actinophytocola sp. | reverse complement strand
CGGGCGGCGGCCCGCCAGGGCCCTGCGGTCCGCCGGGACCACCCGGTCCCTGCGGCCCGTTCCCGCCCGGACCGCCGCCGCGCCCCGGCGGTCTCGGCGGCTGCCCCGGCGGTGGCGTCCTGCCCGGCCGTGGTGGAGTGCTCACCGACATCCGCTCGATCTTCCCCTCGTAGGTTTGCTCCGGGCGGATCGATCGTGCCGGTTCGTGGAGAACCGACATGCAACCGATGCCTGTGGGTCTATCCTGCGGAACGGTACCGCGAGCGGGGAGCAGTAGAGGCGAGAATGCCATCGACACCGACCACCAAGTCCCAGGTTCAGGCGTATCGCTTCGTGCTGCGCCGAATGCAGTCGGCGTTGGTCCGCAAGGACGCGGTGATGCTGCACGATCCGATGCGCACGCACAGTCGCGCCACCATCGTGGGGGTGTGCCTCGCGGCGTTGGGTCTGCTCGGCTTCCTGATCTGGGGGATCCTGTCGCCCAAGGCGACGGCGCCCAGCAAGGACGGCATCGTCATCGGCAAGCCGTCCGGCCAGGTCTACGTCCTGGTGGCCAAGCCGGAGAAGAAGCTGATCCCGACGTTCGACCTGGCCTCGGCCCGGCTGCTGCTCTACGCGCAGTCGCTGGCCGCGCAGGACCAGGAGAACCAGGGCGGTGCCGGCGCGGCGGCCGCCGGGGGCAACACCGACGTCAAGGCGCCCACGGTCGTCGACGACAACGAGCTGCGCGACATCCCGAGAGGCCGCCTGGCCGGCATCCCTGACGGGCCGGACCTGCTGCCGAGCAACGACCAGCTGATCGACCCGTACTGGACGGTGTGCGACCAGTACATCCTCGACACCGACCTGCCCGACCCGGCCAGCGAGAACAAGGTGGAGACCACCGTGATCGCCGGCGTCGACGACCTCGGCCCGGAGCTCGAGGAGAACGAGTCGCTGCTCGTGCAGGCGCCCAACGACGAGGTGTACCTCGTCTACCGCACCCCGGGGACGGCGAACCTGCCGAACACCAACACGGTGCGCGCCAAGGTCAACATGGACGACCAGTACGTCAGAACGGCGCTGGACATCGACAACGTCGACATCCGCAAGATCACCACAGGCGTCCTCAACGCGATTCCGGAGAAGGCCGAGCTGGAGACTCCACGCATCGAGGGCCGGGGCGAGAAGCCGGACTTCGACATGGGCGAGGACCTCGCCATCGGCACCGTGCTCAGCGTGCAGCCCACCGGCGAGGCGCCCGCTTACTACGTCGTGCAGCGCGACGGCATCGAGAAGATCAGCCAGGTCACCGGCGACCTGATCCGCTACTTCGACAGCATCGGCGCGCCCGACCCGGTGCGCCTGTCGCCCGCGGTGGTCAGCCGCAGCCCGGAGGCCGCGAACCACATCGACGACACCACGTTCCCCTCGCGGCGCACCGAGGTGCTGACGGCGCAGAACTGGCCGGTGGCGTGCCTCGGTTGGACCGTGAGCGGCGATGGCAACGGCAGGATCGAGCGCACGTCGGTGCACGTCGGCAAGGCGGTGCCGGGCGTGCCGACGGACTCCGCCGGCAACCCGGACTCGGTGCCGGTGTCCACGCCGAGCGCGGACGGCACCCGGATCGACCACTTCTACATGCCGCCCGGCCGGGCGGCGGTGGTCCGCCAGTCCACGTCGAAGGAGGACTTCGGCACCGGGCAGATCACGCTGGTCTCCGACCGCGGCGTGAAGTACGGCGTGCCGGACGAGGCGACCGCGCAGGTACTCGGCCTGAGCGACCAGGAACCGGCGCCGAGAGCGATCATCCAGCTGTTGCCCGACGGCTCGTCGCTGTCCGCGAAGGACGTCGAGCAGAGCTTCGACTCCGTGCCGTACGGCCAGGGCCAGTACCCGAGCGAGTCGGAGCAGGCCGAACAGGGCGGCGGCTGAGCCCGACTTCCGGCGGTACGGGAACCCGCCCGGTTGTCCTATCGTCGGACCACCGACGTCTCCGCCGTCAGCCGAGAGGGTGCGCCCGTGACCGGGATCAAGTTCGACGCCGAATGGGTCGGCGGCTACGCCGAGCTCACCGCGAAGAGCGCCGAGGCGCTCGGTGAGGGCGTGCAGACGATGGCCACCGACCCGCTGACCGACGAGTCGTTCGGCCAGCTCGGTCGTACCGTGCGCACCACGCAGGCCTACTCGCGCGCCGCCGGGCAGCTGCGTGACCAGCTGACCCGCGCGGTGGAGGCGTTGACGTCCGCGTCGACCGGCCTGGGGCAGGTCTCCGCGATGTACGTGGACACCGACGAGACGAGCGCGTCGGCCATGCGCCGCGAGCCGGGCCGAGGCTGAGGGGGTCGACGTGGTCGCGACGCAGGAGAACGAGCCGGTTCCGGTCGGTGCGGAGGACTCTGCGGAGGTCACCGCGGAGCGGGTGCCGCAGCCGCGGCCGGCGGTCGCGCCGGCTGGCAACCAGGACGGTCAGGGGAGCCCTGGTGGCCAGGACGGCAACGACATCGCGAACGACTTCGCCGGGCATCTGGACTACCTGTCGAGGCTGGCGCACGACCTCGGGGTGTCGGATCCCGTGGAGGAGTACTTCGCGCCGGTCGTCGGCCGGTGGAGCGACCTGTCGGCAGAGGCCGACCGCTGGCGCCTGGTCGGCGACGCGGCCGACGAGGTCACCGAGGCGCTGAACACGCCGCTCGGCAAGCTCGACGCGGCGTGGGACGGCGAGGCGGCGGACTCGTTCATCGCATACATGCAGAAGGTCGGGCTCGCCGGCCAGGACCTGTCCGACGCCATGCTCGGCATCGCCGACGCGCTCGACATCACCGCCGAGGGCATCCGGGAGATCGTGCAGCAGCTCGCCGGGGTGCTCGGCGAGACCGCGGAGACGGCGTCCGAGGCAATGGTCATGCCGGTGCAGGGCGACGACCGGACCCGGCAGTACCTGGACCTGATGCGGCGCCCGACGAAGGAGCTGTTCGAGTCGGTCCGCCAGGTGCTCGAGGCGTTCGTGGAGCTGTGCGAGGGGATCGACGGGTCGCAGGAGTTCCAGAAGATCACCATGGCGCACCCGTTCCCGGAGCAGAACTGGGCGTTCGAGCAGCCGAAGGTCCCCGAGACGCCGAAGCCGCCTGCCGTGGACGGGACCGACGACAAGACCGAGGCGGCCGAGCTCGGCGCGGGCGGCGGTGGCGGCGGCGCCGGTGTGGGCGGCGGTGGTGGCGGCGTGGGTGCCGGTGCCGGTGGGACGAGCATGAGCCCCGGCGGCTACACGGTCGCCACCGAGCAGGCCCCGGTCCCGAAGCCGGAGGGGACGGCCGCCGCGGCGGCAGTCTCGTCCTCCGGGACCGGCTCGGGGGCCGCGCGCGGCATGGGCTCGGGAATGATGCCGATGGGCATGATGGGCGGCATGGGCCAGCAGGGCAGCGGCGACCACAAGTCGCGGACCCACGTGGTGGGCGACCCCGAGGACATCTTCGGCCAGCCGGAGAAGGCCTCGAGCCCGGTCATCGGCGACGACGACTGAGCCGCCGCGACGCCACCCGCCACGGGCGCCTGCCCGGTCCTGAATGTTGGACTCGCGGGTCCTGAGTGTTGGACTCGCGGGCAGGGTGATCTCTAGTGGGGTGCGCCGGTGCCGGCGCCGTCCGGGACCACGTTCGGTCCCAGTGCGATCAGCACGGTGATCACGACGAGCCACGTGAGCACGAAGGCGAGTATCCAGAAGCGGGGGTTGGTGAGTAGCCGGGGCACGGGGAACCTCCCTCAGGGTATGGGCGGGTTACCAAGCTGGGATGGCGCGCTCCAGCTACAGCCATCGGTTCCGGCGGAATATTCGGTACAGGATCAGACAGCACCCGAGGATCACGAGGATCACCATCGGGTAGCCGAAGCGCCAGCGCAGCTCCGGCATGTAGTCGAAGTTCATGCCTTCGACGCCGACCACCATCGTGGGCACCGCGATGATCGCCGCCCACGCGGTGATCTTGCGCATGTCGCTGTTCTGCTGCAGCGAGATCTTCGCGAGCGTCGCGTCCACCAGCGTGGTGAGCAGCTCGTCGAAGCTCGCCACCCGCTCGGAGACCGTGGTGAGGTGGTCGTCGACGTCGCGGAAGTAGGAGCGGACCTGCTCGGGCACGAGCGGCGTGTAGCCCTCGGTGAGCCTGCGCAGCGGCACGGCGAGCGGCATGACGGCCCGGCGCAGCTCGAGGATCTCCCGCTTCATCAGGTACATCTGCTCGGCGCCGATGGGGCTCCGCGGCGCGAACACGCTGGCCTCGATGACATCGATGTCGTTCTCGAAGGACTCGCTGACCGCGAGGTAGGAGTCCACGACCCGGTCGGCGATGCCGTGCAGCACCGCGGCGGGCCCGACCCGCAGCCGCTCCGGCTCGGACTCCATCTCCTCGCGCAGCTTCGCGAGGCCGGAATGGCTGCCGTGCCGGACGGTGACGATGAAGTTCTTGCCGAGGAACGCCATGATCTCGCCGGTCTCGACGATCTCGTTGGCCGTGGTGGGCGAATCGTGGTCGATGTAGCGGACCGTCTTGAGGACCATGAACAAGGTCTCGTCGTACCGGTCCAGCTTGGGCCGCTGGTGCGCGGTGACCGCGTCCTCGACGGCCAGCTCGTGCAGACCGAACGTGTCCGCGACACCCTGGATCTGCTCGTCGTCCGGCTCGAAGAGGCCGATCCACACGAACCCGTCCCGCCGCTTGCGTACCTCGGCCACCGCGTCCGCGTGCGAGAAGCGGCCGGGCAACCGCTTGCCGTCGACGTAGACCGCGCAGTCGATGACGTGCGCGGTCTGCTCGGGGGTGGTGGCCTGGGCGACCGGCCGGCGGCTGTTGCGCCCTCTCAGGCCGCCGAGCGAGGGGATGGCAGGCATGGGTCGGTCCTCCAGCGTGCTACGTCGGGTCAACGACGCGCCAGAGATCTCCGGCGCCGGAGCGTCCGGCCGGAACCGTGGGGCCTGCCTCAGCTGACCTTGCCGGCGAGGACGCGGGTCTTACTGCAACCAGTTGCGCCGTCATGGTTATGCGGGTCGCTCACGCATCCTCACCTCCTCGGGTCACAGGGTGCGGGGTCACTCACACACCAGTTGTCGACCTTACTCCACCTGGCAGACTGCCCTGAGTTCGGACGGTCGCCGGCGAGTACGGAGGGCAACGGGTGCAGTTCGGTCGCTACTACGAGGAGTTCGAGGTCGGCGCGGTCTACAAGCACTGGCCGGGCAAGACCGTCACCGAGTACGACGACCACCTGTTCTGCCTGCTCACGATGAACCATCACCCGCTGCACATGGACGCCAACTACGCCGAGAACACCACCGACTTCGGCAAGAACGTCGTGGTGGGCAACTACATCTACTCGCTGCTTCTCGGCATGTCCGTGCCCGACGTCTCCGGCAAGGCGATAGCCAACCTGGAGGTCGAGTCGCTGCGGCACGTGAAGCCGACCTTCCACGGCGACACGATCTACGGCGAGACCGAGGTGCTGGACAAGACGCCGTCGAGGTCCAAGGACGACCGGGGCGTCGTGTACGTCGAGACCCGCGGCTACAAGCAGGACGGCACCGTGGTCTGCGTCTTCCGCCGCAAGGTGATGGTGCCCAAGCGGTCCTACGGCGAGACTCGGGGAGGCGAGCAGCCCGGCCGCCCGGACCCTGCGGCAGACTGGGCGACGTGACCCCCGCCACGCTGGAGGAGATCCGCCGACGCCTGCGGCGGTTCGCCGACCTGGAGACGGTGGCGACGTCCCCGCTCTACAGCCACCTGGCCGGGAACGCGGCCGACGACGACGAGATCGCCGGCCTGCTCACCGCGACCGAGATGCCGTCGGCGTCCCCGACGCTGCTGTTCGCCGCGGTGCACCGGGTGCTGCAGGCCGAGCCGTTCCACGAGCTGACCAACTACTACCCGTCGCTCGGCGGCAGCTACGGCCCGGACGGCGGGACCTGGCCGTTGTTCCGGACGTTCGTGCTCGACCGCGCCGACCGCGTCCGCGACCTGGTCGCGACGCGGATCACCCAGACCAACGAGGTCCGTCGGGCCGCGCTGCTGTACCCGGCGGTGGCGATCGCCGCGAAGCAGGCGGGCAAGCCGGTCGGCCTGCTGGAGGTCGGGACCTCGGCGGGCCTGCTGCTGGGCATGGACACCTACGCCTACCGCTACCAGACCCAGCAGGCCGGTCAGCTCGCCGCCGGGCCCGCCCGGTCGACCGTGGGCCTGCACTGCGCGCTGGCGCTGGCGCCCGGCGCGACCCTGCCGTCGATCCCGAAGAAGATCGCCACCGCGGCGAAGATCGGCCTGGACCCGAACCCGGTCGACCTGACCGACGAGGAGCAGTACGCCTGGCTGGAGGCGTGCATCTGGCCGGACCAGCCGGAGCGCCTGCGGCTCTTCGGGGCGGCCGCCGCGGCCCAGCGCAAGCTCCCGCCGGAGCTGGTGGCCGGCGACGCCGTCGAGGACCTGGGCGCGGTCGCCGCCAGGATCCCGGTCGAGGTGCCGCTGGTGGTGCTGACGTGCAGCGTGCTGTGGCTGTTCGACACCGAGCGCCGGGCGGCGTTCCTCGCGGCACTGGACGCCGTGGCGGCGAGCCGGCCGCTGTGGTGGGTGAGCCAGGAGGGTTACCGGGCGTCCCTGGAGCCGCTGCTGCCGAACCGCGACGACCTCCGGCCGGGCGAGGGCGAGGCGCCCTTCGGCACCCTGGGCCTGGTCCGCTGGGCCGACGGCAGCCCCGTGGCGAGCGCCCTGGCCAAGACCGCGCCGCACGGCGAACGCATGGAATGGATCGTCTAGTGTCGCGTGATCCTGTTCCTTTGCGTCCGCTGTGGATCAACGTGGCTCCTGGCTAGGCGGAGGAAAGCCGCTCGTACTGGATGTACTTGGGCTTTTCTCCAACGCGGCCAGGGCCGCGTTGGCCGCAGCGGCGTAAAGGTTTCAGGGTCACGCGACACTAGTGTCGCGGTACCGCCCGCCACTCGCGAAGCGTCGTCGCCAGCTCGTCGACGAGCTCGCCGTGTCGCTCCATCGTGTCGAAGTCGGTCAAGTTCACCCAGTCGGCGTCCGCCGCGTCGTCCCCGGCCCGCAGCGAGCCGCCGACCACCACGCAGGCGTAGTCGAAGATCTCGAAGACCCCCGAGGGGGCCGGCCTGCGGACCGAACCGATCAGCTCGCCGGGCCTGACGTCGAGTCCGGTCTCCTCCTGGAGCTCCCGAACAACGGCCTCGGAGTCCGTTTCGCCTGGCTCCACGCGACCGCCGGGAAGCGACCAACGACCCCGGCCGGGCTCGGAACCGCGCTTGATCAGCAAAAGCAGTCCCGCAGCGTCATGCACGATGGCACCGACACACCTGATCATCGGAATATCAACAGCCGTCACGAACACGCAGCGTAGCCGAAATGCTGTACCACACGGCGGGGCTGCCCCAAGAGCGGGACTACTCTCCCCTTCGAGCGCCCGGTGCGGTACAAGTGTTTCAGGGCTTGTCAGCCAACCGACGATCACGGATCACGTAGGACACGGAGTAGCTCGCGGTGAATGTCAAGAAGGTTCTGATAATTTCCGGCGCGGCGTTGGTTGTGTTCTTTCTCGTGACCCAACCGGTCCAGTCCGCGGCGCTCGTGACGTCCATCCTCAACACGCTGAAGGATGCCGCCGAAGCGGTGATTACGTTCGTACGCTCGGTTTTCCAGACCTGATCCGGGTACCGTCGAACCATGTTCGCGCCACGCGACTCCGACGAGTACCTGCTGGACTCCGAGCGCCGGGTCATCCGGGTGCGCCTGCACTGGGCGTGCCTGGCCTGGGACATCTTCGAGGCGATCGCGCTGCTGGCCGTCGCGGTGATGATCTCCTACCTGCTGCCGCCGTCGCTGTGGCTGGTGCAGAACATCCTCTGGTACGCGGCCCTGTTCGTGGTCCTGCGCTTCACCTACCTGGTGCTGTCCTGGTGGGTCGAGCGGATCGTGGTCACGGACAAGCGGGTCATGATGACCACCGGCATCATCACGACGAAGGTCCTGATGATGCCGATCACCAAGGTCACCGACCTCACCTACAAGCGCACGCTGGCCGGCCGCCTGCTCGGCTACGGCACGATGGTCGTCGAGTCGGCCGGTCAGATCCAGGCGCTGAACAACATCGACTACCTGCCCAAGGCCGAGCAGGTCTACGACGCCATCTCCGAGCTGGTCTTCGGCAACAAGGAGGAGCAGGCGGCCAGGTTCTCGATGATCAAGGCGCAGCGGCTGGCCCGCCGCAAGCCAATGGTGGGCTGACCGGGCCGTTGTCCGAGGCCTCACGTTGAATAGCTGGCGTGAGGATCGATCTGCACACCCACTCGACCGCGTCCGACGGCACCGACACCCCGGCTGAGCTGGTCGCCAACGCGGCCGCGGCCGGCTTGGCCGCGCTGGCGATCACCGACCACGACACCACCTCCGGGTGGGCCGCGGCGGTCGCCGCGCTGCCACCGGGGCTGCGGCTGGTCCGCGGCGCCGAGCTGTCCTGCGTCAGCTCGGACGGCCGCGGCGGCCACTGCACCGTCCACCTGCTCGGCTACCTGTTCGACCCGGAAGCCGACGCAGTGGTGGCCGAGCACGCGCGTACCCGGGCCGACCGCAGGGTCCGGCTGGCCAGGATCGCGGCGAAGATGACCGCGGACGGGCTGCCGATCGACGCCGGCGCGCTGCTCGACGACCTGCCCGAGGGCTCGACGGCCGGTCGCCCGCACCTCGCGATGGCGCTCGTCCGGGCGGGGGTCGTGGCGTCGGTCGACGAGGCGTTCTCGCGCTACCTCAACGACCGCGGCCGCTACTACGTCCCGAGCTCGCGCACCCCGGTGGAGGACTCGATCGAGATGATCGGCGCGGCGGGTGGGGTCACCGTGCTCGCGCACGCGTTCGCCCGTCACCGCGGGCCCACGGTCACCGCGGAGGTCGTCAAGGAGCTGGCCGGGGTGGGTCTGCACGGAGTGGAGGTCGACCACCCCGACCACGACGAGGATGCCCGCGCCGAGCTGCGCGGGCTGGCCGCCGACCTCGACCTGGTCATGACCGGCTCGAGCGACTACCACGGCACCAACAAGGTGATCGGCCTCGGTCAGGAGTCCACCGCGCCGGAGATGCTGGACGCCATCGCCGACCGCGCGACGGGCGTCGAGATCGTCACCGGCCGATGAGCTTCGATGTCCGCCTGTTCACCGAGGTCACGATCACGCTCGTGGTGATCATGGACCCGCCGGGCACCGTGCCGGTGTTCCTCAGCCTCGTCGGCCGCCGCCCGCGCCCGGCACGGCTGCGCGCCGCCCGGCAGTCCGTCCTGGTGTCGCTGGGCGTCATCAGCCTGTTCGCCATCGGCGGCGAGGCGATCCTGTCCTACCTGCACATCGGTATCCCCGCGTTGCAGGGCGCGGGCGGCCTGCTGCTGTTGCTCATCGCGTTGGATCTGCTGACCGGCCGGGACGCCAACCAGCCGCAGGCCGTCGACGACGTCAACGTCGCCATGGTTCCGCTCGGCACCCCGCTGCTGGCCGGCCCGGGCGCCATCGCGGCGACGATCGTGTTCGTCCGGCAGGCCGACGGCCAGGTCGGGTCCTACCTCGCGCTGGCCCTCGCGATCGTCGCGGTCCACCTGGTGCTGTGGCTGTGCCTGCGGTACTCCGGCGCGCTGATCCGGGTGATCAAGGACAGCGGGATCACGCTGCTGGCCAAGATCGCCGGCCTCCTTCTCGCGGCCATCGCGGTCCAGCTGGTGGCCGATGCGGTACGCGGTTTCGTGGGCTCCTCCTGAGTGTCTGCCCGAGTGTCGGTGGGCTGCTCTACGGTTGGTGCCGTGCAACTCGGGTTCGACGCCATGCCGCGCAAGCTCATCAAGGTCACCCCGTCGCGGCTGTCGACCTGGATGGACTGCCCGCGCCGCTACCGGATGGCCTACCTCGACCGGCCGACGCCGCCGCGCGGGGGCGCGTTCGCGCACAGCACGCTGGGCGCGGTGGTGCACAACGCGTTGCGGGCGTTCTTTGACCTCCCGGTGCGCAGGCGGACCCCGGAGGCCGCGGCCGCCCTGGTCGGCCAGCACTGGATCGACGAGGGCTTCGCCGGTCCGCAGCAGGCGGCCACCTACCGCGACCTGGCGGCCGGCTGGGTGTCGGACTACATCGCCGAGACCGACGTGACGGACGACCCGATCGGCCTGGAGCGCTGGGTGTCCGCCCCGATCGGCACGATCGTCGCCGAGGGCCGGGTCGACCGCATCGACGAGCGCGACGGCGAGCTGGTCATCGTCGACTACAAGACCGGCCGGGCCGCGCTCACCACGGACGACGCCAGGGCGTCGCAGGCCCTGGCCCTGTACGCGCTGGCCGCGCGCCGCACGCTGCGCAGGCCGTGCCGGCGGGTGGAGCTGCACCACCTGCCGAGCGGGACGGTCGCGGCGTGGGAGCACACCGAGGCGTCGCTGACCAGGCACAGGGAGCGGGCCGAGGAGGTGGCCGACGAGTTCAAGCTGGCGACGGATACCCTCAACGCAGGTGGCGACCAGGATGTGTTGTTTCCGGCTCAAGTGGGAAGACAGTGTTCCTGGTGTGACTTTCGGCGCAGCTGCCCCGAGGGGCAGGCCGCGGGCCCGCAAGCGGAGCCGTGGGCCATGCTCGCCCGTGCCGACGAGGTGAAGGGATGACCCCGTGTCAGAACCGATGAACTCGCCCACGGTGCCCCTCGCGGCCTCGGGTGCCACGACGGTGGCCCTTGCCGCGGAGCCACCGGCGGCCCTGCGCAGGACCCCCCACGGCGGTTTCGGCCGCGAGCTGGCCGGTGCGCTGACCGTGGGCCTGTCGGTACTGGCGATCGTGGTCCTGGTGTTCCAGATTCTGGCGTGGATCCGCGACGTGCCCGGCCCGGGCGCCGCGATGGTCGGCGGCCACCTGGGCGCGGCGGTGCTGGCGGTGCTGGTCCAGCGCGTGGCCGACCGCGCGACGGGCTGGCTGGCCGCGGTGGCCGCCGTCGCCGTGGTCGTGATCACCGGAACCACGATGTGGCTCCTTTGGTGGGCCTGACCTTCAGGCGGTCAGCCAGGAGCGCCAGGTCGGGATCAGGGTCGCCAGGAGCTCGTCCGGGTTCTCCACGTTCGGGGAGTGGCGGGCGTTCGTGATCACTGCGAAGTCCGCGTCCAGGCGGTCGGCCATGTCGCGCTGGGTGGACACCGACCACGCGTCGTCGCCTTCGCCGCAGGTCACGAGGCACGGGATGCCCGAGGTGTGCAGCACCCGGGCCAGCGACGAGACCATGTCCGGCTCGGAGCGCAGTGCCCGCGCCTTGCCGAGCAGCGCCGCGGGCCGGCAGCGCACGAACCGCTCCCGCATCAGCGCCGCCAGCTCGGGCGAGCTCCCCGGCCCCGGCGGCGCGGCGGCGTCGAGCTGCTCGCGCAGTACCTGAGCGGCTTCGACCCCGAACTGCCGTATCGCGGGCTCGCCGGCGTCCAGGGCCTGCCGCCGCGCTCCGTCCGGCAGCTCGCCGGGACCGGAGCCCATCAGGGTCAGGCCGACGATCGGCGCCCCCGCGAGCACCGCGCCGCGCGCCACCAGGCCGCCGTAGGAATGCCCCAGCAGCACGACCGGGTTCCCCTCGGCGGCGAGCTTGCCCACCAGGTCGGCGACCACCGACCCGAGCGGAGCCGGCAGGTATGCGTCCTCGTCGTCAGGCCCGGCGGACTCGTACTGGCCGGGCAGGTCGATGGCCACCGCGTCGAGGCCGGCGCCGGCGATGGGATCCAGCAGCGGCGCGAAGTCCTCCTTCGACCCCGTGTACCCGGGCAGCAGCAGCGCCGTCGCGGTGGGGGTGGCGGCCTTGGCCCGCAGGGCGGCGACCGGGCCGTACTGGCCCGGCAGGTCGATGCGGCGACCTCGGTGCGGGCTGATCTGCGACGGTGTACTCACCCTTCGAGTGTGCCCCATGGTGGCTCGAACCGGCGTAGAGCGAAGGTGAACTCACCGGGTCAGCGCAGCGCCACGAGCGTTTCGCCGCGTTGCTCGTAGACCATCGGGCCCAGCGTCGACATCGTCACCGGCCCGGTGTAGCCGCCGCGGTCGACCGGGATCGTGCCGACCGGCTTGCCGTCGGCGGGAGCCAGCACGGCCAGGCCGTCGGTGACCGGCACGAGCATCCGGCCGGCGAACGCCGTGCCGGGGCCTATCGCGTTCTCGACGGTCCACAGTGGACTGAGGTCGGTCATGGACAGCGCGATCGTGCGCGAGCCGGTGAACCAGTAGACCGCGCCCGGCGTGCGGGTGGTCGCCACGGTGTGCCCGGCCGGGTCGCCGTCGAGGTCACCGGGCGCCAGCGACAGCGGGTGGGTCGCCACTCGCTCGCCCTCCTCGTCGAACACCACGAGCCGCGCCGGGTCGGGTAGCACGACCGCGGTGCACAGCTGCACGTCGTTGTCGTCCTCGGCGTCGATGCGGCACTCGTTGCTCATCGCCACCACCCGCGCGCCCTGGCGGCCGAGCACGACGCTGGACTCGACCTCGGGCTTCTCCGAGTCGTCGTTGCCGGTCGCCCGGTACACGGTGAGCCGGTCGGTGGCGTCCTGCGGGCAGCGCTCGACCACCGCGATCCGGGCCTGGACCACCGCGACCGAGCCGTAGCCGCACCCGGTCCGCGGCTGCTTGTCCGGGTTGACCACCGCCGGGACCTTGCCGTACTCCATCGTCTGCACGAGGTCCGAGCGCCACGTCGTGATCAGCCTGCTGCCGGTGGTGGTCACGTAGCTGCCGTCGAACAGCAGCCGGGTGTCGAGCTCGGCGTCGGAGTCGCGCTGGCCGGCGAACGGCTTGTTCCGGTTCTCGTCCGGCTCCGGCGGCTTGCCCCGCTTGCCGGTGTTCGGGTCGAACGAGGTGACCTCGCTGCAGCCGCCGGACTTGCGCGGGTCGTCCGAGGGCAGCAGGTTCGACGACTTCGCGTAGACCGCGACCGCCATCGTCCAGGCCGAGGACACCGTGCACAGCGGCAGGTCGCGGGAGTACTTCCAGCGGACGTCGCCGGTGAGCGGGTCGCGGCCGACCACGTCGCCGCCGTCGCCGGTGACCAGCGTGGTCTTGGTCGTCACCGGCACGGGGGTGGCCGGGCTCCTCGCCCGCCACGCCTCGCCGAGCGAGGGTGGGAACGTCTCGGGCAGCGCGGGTTCGGTGGCCACGCCCGAATAGGTCTGCGACGTGGTCTCGCGGATGTCGCTCGACTGCCACACCAGGACCCCGACGACCAGCGCCGCGACCGCGATGAGCGCCGCGAACGCGACGTCACGCTTGCGGCGGAAACGGGAGCGCTCGACCGGCCCGTACCTGTCCGGTTCCACGCCCCCGTCGAGCGCGTCCTCGTCCCCGATGTCGTGGGTCACGGGGTGTCAGTCTGCCGAAGGCGCTGTTTCGCTCGTGTTGGGTGCCTCGCCCGCGGTGTCGACGCCGCCTCGGCTGCGCCGGCGACGGCGCTGCTGGCGCGCGGGCCGGTCGGACCGGCTCGCCGGCGAGGTGCCCGGGTTCTCGGTGGTCGGCTCGGCCTGCTGGCTCTCGCCGCCCCGGCTGCGCCGACGCCGCCGCCGCTGCCTGGCCTCGCCGGACTCGCCCTCGGTGGCCGCGCCGCCGGTGGCCTCGCCCGTGACCCCGGTGCGCCGGCGCCGGGTGCGGCCACGGCCCTTGCCGCCGCCCAGGTCCTCCTCCGGCTCGGCGGCCAGGCCCACGCGGGTGCGCTTGGCCAGCGGCAGCCGGCCGGTCGAACCCGCGGGGATGCCCAGGTCGGCGAACAGGTGCTCGGAGGTGGAGTAGGTCTCCACCGGCTCCGGGATGCCCAGGCCGAGCGTGTCGCTGATGAGCTTCCAGCGCGGCTCCTCGTCCCAGTCGACGAGGGTGATGGCGACGCCCTCGCGACCTGCCCGGCCGGTGCGGCCGATGCGGTGCACGTACGTGCCGTCGTCCTCGGGACACTGGAAGTTGATCACGTGCGTGACGCCCTCGATGTCGATGCCGCGCCCGGCGACGTCGGTGGCGATCAGCACGTCGACCTTGCCGGCGCGGAACGCGCGCAGGGACTGCTCGCGGGCGCCCTGGCCCAGGTCACCGTGCACGGCGGCGACCGCGAACCCGCGTTCCGCCAGGTCGTCGGCCACCTTCTGCGCGGTCCGCTTGGTGCGGCTGAAGATCATCGTGAGCCCGCGGCTCTCGGCCTGCAGCGCCCTGGCCACGATCTCGATCTTGTCCAGCGAGTGCGCCCGGTAGACGAACTGCGCGGTGCGCTCGTGGATCGCGCCCGCGTCGGTCTCCTCGGCCCGGATGTGCGTCGGCTGGGTGAGGAACGTGCGGGCCAGCGTGATGATCGGGCCCGGCATGGTGGCCGAGAACAGCATCGTGTGCCGCTGCGCGGGGACCATCCGCAGGATGCGCTCGATGTCGGGCAGGAAGCCCAGGTCGAGCATGCGGTCGGCCTCGTCGAGCACCAGCGCGCCGACCTTGCCGAGCACCAGGTGGCGCTGTTCGGCCAGGTCGAGCAGCCGGCCAGGGGTGCCGACCACGATGTCGACGCCCTTGCGCAGCGCCTCGATCTGCGGCTCGTACGGGCGGCCGCCGTAGATGGACAGCACCCGCACGCCGAGGTACTTGCCGGCGTCGGCCATGTCGTGGGTGACCTGCAGGCACAGCTCGCGGGTCGGCACCACGACCAGGACCTGCGGCGTGCCGTCGCCCGGGGCGGTGATCCGCTCCAGGAGCGGCACGCCGAAGCCCAGCGTCTTGCCGGTGCCGGTGCGGGCCTGGCCGATGACGTCCTCGCCGGCCAGTGCCAGCGGCAGGGTCAGCTCCTGGATCGCGAAGGTCCGCTCGATGCCGGCCTCGGAAAGCGCCCGGACGATCTCCTTGCGCACGCCGAACTCGGCGAACGTGGGGGAGTCGTCGCGCACGGGGGCGCCGGCCTGCAACGGGTGCGAGGTGTCCGCGTCGGGGACCCCGGCCTCGCTGTGCTCCAGCGTGACGGGGTCCACCTTGGTTGAGTTGTGGTCGGTCTCGATGTCGTTGTCGGGGTTGTCGTTGACGGTGATGAGCTTCTCTCCCTTTAGTCCAGCGCGCCGCCGCCCTGGACGGGCCGCTCGACCGCACCTAACTGATGCGGGAGGGCCGGCGAGGCGCGCACACCCTCTGTACGCGGCTTTCGCAAGCTCGCGTCCTGGCCAGTCTACCTGCGCCCATGGCCGGATACCCTCTGGCCCATGAGCGACGCGGCTGGTGAGGTCGGGACGACCGCCGGGAAGGGTGGCATCGACCCGGGGATCGTCGACCTGCTGGGCGTGCTGGCCTACGGCGAGCTCTCCGCGTTCGACCGGCTGTCCGAGGACGCGCGCACCGCCCCCACGCTGCCCGGGCGCGCCGCGCTGTCCGCGATGGCCGCCGCGGAGATCGGCCACTACGCACGCATCGAGGCCTTCCTGGCCGGGCACGACGTCGACGTGCAGGACGCCATGCGGCCGTTCATCGGGCACTTCGACACCTGGCACGCCTCGACCGCGCCGCGCTCGTGGCTGGAGTCGCTGGTCAAGGCCTACGTCGGGGACGGGCTCGCGGCCGACCTGTACCGCGAGATGGCGAGCTGGCTCGACGAGGAGACCCGCGAGCTCGTCACCGAGGTGCTCGCCGACACGGGGCACTCCGCGTTCGCCGAGCGCGAAGTCCGGGCGGCGATCGGGCGGGACCGGACCGTGCGCGACCGGCTCACGCTGTGGGGCCGCCGGCTGCTGGGCGAGGCGTTGACGCAGGCCCAGTACGTGGTGGCCGAGCGGGACGGGCTCGCGGAGCTGATCGTCACCGGGACGGGCGACCTCGCGGGAATCGCCGCGCTGTTCCGGAGGTTGCAGCAGGCACACGGCAGGCGGATGACCGCGCTCGGTCTCGGCTAGCCTTGTCAGGTCGAACGCATGCAGTCGAGGCGGAGGTCTTCGTGGAGGTCAAGGTCGGAGTCGCGGACACCGCGCGGGAGATCGTGCTCAACAGCACGCAGTCACCGGACGAGATCGAGTCCCTCGTCGCGGCCGCGCTGAAGGACTCCGCCGGCACGCTCAGCCTGGTCGACGACAAGGGCCGCCGGTTCGTGGTGCCGACCGCGCGGATCGCCTACGTCGAGATCGGCACCGCCGACAGCCGCCGGGTGGGCTTCGCCACGTAGGTCATCTCAGCCGGCGTTCCTCAGCCGGCGTCGTCCCGGCGCACCTCGGACAGCTTGACGACCTTGTTCACCTCGAGCGGCTTGTTCGGGTCGAGCACGATGCCGTTCGCGCGGGTGAAGCCGTCGATCGCGGACCAGATGATCTGCGTGAGGTACTCGACCACGGCGTCGCGGTTCATCGTGCGCCGCTCGAGCCACCACTCGCTGACGTTCTGCACCATGCCGACGATCCCGTGCGCCCACGGCTCGGCGCCGCCGGAGTCCATGTCGAGCGCGCGCAGGTAGTCGCCGAGCAGGGCGGAGAGCGCGTTGGCGATGAGCTCCTTGTCCTCGGCGACGATGTCCTGCTCGACGGCCGTCTTCGCGAACGAGCGGCGCACCAGCACCCGGTAGAGGTGCGGGTGCTCCTCGACGGTGGAGAAGAACGCGTCGAGGCTCTTGCGGATGCGCGGGACCGGGGCTTCCTCGTTGTTCATCGCCGGGATGAGCCGGTCGAAGAGGATCTCGGTGCCGCGCTGGCCCAGCGCGACGAACAGGTCGGCCTTGTCGGCGAAGTGCCGGTAGAGCACCGGCTTGGTGACCCCGGCCTCCGCGGCGATGTGGTCCATGCCGACGTCGGGCCCGTGCTCGGCGAGCGCCCGCATGGCCGCCTCGACGAACTCCGCCCGCCGGGCCGCCCGGTGCGACCGCCAGCGGTCCCGTCTGGCGTCCCCGGTGCTGTCGGCTTCTCTGGATGGACCGGACATCCTGCGAACGCTACTCCTGCCGGCCGGACCGCCGACCGGACGTCCTCGCCCGCCGGAACACCTCGACGCCACGCCACCGACGAAGCCGATCGCGGTGGCGGCCCACCCGGTTGCCGCGGCGGCGTCCACGACGAGGAAGCGGCGCGGCCGGTAGCCGAGCGCGGTGAGCTCGCCGGTGACCCGGCCGAGCACGTCGACCATGCCCGTCACGGGTCGATGCCGACCGTGCGCGGTGCCCGCGCCGCGTCGTCCGGGTGACGATCCGGCGGACGCCGGGAGACAACCGGGAGCGTCAGGGGTTCTGCAGCGGGAAGCCGCCGCCGATGCCCTTCCAGGCCAGCGTGGAGATCAGCG
Organism: Actinophytocola sp.; assembly: GCF_009379765.1. Classification (GTDB taxonomy): domain Bacteria; phylum Actinomycetota; class Actinomycetes; order Mycobacteriales; family Pseudonocardiaceae; genus Actinophytocola. The sequence goes on along the minus strand of NZ_WHTD01000073.1, from coordinate 21,696 downwards.
CGACGGCTTCCTCCTTGGCCATCGACCGGTTGTTGGCGAGCCACGACCGGGCCGCCACCTGGCTGATCCCCACCAGGCCGACGGCGAGCAGCGACGCGCGCTCCTCGTCCAGGCCGGCGTCGGCGGTGATCGTGGCGGTGATGGCGGTGACGCAGGCGTCCGTGCCCCTGTCGATCGCGGCCTGCACCGCGGGCTCGCCACGCAGGTCGGACTCGAACACCAGCCGGTACGCCTGGCTCTCGCCGTCGACGAAGTCGAAGTACGCGCTGACCGCGTTCTGCACCCGCAGCTTGTTGTCGGTGGTCGACTCCATCGCGTCGGTGACCCGCATGATCAGCTCGTCGACGTGCATCTCCAACAGCGCCATGTACAGCTCGAGCTTGCCGGGGAAGTGCTGGTAGAGCACCGGCTTGGACACCCCGGCCCGCTCGGCGATCTCGTCCATGGCGGCCGCGTGGTAGCCGTTGGCGGCGAACACGTCCTGCGCCGCGCTGAGCAGCTGGGCGCGCCGCGCCGTACGGGGCAGCCGCGCCGCCCGGTTCGCCTGGGCCTGCCCGGCCAGTCCCTGCATCGTCTCCGACATGCCGCCTCCCACGCGCGTGACTCCTTCCGGGCCGGGATTGCCGACCCGTGCGGGTGATATGACACTACTCGTGGGTAACGCACATCCGCGACGCTCTGGCTAAGAGGCCGCGCAGATGGGCTGGTGGATGCCCGCCGTGCCCATCTGCGCGGCCTCTCAGTCACGGATACTGGTGGGATGAGCACCAGCGCCGCGGCCAGGCCTCCGGTCACCTTCGTTCCGCTGTCCGACGCCGTGCTGCCACCGGTGGACATGACCATTCCGCCCTGGCCGGGTGCGGACCAGACCTCCGGCGGGGTGACCCTGCACGTGCGGCGCACCCCGGGCCCGGCCTCGGCCGACACCACCGCGGTCTACGTGCACGGACTCGGCGGGTCGGCCACCAACTGGACCGACCTGGCCGGCCAGCTGTCGGGCTACGTGCCGGGCATCGCGATCGACCTGCCCGGGTTCGGCCGCACCGAGCCGCCGGAGCGCTTCGACTACTCGATGCCGGCGCACGCGGACACCGTGGCCCGGTTCGTCCGTGGCCTGGACGCGGGCCCGGTGCACCTGTTCGGCAACTCGATGGGCGGCGCGATCTCGATGCTGCTCACCGCCCGGCACCCGGAGCTGGTGCGCACGCTGACCCTCATCTCGCCCGCGATGCCCGATCTGCGGCCCTCCCTGTCGCGGATGTCCGACCCGCGGCTCACGGTCGCCTACCTGCCGCTGGTCGGGCCCACCGTGCGCAGGCGCATGGCGAGGGAGCACCTGGACACGCGGGTGATGCGCCTGCTGAACCTGTGCTTCGCCGAGCCGGACCGGATCCCGGAGTCGCGCAAGCGCGAGGCGGCCGACGAGTTCCGCGAGCGGGAGCGGCTGGTGTGGTCGAACCCGGCGCTCGCCCGCAGCACGGTGGGCCTGTTCCGCACCTGGCTGGTGCCGAAGTCCCGCTCGCTGTGGACGATCGCGCCCACCATCGATGTGCCGACGCTGGTCGTCTGGGGTGCCAAGGACAAGCTGGTGACCGTCCGCAAGGCCCCGAGGACCGCGCGCCTGCTGCCCCGCGGCCGGCTGCTGGTCCTGCCGCGCACCGGGCACGTCTCCCAGATGGAACGCCCCGGCACGGTGGCCCGTGCGGTACTCGGCATGTGGGAGCAGACCGCCGGCGGCGCCTGGTGAGCTACGTATGGGCGGCGGTTTTCGTTCAACACCGTGAAGGGACTCACTCGGGTGGGCTCGGTCGGGCATAGCTGACCAGGGCTGTGGCACCCTGTTTGCGTGAACAGACGGGCGACGCAGGATCGGTACCGCGCGGGCGGCCGCCGGACCTCGGCGCAGCCCCTCGCGGCGTCCTGGCGTCCCACCGACCAGCCGGGCCGTGGCCACCAGCCGAAACGGCCCATGCGCAAGCGTGGCGTCAAGGGTTTCGTGGCCACCTACGGCTGGCGGGTCTACGCGGTGCCGGTGCTCGTCGCGCTGACCGTGCTGGTGCTCATCCAGACCTCCGGCAAGGACGGGGCCGGCGCGCGCGCGGAGAACGCGGCCGCCGACCAGCGGGTCGTCGGCGGGGACGCACCGGACCAGGACGTGTCGGAGAAGCCCAAGGTCACCGAGCAGCCCGCGGTGCCGCCCAACCTGAAGATCCCGACCGCCGAGCTGCCCAAGGGCGCGTCGTACACGCAGCGCGGCCAAGGCGTGTGGGCCGTCCTGCCCGGCCGAGGCAAGCGCATCGGCGCCGGCGAGCTGTTCACCTACACGATCGAGGTCGAGCGCGGCATCGACCTCAAGCCCTACGGCGGCAACGACTCCTTCGCCTCGCTGATCGACACCACGCTCGCCGACCCGCGCGGCTGGCCGTCTCTCGGTGAGGTGTCGGTGCAGCGGGTGGACGGCGACGAGGAGCCGGACATCCGGATCAGCCTGTCCACCCCGGACACCGTGCACAAGGCGGAGTACTGCGGCTACTCGATCAAGTACGAGTCGTCCTGCTGGCGGCGCAGCGAGAGCCGGGTCATGATCAACCTGGCCCGCTGGGTGCGCGGCGCGGTCGCGTTCGGCGGTGACATGGGCAACTACCGGTCCTACGCGATCAACCACGAGATCGGCCACGCGTTCGGCAACGGGCACGTCGGGTGCGCCAAGAACGGCGACCTCGCGCCGGTGATGATGCAGCAGACCTTCGGCGTCGCCAACAACTACGTCGCGCAGCTCAACGACAAGGCCGACCAGGCCGATCCGGTCGCCGCGGACGGCAAGGTCTGCGCGTACAACCCGTGGCCCAACCCCCAGGCGCGCCCACCCGGCTGATCCGCGGACGGCTCTCGCTGGGCGGTTCCCGCAATGTGGGAGCCGAGGAAGACGCGATGGGACGATTGCGTTGAACCTGAGCAGACTGGGGAGCACGGGTACGCGCGTCGAGGAGGAACCATGGCAGGCAGTTTGCCGCCGCTGGTGGAACCGGCTGAGGAGCTGACCAAGGATGAGGTCGCCCGCTACAGCCGGCACCTGATCATCCCGGATGTCGGGGTGGACGGGCAGAAACGGCTCAAGAACGCCAAGGTGCTGGTGGTCGGCGCCGGCGGGCTCGGCAGCCCCGCGCTGCTGTACCTGGCCGCGGCCGGGGTCGGCACGCTGGGCGTCATCGACTTCGACATCGTCGACGAGTCCAACCTGCAGCGCCAGGTGATCCACGGCGTCTCTGACATCGGCAAGCCCAAGGCGCTGTCGGCCAAGGAGTCGATCGCCGAGATCAACCCGCTCGTCACGGTGAACCTGCACCAGGAGCAGCTCACCACGGACAACGCGCTGGACGTCTTCCGCGGCTACGACCTCATCCTGGACGGCACGGACAACTTCGCCACCCGCTACCTGGTCAACGACGCGGCGGTGCTGCTCGGCAAGCCGTACGTGTGGGGCTCGATCTTCCGGTTCGAAGGCCAGGTGAGCGTGTTCTGGGAGGACGCGCCCAACGGCCAGGGGCTGAACTACCGCGACCTCTACCCCGAGCCGCCGCCGCCCGGGATGGTGCCGTCCTGCGCCGAGGGTGGCGTGCTGGGCGTGCTGTGCGCGTCGATCGGCTCGGTCATGGTCACCGAGGCGATCAAGCTGCTCACCGGCATCGGCGAGCCGCTGCTGGGCCGGCTGATGGTCTACGACGCGCTCGAGATGTCGTACCGCACCATCAGGATCCGCAAGGACCCGGAGTCCAAGCCGATCGAGGGTCTCATCGACTACGACGCGTTCTGCGGCGTCGTCTCGGATGACGCCCAGCAGGCCGCGGCGAACCACACGATCACCCCGCGCGAGCTCAAGGAGAAGTTCGACCGGGGCGACGACTTCGCGCTGATCGACGTCCGGGAGCCGCACGAGTACGAGATCGTGAAGATCCCGAACTCGGTGCTGATCCCCAAGGACGAGATCCTGTCCGGCGCCGCGCTGTCGCGGCTCCCGCAGGACAAGCCGATCGTGTTGCACTGCAAGTCCGGCGGCCGGTCCGCGGAGGCACTCGCCGCTCTGCACAAGGCCGGTTTCAAGGACGCGGTGCACGTGGGCGGCGGGGTCCTGGGCTGGGCCCGGGACGTTGACCCGAGCCTGCCGACGTACTGATTCGACGCTCTCGACGCATGTGGTGGGCCGCGTGGTCCGCGGCTCACCACACGTGCGCACTCGATGATCCACTTCTCACGAGGTAGCGTGCGGGATCGTGAGTGCGTCCCCACCGCCCCTGCACGTACGTGCGGCATTCGGCGCCAAGGAGATCGAGCCGGAGCTCGTCGACGCCGGGCCGCTGTGGCGGTGCGGCGACGTCGTGCTGCGGGCGGTCACCAACCCGGCCGAGGCGTCGTGGGTCGCGCAGACCCTCGGTGACCTGCACGTTCCCGACCTCCGCATCGGCCGGCCGGTCCGGGCGAGCGACGGGCGCTGGGTCGTCGGCGGGTGGGTCGCGTTCCGCCATGTCGATGGCCGCCCGGAGCCGCGCTACGACGAGGTCGTCGCCGCGTCCCTGCGGCTGCACAAGGCCACCGTCGACCTGCCGGTCCCACGTTTCCTGTCCGCGCGGGTGGACGTCTTCGCCATGGCCGACCGGGCCGCGGCCGGCACCGAGGACGCGCCGCTGGACGCCGCGCTCGGCGGGCGGCTCTTCGACATCCTCGCCGGGTCGCGCAAGCCGCTCGGCGCGAAGCCCCAGGTGGTGCACGGCGACCTCTTCGGCAACGTCCTGTTCGCCGGGGACGCGGCGCCCGGGATCATCGACTTCACCGCCTACCACCGGCCGGCCGAGTGGGCCGCCGCCGTGGTCGTCGTCGACGCGCTGGCCTGGGGTGGCGCCGACGACGGAATCCTCCGGCGCTGGTCGCACCTGGCCGAGTGGCCCCAGGCGCTCCTGCACGCCGTGCTCTTCCGGCTCGCCGTGCACGCCCTGCACCCGCACTCGACCGAGCAGTCCCTGCGCGGCCTCGAGCGCGCCGCGCACCAGGTCACCGAGCTGTGACCTGGTGTCCCCCACCGGGAGTCTGTTGCGTGAGTCGGCGAGTCCAGGTTTCTGCTGGCAAGGCGCCGGTTCGTCCTCGTACCGGGTTGTCCTCGGGCGGACCGGCAACGCCGCCGGCAGGAAGCTGGGCCGGCGAATCGAGTGACGAACGTCCGGCGGGGGACACTAGCGCCCGAACACGTACCACAGCATCTCGGCGCACACCTGCAGCGGCCTGCCGTCCATGATCACCGTGCCGACCAGCAGCAGCACCGCGGTCACCCCCACCGCCGCGGCGTTGACCCTCTCCGGCCGTAGCAGCATCGCCGCGACCAGCACGAACGGCAGCCCACCACCCACATAGCCCAGCACCAGCTGGGCCGGGAGCGTGAACCTGCCGGCGAACGTCGCCGCGGCCGCGAAGGCCCAACCGACCAGCCCGGCGCCACCCACCAGCACGGTCCACAGCGCCTGCCCGCGCCCCGTGTCCGGGAGCCAGGTGACCTCGACCGTTCCCCAGCCGAGCAGGGCGAGCGCGGCGAACAGCGCCGCGAGCATCCCGACCACGCCGACCTGGGACAGCACCGGCAGCCTGTCCAGCGGCAACACCAGGGAACCGCCCCGGCCGAGGGTGAACAGCACCGCGAGGGTTCCGGTCGTCGCCGACCCCACCACCCACGTCCCCACCAGCTGCCGTCCCACGGTATTCATGGTTCGCTCCGTTCCTCCGCTACTCGCTGTCTTCCCGCGTCCAGACGGCGAACGCTCCGTCACTCTCGCTCACGGTGCCCATTGGTTCGCTTCGTTCCTCCGCTACTCGCTGCCCCCGCCATCCAATGACTCGCTCCGTGCGATGCTCGGCGCTGGCGCGCCTGCGCTTCCTGTGTTCGATGGTTCGCTTCGTTCCTCCGCTACTCGCTGTCTTCCTCCGTGCGATGCTCGGCGCTGGCGCGCCTGCGCTTCTCCTACGTCCAGACAGCGAACGCTCCGTCACTCTCGCTCACGCGTCCAGACAGCGAACGCTCCGTCACTCCCGCTCACGTGCCCCTCACCGCCGGATCCGCGTGGGTGCGCAGGCAATGTCGCGCGCCGGAAACATAGCCGCATCACGCGGTAACACGCGCTCCCTAGCGTCGGGCACCATGCCAGCCGACACGCCGACGGACACGCACTGCCCGTACTGCGCCCTGCAGTGCGGCATGCGGCTCACCGGTGGCCGGGTCGGCCCGCGCGAGTTCCCCACCAACCGCGGCGGCCTGTGCCAGAAAGGCTGGACCGCGGCCACGCTGCTCGACTCGCCCGGCCGGCTCACCCGGCCGCTCGTCCGCCACGGCGGCGAGCTGGTGCCGGCGACCTGGGACGACGCGCTCGACCTCGTCGCCCGCCGGCTCGCCGAGACCCAGGCCGGGCACGGCCGGGACGCGGTCGCGGTCTTCGGCGGCGGCGGGCTGACCAACGAGAAGGCCTACCTGCTCGGCAAGTTCGCCCGGGTCGCGCTGGGCACCGCGACCATCGACTACAACGGCCGGTTCTGCATGTCGTCGGCGGCCGCCGCCGGCAACCGTGCGTTCGGCCTCGACCGGGGGCTGCCGTTCCCCGTGACCGACCTGACCGGTGCCGGCGCGGTGCTGCTCGCCGGCGCGAACCCCGCCGAGACGATGCCGCCGTTCATGCAGCACCTCGCCGGCGCCGAGCTGATCGTCGTCGACCCGCGCCGCTCGGCCACCGCCGAGGCCGCCGCGCTGCACCTGCAGCCGGCGCCGGGCACCGACCTCGCGCTGGCGCTCGGCATCCTGCACGCCGTCGTCGCCGGCGGGCGCCTGCGCCAGGCCTATGTGGACGACCGGACGAGCGGTTTCGCCGACGCGTGGCGGGTCGCGGCCGGGTGGTGGCCCGAGCGCGCCGAGCGGGTCACCGGCGTCGCCGCGGCCGACCAGCGCCGGGCCGCCGCGCTGCTCGCCGAGGCCGGGAACGCCTACGTGCTCACCGCCCGCGGTACCGAGCAGCACGCCACCGGCTCGGACACGGTCGGCGCGTGGATCAACCTGGCGCTCGCGCTCGGCCTGCCCGGCCGCGAGGGCTCCGGCTTCGGCTGCCTCACCGGGCAGGGCAACGGCCAGGGCGGGCGCGAGCACGGGCAGAAGGCCGACCAGCTGCCCGGCTACCGGCGCATCGACGACCCGGCCGCGCGCGCCCACGTGGCCGGGGTGTGGGGGGTCGACCCCGCGTCGCTTCCCGGTGCCGGGCCCTCGGCCTACGAGCTGCTCGACTCGTTGGGCCGCGAGGCGCGGGCGCTGCTGGTGTTCGGCAGCAACCCGGTCGTCTCCGCGCCGCACTCGGCGCACATCGCGGAAAGGCTTGCCGCGCTGGATCTTCTCGTCGTCGCGGACGTCGTGCTGTCGGAGACCGCCGCGCTCGCCGACGTCGTGCTGCCGGTCACCCAGTGGGCCGAGGAGGACGGCACGCTCACCAACCTCGAGGGCCGGATCCTCCTGCGCCGCAAGGCCGTCGACCCGCCCGCGGGAGTGCGTACCGACCTGGACGTGCTGCACGGCCTGGCGACCCGGCTGGGGCAGCCGGCCGAGCGGTTCCCGGTCGTGGCCGAGGAGGTCTTCGCCGAGCTGCGCCGCGCGTCGGCGGGCGGACCGGCCGACTACTCCGGCGTGAGCTACGACCGGCTGCGGGCCGGCGAGGCGCTGCACTGGCCGGTGCCCGGGCCCGGGCACCCCGGCACGCCGCGCGCGTTCCTCGAGTCCTTCGCCCACCCCGACGGCCGGGCCCGGTTCGTCCCGGTCGACCACGGTGGACCGGCCGAGCCGCCGGACGCCGAGTTTCCGTTGCAGGCCACCACGGGCCGGGTGCTGCAGCATTACCAGTCCGGCGCGCAGACCCGGCTCGTGGCCGAGCTGGCCGGGGCCGTGCCGGCGGCGTTCGTCGAGGTGCACCCGGACACCGCGGCCCGCGCGGGCCTGGCCGACGGCGACCTCGCCGCGGTGGCCTCCCGGCGCGGGCGCACGCACGCGACGGTGCGGCTGGTGCCGTCCCTGCGGCCGGACCTGGTGTTCCTTCCGTTCCACTTTCCCGGCGACGGCCGGGCGAACCTCCTGACCAACCCCGCGCTGGACCCGACCAGCCGGATGCCGGAGTTCAAGGTGTGCGCCGTCCGACTGTCCGCAGTGGAGTTACCGGTCGAGTTACCGGTGGAGTTATCGGTGGATGTCCCGGTGGCGGAACGCCCATGAGCCGCCACGTCGTGATCGTCGGGTACGGCATGGCCGGGGCCCGGCTCGCGGAGGAGATCCGCCGCCGCGATCCCGTGGGGGAGCGGGTGGCGGTCACGATCGTCGGCGAGGAGTCGCATCCGGCCTACAACAGGGTGCTGCTGTCGGCCGTGGTCGGCGGCGCGATGCGGCCGGACGCCGTGCACCTGCACGACGCGACCTGGGCGAGCCGGCACCACGTCACCCTGCGCACCGGCACCGCCGTGGTGTCCGTGGACCGCGACCGCCGCCGGGTGAGCCTCGCCGACGAGTCCACAGTGGACTACGACACCCTGGTGCTGGCGACCGGGAGCAAGCCGTGGATCCCGCCGACCGAGGGCCTGCTGACCGAGGACGGCCTGGCGCCGGGTGCGGTCGCGTTCCGGACCCTCGACGACTGCGCCCAGATCCTCGACGCGTCCCGCCCCGGCGCGCCGGTCGCCGTGCTGGGCGGCGGCCTGCTGGGCCTGGAGGCCGCCCGCGGCCTCGCCGAGCGCGGGAACCTCGTGACGGTGGTGCACCCGGTCGGCCACCTGATGGAGCGCCAGCTCGACCCCGCCGCGGGCGCGGTGCTCGCCGCCACGCTCGCCAAGCTGGGCATCGAGGTCCGCCTCGGCGTGCTGGCCGCCCGGTACGTCCCCGGCGACGGCCTGAAGCTCGCCGACGGCACCCAGGTCCCGGCCGACCTGGTCGTCGTGTCCGCGGGCGTGCGCCCGTCGACCGACCTCGCGGCCGCCGCCGGCCTGGACGTCGGCCGCGGCGTCCGCGTCGACGACGCGCTGCGCACGAGCGACCCGCGGGTCCACGCGATCGGTGACTGCGCCGAGCACCCCGGAACCGTGTCGGGCCTGGTCCAGCCGGCGTGGGAGCAGGCCGAGGTGCTGGCCGCCCTGCTCACCGGCGCCGACCCCGCGGCCCGCTACCGCGGCACCCCCGTGGTCACCCGGCTCAAGGCCCGCGACATCGACCTCGCGGCCCTGGGGGACCTGGCCGACGACCCGGACGACGGTGCGGAGGTCCTGCTCCTGCAGGACATCACCCGCGGCCGCTACGCCAAGCTCGTCCTGCGCGACGAGCGGGTGATCGGTGCGATCCTGCTCGGCTCCCCGGACGCCGCCGCGATGATCACCCAGCTGTACGACCGCGGCATCCCGGCCCCGTCGGACCGCCTGGCGCTGCTGCTGGGCCGCGCCCTGCCGCCGGGCTCCGCGGTGAACCCGGCGGACCTGCCCGCGTCGGCCACGGTCTGCCGCTGCAACACGGTCAGCAAGCGCCAGCTGGTGACCGCCTGGCGCACCGGCGCCCGCACCCCCGCGGATCTTGCGTCGGCCACCCGGGCCACCACAGGATGCGGTGGCTGCAAGGACGCGGTCCGCGGCATAGCCGACTGGCTGGCCGGCACGGATGCCTGAACCCCGATGGAGGAACACGTGACCGTCGATACAGAAACCGGGCCGACGACCCCGGCGGCCCGCCGCGGCGGGCGGTGGATCGACGACTGGGACCCCGACGACGAGCGGTTCTGGGAAGCCACCGGCAAGCGGATCGCCCGCAAGAACCTCGTCTTCTCGATCTTCGCCGAGCATCTCGGGTTCGCCGTCTGGGTGCTGTGGTCCGTCGTCGTGCTGAACCTCGCGAACGTCGGGCTCACCATGACCCTCGCGGAGACGTTCTGGCTCACCGCGATCCCCAACCTCATCGGCTCCGCGCTGCGCATCCCCTACACGTTCGCGGTGCCGCGGTTCGGCGGGCGGCTCTGGACCGGCGTCAGCGCGGCGCTGCTGCTGATCCCGGCGGTGCTGCTCGCGACCGTCGTCCCGAGCGGGTGGCTCGCCGGCCAGACCCACGACACGCAGTTCTGGGTCCTCTTCGCGTGCGCGGCGACCGCGGGCTTCGGCGGCGGCAACTTCTCCTCGTCGATGGCCAACATCTCCTTCTTCTACCCCGAGCGCAAGAAGGGCTTCGCGCTCGGGCTCAACGCGGCCGGCGGCAACCTCGGCGTCGCCGTGGTGCAGCTGGTCGTGCCGCTCGTGGTGATCATCGGCGTGCCGGCCGCGGCCGCGCGGCTGCCGCAGCACGAGGTGCACCTCGGCTACGCGGGCCTCATCTGGATCCCGTTCGTGGTGGCCGCGGCGGTCTGCGCGTGGCTGTTCATGGACAGCCTGACCCAGGCGAGGTCCGACGCGCGGTCCTACGTGACCGCGTTGCGGCACGGGCAGACCTGGGTCATGTCGATCCTCTACATCGGCACGTTCGGCTCGTTCATCGGCTACTCGTTCGCGTTGCCGCTGGTCATCAAGAACACCTTCCCCGAGTTCCTCGCGGCCAACCCGTTCATCGCCACCTACCTCGCCGGCCTCGGCTTCATGGGCGCGCTGATCGGCTCGGTGTCCCGCCCGTTCGGCGGGTGGCTGTCGGACCGGATCGGCGGCGCCCGGGTGACGCTGTGGTGCTTCCTCGGCATGGGCGTGTTCACCGCGCTCGCGATCGTCGGCGTGAACGCGCACAGCTTCGCGCTGTTCTTCGGCGCCTACATGGTGATCTTCATGCTGTCCGGGGCGGGCAACGGCTCCACCTACCGGATGATCCCAGTCATCTTCGGCGAGCTCGGCCGCAAGGAGGCCGCGGAGAAGGGCCTGGCGCCGGGTGCGACCGCGCTGAAGTTCAAGCGCGAGGCCGCCGCGGTGATCGGCATCGCGGGCGCGATCGGCGCGTTCGGCGGCTTCCTGATCCAGGTCGTCTTCCGCCAGGCGAGCCTCGGGGTCACCGCGAAGGTGGCTGCCGCGGACACCGTCGAGGACAAGCTCGCGGTGGCGCAGGCCAACGACGACTGGTCCACCTCGGCGCTGTGGGTGTTCCTCGCCGGCTACGTGGTCTTCGCGGCGATGACCTGGTTCTACTACCTGCGCAGGTCGTTCGCGGTCGCTCGGGTCCGGAGCCTCGCGCATGCGGGCATCTGACCGGCCGCTGACCTGCGCGGTGAGTCATCCGTAACGGTGGCGAAACGGCACCGACCCGGCGCCGACACGGCCGCCACCGAGCATGAGGCCGAGCGAGGAAGGGGAGTGGGCATGATGCGCAGGCTCGTCGTGGTCGGCCACGGCATGGTCGGCCACCGGCTGGTCCAGGCCGTGCGGGACCGCGACCTCCGTGGCGAGTGGCGGGTCGACGTGTTCGCCGAGGAGCCGCGGCCCGCCTACGACCGGGTCGCCCTCACGTCCTATGTGGACTCCTGGGACGCGGCGTCGCTCGAGCTCGACGGCGCCTCGTTCGCCGGCGACGAGCACGTCGCGCCGCACCTCGGCGACCCGGTCGTGGCGATCGACCGGACCGCGCGCACCGTGACCTCCGCGCGCGGGCTGGTGCGGGCCTACGACGCGCTCGTGCTCGCCACCGGCTCGTACCCGTTCGTGCCGCCGGTGCCCGGCCACGACCTGCCCGGCTGCCACGTCTACCGCACGATCGACGACCTGGACGGCATCCGTGCCGGCGTCGTCGAGAGGGCTGCCGCGCGGAGGCCGCAGGGCCGCCGGGCCGCGCTCGTGGTCGGCGGTGGGCTGCTCGGCCTGGAGGCGGCGAAGGCGCTGCGGGACATGGGCCTGTCCCCGCACGTGGTCGAGCTCGCCCCGTGGCTCATGCCGATGCAGGTCGACGAGGGCGGCGGCGCGCTGCTGCGCAGGCTGGTCGAGAGCCTGGACGTCACCGTGCACGCCGGCACCGGCACCGACGCCATCGAGCAGGACGGCTCGCGGCTGCTCGCGCGGCTGGGCAACGGCACCGAGCTCGACGTCGACCTCGTCGTGTTCTCCGCGGGTGTCCGGCCGCGCGACGACCTGGCCCGGGCGGCCGGCCTGGACATCGGCGAGCGCGGCGGCATCCTCGTCGACGATGCCTGCCGCACCAGCGATCCGGACGTCTTCGCGGTCGGCGAGTGCGCCTGCGTGCACGGCCGGGTCTACGGCCTGGTCGCGCCCGGCAACGCGATGGCCGAGGTGGTCGCCGACCGGCTGCTCGGCGGCGACGCGATGTTCGCCGCCGCCGACACGTCCACCAAGCTGAAGCTCCTCGGCGTGGACGTCGGCAGCTTCGGCGACGCGCACGGCAGGACCGAGGGCGCGCTGGAGGTCGTGCTCAACGACGCCGTCGCCGGCTCGTACAAGAAGCTCGTGCTCTCCGACGACGCCGGCACGCTGCTCGGCGGCGTCCTCGTCGGCGACGCCACCGCGTACGCCACGCTGCGCCCGCTGGTCGGCCGGCCGCTGCCGGGCGACCCGGCCGCGCTGATCTCCCCGGCCGGCGCCACCGTGGGGGTCGGCGCGCTGCCGGCCGACGCGCAGGTCTGCTCGTGCCACGCGGTCACCCGCGGCGCCGTCGACAGTGCGATCGAAGCAGCGATCGCCGAGGGCTGCGCGGACGTGCCGGCGCTCAAGACGTGCACCAAGGCGGGCACCGGCTGCGGCTCGTGCGTGCCGATGCTCAAGCAGCTGCTCGGCGCGGCCGGCGTCGGGCAGTCCACCGCGCTGTGCGAGCACTTTCCGCAGAGCAGGGCGGAGCTGTTCGAGATCGTGCGGTCCACCGGGATCACGACGTTCAGCGAGCTGGTCGCGCGGCACGGCACCGGCCGCGGCTGCGACATCTGTAAGCCCGCGGTCGCGTCGATCCTGGCCTCGCTCGGCGGTGGGCACGTGCTCGACGGCGAGCAGGCGACCTTGCAGGACACCAACGACCACTTCCTCGCCAACATCCAGCGCAACGGCACCTACTCGGTCGTGCCGCGCATCCCCGGCGGCGAGATCACCCCTGAGCGGTTGATGGTGATCGCCCAGGTCGCGCAGGACTTCGGGCTGTACACCAAGATCACCGGCGGGCAGCGGATCGACCTGTTCGGCGCCACGGTCGAGGCGCTGCCCGAGATCTGGCGCCGGCTGGTGGACGTGGGCTTCGAGTCCGGCCACGCGTACGGCAAGGCGCTGCGCACGGTGAAGTCCTGCGTGGGCAGCACCTGGTGCCGCTACGGCGTGCAGGACTCGGTGACGATGGCGATCGACCTGGAGCTGCGCTACCGCGGGCTGCGCTCGCCACACAAGATCAAGGCCGGGGTGTCCGGCTGCGCGCGGGAGTGCGCGGAGGCGCGGAGCAAGGACTTCGGCGTGATCGCCACCGAGCACGGCTGGAACCTCTACGTCGGCGGCAACGGCGGCTTCTCGCCCCGGCATGCCGAGCTGCTGGTGTCCGATGTGGACGACGAGACACTGGTCCGGCTGATCGACCGGTTCCTGATGTTCTACGTGCGCACGGCCGACCGGCTGCAGCGCACCGCGGCGTGGGTCGAGGCGATGGACGGCGGCGTCGACCACCTGCGGGACGTGATCCTGCACGACAGCCTCGGCATCTGCGCCGACCTGGACGCGGCCATGGCCACGCACGTCGAGTCCTACTCCGACGAGTGGCGCGGCGTGCTGGACGACCCGGTCAAGCTCGCCAGGTTCACCTCGTTCGTCAACGCGCCGGGCATGCCCGACCCGAGCGTGTCCTTCCGTTCGGAGCGGGGCCAGCGGGTGCCGCTCGGCATACCGGAGGTCAGCCGATGACCGCACTCTCGACCTGGACGGCCGTGTGCGCGCTGTCCGACCTGCTGCCCGGCCGCGGGGTGGCGGCGCTGCTGCCCGACGGCGCGCAGATCGCCCTGTTCCGCGCCGACGAGCTCCACGCCGGGACATACGCACTGTCCAATGTGGACCCGTTCAGCGGGGCGGCGGTGCTCTCCCGGGGCATCGTCGGCGACCTGGGCGGGGCGCCGGTGGTCGCGTCGCCCATGCACAAGCAGCACTTCGACCTGCGCTCCGGCGTGTGCGTGGAGGACGGGTCGGCGTCGGTCCGCGTCTACCCCGTGCGAGTCGCCGACGGTGTGCTGATGGTGGGGGCGGCTCCGCCTCCCCGGAATTAACCCTTGTGGTCACCGTGGGTTGGTGCCGTCCGGTTCGGTGCGTACCGGTGGCTGGGTCGCGTCCCGTTCCCCTTGGGCGCGATTGGCGAGCACGCGGTTCGTGCAGGTTCCCCGCTGCTCGACCAGCTGAGGTAGAACAAGGAGTGTCGTGACCGGTGATGTCGCGCTGTTGGCCGGGTTCACGGTCGGGGTGACCGCGGCCCGCCGCGCGGACGAGCTGGGTGCCCTGCTGGAGCGTCGTGGCGCCACCGTCGTGCAGGGGCCGGCGATCCGGATCGTGCCGCTGGCCGACGACGCGGACCTGCTGCGGGCCACCCGGAGCCTGCTGGCCGCACCGGTGGACGTCGCGGTGGCGACGACCGGGATCGGCTTCCGCGGGTGGGTCGAGGCCGCCGAGGGATGGGGGCTCGGCGACGCGTTGCTGTCCGCGCTCGGCGCGGCCGCGGTGCTGACCCGTGGCCCGAAGGCGAAGGGCGCGGTCCGTGCGGCCGGCCTGGTCGAGCGGTGGTCACCGGAGTCCGAGTCGAGCGCCGAGGTGCTCGACCACCTGCTGGCCGCGGGGGTGGCCGGCAAGCGGATCGCGGTGCAGCTGCACGGCGAGCCGCTGCGTGACTTCGTCGACCAGCTCCGCGCCGCCGGTGCCGACGTCCTGGAGATCCCGGTGTACCGCTGGACCGCACCCGCGGACCCCGCGCCGCTGGAGCGGTTGCTGGGCGCGGTGCTGGCCGGCCAGGTGGACGCGCTGACCTTCACGAGCGCCCCGGCCGCGGCGAGCGTGCTGCGCGCGGCCGAGGACGCCGGCCGGTTGGTGCCGCTGCTGGAGATGCTGCGCTACCGGGTGCTGGTGGTGTGCGTCGGTCCGATCACCGCGGCGCCGATGCAACGGGTCGGCGTGCCGGTGATCCAACCGCACCGGGCGCGGATCGGCGCGCTGGTCCGGGAGCTCGCGGTGGCGCTGCCCGCCAGAGCCGTCCGGGTGTGCATCGGCGAGAGCGTGCTGGAGCTGCGCGGCCAGGCGGCCCTGGTGGACGGCGAGCTCCGCCCGGTCCCGCCCGCGCCGATGGCCGTGCTGCGTGCGTTGGCCGGCAGCCCCGGCCGGGTCCTGTCCCGCCCGGTCCTCGGCGGGGTGCTGCGCCGCCACTCCGGCCGACTCGACGCGGTCGACGAGCACGCGGTGGAGACCACGATCGGCCGCCTGCGCTCGGCGCTGGGGACCGCGGAGCTGGTGCAGACGGTCGTGAAGCGGGGCTACCGGCTCGCCGTCCCGGTGCCGTGACCCTGCTCCTGGTGGCCCACGGCACCCGCGACCCGGCGGGCGCCGAGGTGGTCGGCGCCCTGGCCGCCCAGGTCCGGACCCGGCTCCCCGGCGTGCGGGTGGCGGTGGCGTTCGCCGACGTCCGCGGCCCGAACGTGACCACGGCCCTCCGCAACGCCCGGGACCCGCGAGTCCAACGTCCGGGACCCGCGAGTCCAACGCTCCGGACCCGCGAGTCCGCCGTCGCGGCACCGGTGGTCGTCGTGCCGGCGTTCCTCGCCGCCGGCTACCACGTCCGCGTCGACCTCCCCGAACAGGTTCGGCGCAGCGGGCGACCCGCCGTGCTCACCCCGTGCCTCGGCCCGGCGCTGGTCGAGGTCGCCCATGCGCGGCTCGTCGAGGCAGGTTGGCGTCGGGGCGACCCGGTCGTGTTCGCCGCCGCGGGGTCCTCGGACCCGCGGGCGCTCGCCGAGGTCGTCGAGGCGGCCGAGCTGCTCGGCGCCAGCACCGGCGGCCCGGTCCGGGTCGGCTACGCGGCCACCGCGCGCCCGCGGATCGGTGACGTCGTGGCCGGCGTGGCCGGCGTGGCCGGCGTGGCCGGCGTGGGCGGCGTAAGCGGCGCGGGCGGCCGGGTGGCGGTGGCGTCCTGGCTCCTCGCCCCGGGCCGGTTCCAGCGCGTCCTCGCCGCGAGCGGTGCGGCGGTGGTGGCCGAGCCGCTGGGTGCCCACCCGTTGGTGGCCGACCTCGTCGTCCGGCGGTACCGGGCGGGAATAATTGATGGTGCAACTACCTTGGTCGGAGCATAGGCTTTCGAGCACCTGACCAAGGAGGCGTCATGCCGGCGATCACCGCGGACACGCTCACCCTGCCCCGCCTGCCCGAGCTGTCCGCCCCGGACACCCACTGGCGCGGCGTGCACCGGATCGTCACCGCCCAGCGGTTCCTCGAGGGCGAGGGCTTCCAGGTCCGCCGGCCGTTCCCGGGCGTCGACCTGTCGATGGCCGACCCGTTCCTGCTGCTGGACCACATGGGCGCGGTCGAGTACGGCCCCGGCGAGGCGAAGGGCGCGCCGTGGCACCCGCACCGCGGCTTCGAGACCGTGACCTACATGATCGACGGCGCCTTCGAGCACACCGACTCGATCGGCGGCGGCGGGCTCATCACCGACGGCTCGACCCAGTGGATGACCGCCGGCGCCGGCATCCTGCACAACGAGGTGCCGCCGCAGGACATGGTCGCGAAGGGCGGCCTGTTCCACGGCGTGCAGCTGTGGGTCAACCTGCCGCGTGACAAGAAGATGATCACCCCGCGCTACCAGGACATCGGCGCCCGCGACGCCACCCTGCTCGCCGGCGACGACGGCGGCGCGCTGGTCCGGGTGATCGCCGGTTCGCTGGACGGCCACGACGGTCCCGGCGTGACGTACAGCCCGATCACCTACCTGCACGCGACGGTCAGCCCGGGCGCGCGGCTGGCGATGCCGTGGCCGGCGGACTACAACGCGCTGGTCTACGTGCTGTCCGGCCGCGGCACGGTGGGCCCGGAGCACCGGCCGGTCGAGGAGGGCCAGCTGGCGGTGTTCACCCACGGCGAGGCCCTGACCATGCGGGCGGCGGACACGCAGCCGGCCGACTCGCCGACGGGCTGGGAGATCCTGGTGCTGGGCGGTGCTCCGATCAACGAGCCGGTGGCGCGCTACGGCCCCTTCGTGATGAACACCCGCGAGGAGATCGTCACCGCGTTCGAGGACTTCCAGGCCGGCCGCCTCGGCCAGATCCCCGCGGACCACCTGGCCCACCGCACCACCGCCGACGACCCCCGCTGACCCCACCCCGCGAGTCCAACCCCCAGAACCCGCGAGTCCAACGCTCAGAACCCGCGAGTCCAACGCTCGGAACCCGCGAGTCCAATGGTCAGGACCCGCGAGTCCAACGCTCAGGACCCGCGGGTCGGGAGTGGGGACTCGCGGGGTCTACAGGGCGCGGAGGGTGGGGTGGGGCTCGGCGGCCTCGCGGCTGATGGCGTCCAGGGCGGTCTGGGAGGCGGCGTCCGCGGCGCGGTAGATGATCAGCCGCTGGTCCGGCTCGCCGAGCGGGTTGAGCACCTCGAAGTCGATCGCGAGCGGGCCGACCCTGGGGTGGTGCAAGCGTTTGCGCCCGCGGCCGTTGACCCGGACGTCGCGCCGCTCCCACAGGGCCGCGAACTCCGGGCTGTGCACGGTCAGCTCACCGACCAGGTCGACGAGTGACTCGTCGTCCGGCCGGGCCGCCCACGCCGCGCGCAGGTCGGCGATGCCCTCGCTGATCACCCGCTCCCGCTCCCGGTAGAACTCGCGCATCGCCGGGTGGCACAGGCACAGCCACATCGTGTTGCGCTGCTCGACCGGCAGCGCGCCGAAGTCCAGCATCAGCCCGGCCATCTCCTCGTTCCAGGCCAGGATGTCGAAGCGGTGGTCGATCAGCATCGCCGGCAGCGGCGAGAGGTCCACGACCAGCCGGGCCGCCGCCGGGTCGGCGGTCGAGCGGCTGCGCGCCGGGCGCTGCCGGGCCAGGTCGAACAGGTAGGCCCGCTCGTCGTTGTCGAGCCGCAGGCTGGGAACCATGACCTTCGGGTCGGACTGGGGCTGGGGCGCGGACAAGGCGGAGGCGCGCCGCATCTTCGACACCTACCTCGACCGCGGCGGCAACGTCGTCGACACCGCCAACCAGTACACCAACGGCTCGGCCGAGCGGCTGCTCGGCGAGTTCGCGGGCGACCGGCGCGACCGGCTGGTGATCGCGACCAAGTACACGATGACCACCCGCCCCGGCGACCCGAACTCGGGCGGGAACCACCGCAAGAGCCTGGTCAACTCCGCCGAGGAGAGCCTGCGCCGGCTGAACACCGACTACATCGACCTCCTCTACCTGCACTCCTGGGACGCCACCACGCCGGTGGAGGAGGTCCTGCGCGCGATGGATGACCTCGTGCGTGCCGGGAAGGTGCTCTACCTCGGCATGTCCGACATCCCGGCCTGGCAGGTCTCCCCCATGCAGGCGATCTCCGACCTGCGTGGCTGGACGCCGCTGGTGGCGCTGCAGATCGAGTACAGCCTCATCGAGCGGACCGTCGAACGCGACCTGATCCCGATGGCGCGTGCGATGGGCCTCGGGGTGCTCCCGTGGTCACCGCTGGGCAGCGGGGTGCTGGCCGGCAAGTACACGCACGCGGACCTGGACATCGGCGGCGGGTCGGCGTCGGCCGCGGGCTCGCGCAAGAACGTGGCCGCGGCGAACGGCGCGCTGACCGAGCGCGGGCTGGCCATCGCCGAGGTGGTCAAGGAGGTCGCCACCGAGCTGGAGACGACGCCGTCCCGGGTCGCGCTGGCCTGGACGCTGCGCAACGCGGCGGTGACCTCGCCGATCGTCGGGGCGCGCACGGTCGCGCAGCTCGAGGACAACCTGGGTGCGCTCGACGTGCGGCTCGCCGAGCACCACGTGGCGAACCTGGAGAAGGCGAGTGCGATCGAGCTCGGCTTCCCGCACGACTTCCTGGCCCGCCCGATGACCCGCGGCGTGACGTTCGGCGACGTGGTGGTTCAGGGACGCCAGCGGTAGGTGCGCATGCTCACCCGCTGACCGTCGGCCAGCACGCCCTCGGCCCGGAGCAGCTCGAGCTGCTTGTGGACCAGGTGCGGTGCCGGCGTCCCGTCCGAACGCAGCACGCGGTACCAGGGCAGGTCGTGGCCGTCCTCACTCAGGATCCGGCCGATGAGCCGGGGCGTCGACGCCCCGGCCATCGCCGCGATGTCGCCGTAGGAGGCCACCCGGCCGGCGGGGATCGACGCGATCACCTCGCGGACCCGCTCGTGCAGCTCCTCGTCCACAGCGCAAGTATGCCGGGCCGGTGTGCCGGCGTGCCGGTGCACGCCCGAGCGGGCCGCCGTGTTTTCATCGTCCGCGTGGTCACCACGGCTCCCCGGCTCGTCCGCCGGCCGGTGGCACCCCGACGGCCCTTCCGGTGGTATGCCGCGGCCCGGCGCGTGCTCGACGGCGCCGAAGGCTTCGTCCGGGTCCTCGGCGGTCCCGGCACCGGCAAGACCACGCTGCTCACCGAGGTCGCCGCGGACCGCATCCTGCGCGGCGGCGTCGATCCCGAGCAGCTCCTCGTCATCGCGGCCAACCGGCGCGCCGCCACCGAGGTCCGCGAGGCCATCACCGCGCGCCTGACCCAGGGCGACAGCCCGGACATCCGCACGATCCGCGAGCCGCTCGTCCGCACCGTCCACTCCTACGCCTTCTCCGTCCTGCGCCTGCACGCCGCCATGCGTGACGTGCCCGGCCCGCGCCTGCTGTCCGGGCCCGAGCAGGATGCCGTCGTCCGCGAGCTGCTGGCCGGCGACGTCGAGGACGAGGCCCGCTACTGGCCCGACCGCCTACGGCCCGCGCTCGGCGTGCCCGGGTTCGGCGAGGAGCTGCGCGACCTCATGCTCCGCGCCGCCGAGCGCGGGCTCGGGCCGGAGGACCTCATCAGGATCGGCCGGGACGCCAAGCGCGAGGAGTGGGTGGCCGCCGGCAAGTTCGCCCGGCAGTACGAGCAGGTCACCCTCCTCGCCGGCGCCGCGGACAGCGCCGTCGCCCAGGAGAGCGCGCCCGCGCTGGACGCCGCGGAGCTCGTCGCGAGCGCCCTGCTGGCCTTCGAGACCGACGCCGACCTGCTCGCCGGCGAGCGCGACCGGGTCCGCTACCTGCTCGTCGACGACGCCCAGCACCTCGACCCGCTGCAGTACCGGCTGCTGGCCCGGCTCGGCTTCGCGGCCAAGGAGTTCGTCCTCGCCGGCGACCCGGACCAGGCCGTCTTCTCCTTCCGCGGCGCCGACCCCCGGCTGCTGTCCGACACCCGGCCCGACGGCGGCACCGTCGTCCTGCGCGCCACGCACCGGATGGCGCCCGCGGTCCGCCAGGCCGTCGCCCGCCTCGCCGCCCGGCTGCCCGGCGCCTCGCCGCAGCGGCTCACCCTCGACGTCGACGAGCCACGGGTCGAGAGCTCCCCCGAGAACGGTGCGGTGACCGTCTGCCTGCACGCCACCGACGCCGCCGAGGCGGCGTGGGCCGCGGACCAGCTGCGCCGCGCCCACCTCATCGACGGCGTCGGCTGGTCGAAGATGGCCGTGCTCGTCCGCTCGGCCACCCGCTCGGTCCCGGTCCTGCAGCGCGCGCTGGCCTCCGCCGGCGTGCCCGTGGCGACCGACGCCGACGAGCTGCCGCTGGCCCGCCAGCCCGCCGTCCGCCCGTTCCTCGAGCTGCTGCGCGTCGCGGCCAACCCGTACCTGCTCGACCCCGCCCGCGCGGAGCTGCTGCTGGCCTGCCAGCTCGGCGGTGCCGACCCGCTGGCCCTGCGCCGGTTGCGCCGGGGCCTTCGCCGGCTCGAGCTCGCCGCGGGCCACGACCGGTCCAGCGACGACCTGCTCGTCGAGGTGCTGAACGAGGACGACAAGCTCGCCGCGCTGGACGACTCCGAGGCCGTGAGTGTCCGGCGGGTGGCGGGCCTGCTGACGACCGCCCGGCAGGCCATCGCCGACAACGTCGGCATCGAGCAGGTGCTCTGGCTGGTGTGGCAGCAGAGCGGGCTCGAGGCGCGCTGGGTCGCCCAGTCCCAGCGCGGCGGGACCCTCGGCGCGCAGGCGGACCGTGACCTCGACGCGATCGTCGGCCTCTTCCACGCCGCGGGCCGCTACGCCGACCGGCTGCCCGGCGCCGGGGTCACCGGGTTCGCCGACTTCCTTGCCGCGCAACGGATCGTGGGTGACTCGCTCGCGCCGTCCGCGCAGCGCGGCGAGGCCGTCTCGGTCATCACCGCGCACGCCGCGGTCGGTCGCGAGTGGACGGTCGTGGCCGTGCTCGGCGTGCAGGAGGGCACCTGGCCGGACCTGCGGCTGCGCGGCTCGCTGCTCGGTGTGGAGCGGCTGACCGACCTGCTGTCCGGAGTGGACGGTGAGGCGCTGTCCGCGACCGCGCCGCTGCTGGCCGAGGAGCGCAGGCTGCTGCTGGTGGCGGCCAGCCGGGCGCGGCACACCCTGCTGCTGTCGGCCATCCGCGGCGAGGACGAGCAGCCGTCCCGGTTCCTGGCCGAGCTCGCCGGCGGTGACGTCGAGGAGGCGGTCCGCCCGGCCGCGCTCGGCGGCCCGCGCCGCGCGCTCGTGCTCGCCGACCTGGT